>JAISOH010000103.1 GCA_031275825.1 Prevotellaceae bacterium | reverse complement strand
CTGTTATGCAAGGCTCAAAAGCGGATTTTATGGCTTTCACGCACGTTTGACGGTTCTGTTCACGATAAAAAGATAACCGATGAGCATCCTTTGCGCCTGCCCGCAGGGATAACTTTATGCAAGACACAGGATTTTTGATACATAATCCCAGGTATGTGACAGTCGGGATGCCGGCAAAAAGCCTAAAAGAAAACAGTTGACGGCTTAACAAAAGCGTGAAAGCAGGGAAATATTCCCCGTTTCGCATTATCGTGGAACACGCCATTGGTTGAGCGAAACGATGTCGTATTATCAAAGAACGCCTTCGCTGTTATAAATTTGGTTTCGACGATTTGGTCATGCTTGTTGCCTGCGGTTTCCACAATTTTCGTATATCAATGAAATCAAATGCTTTATTATTTTAATCTATATTTAATGTCTAATATAATATCATCAATTATTCCTTTTGCCAACCTGTCGGCTGCTTTAATATCGCAGGCTTCGGAATAAATGCGAATAATCGGTTCTGTGTTTGATTTACGTAAAAGAACCCACATTTTTTCATTGTCAAAATCAATTTTTATACCATCAATATTTGTTATTCTTTGAGATGAATATTTTTGTTTTATCTGTTCAAAAATTTTATCAATATCAATATTCGGCGTTAATTCGATTTTATTTTTTGACATGAAATAATCGGGATATGTTGAGCGAAGTTCCGATGCTTTTATTTTTTTATTTGCAAGATTTGTAAGAAACAGAGCTATTCCGATTAAAGCGTCTCGCCCGTAATGAAATTCGGGAAAAATAACGCCTCCGTTTCCTTCGCCGCCGATAACCGCATTTACTTCTTTCATTTTTGCAACAACGTTTACTTCGCCTACGGCGGATGAAAAATATTGTCCTCCGTGCTTTTCGGCAACATCTCGAAGCGCCTGCGAAGACGAAATATTTGATACCGCATTGCCCTGTGTTTTTGATAAAACATAATCGGCGACAGAAACAAGCGTATATTCTTCGCCAAACATTTTACCATTTTCGCAAACCAAAGCCAGACGGTCAACATCAGGGTCAACAACAATGCCGATATCCGCTTTTTTTTCTATTATTTTTTTTGAAATTTCCGTTAGATTTTCGGGAAGCGGTTCGGGATTGTGCGCAAAATTTCCTGTTGGTTCGCAATTCAGTTCAACAACATCAACTCCAAGTTTTTTAAGCAGTTGAGGAATAATTATTCCGCCAACAGAATTTACGGCGTCAACAACAATTTTGAATTTTGCTTTTATTATTGCATCCGCATCGACAAAGCGACTGTTCAAAACCATTTTTATATGAATATCGTTAAAATTATATTCTTTTACTATTTTTCCTGTTTCGTCAACATCTGGAAACGGATATTCCGATTTATCGGCAATTTGAAGCAAAGATTTTCCTTCGTCATTATTCAAAAATTCACCTTTACTGTTCAACAGTTTCAGAGCATTCCACTGTTTTGGATTATGACTTGCAGTAAGAATTATTCCACCATCCGCATTTTCGTAAACTACGGCAAGCTCGGTTGATGGAGTTGTTGCAAGACCAATGTTTACAACATCAACGCCGGAACCCAAAAGCGAACCGATGACAAGCAAAGCCGCCATTTCTCCCGATATTCGGGCATCTCTGCCGACTACAACTTTCAGTTTTTTATCTGGATATTGCTGTTTAAGTAATTGCGCATAAGCCGATGTAAGAGTTACTATATCCACGGGCGTAAAATTTTCGCCGGCTTTTCCGCCTATTGTGCCTCTAAATCCTGAAATAGATTTTATTAATGTCATAATTTTCCAATTTTTGCATTGCAAAATTAATAATAATGTATAATTCTAAAAGCAAAAAATACATTTTTTATGTTTTAACATGCTGTTAACTGCTTTCAATATCCAAGTCTTTGAAGCAGATAATGTCAAAAAAACATTTTTGTTTTTTTACATTCAAAATAAATATACTATCTTTGCATTAAATATCAGCAACATGAATATTTTAACATTTACTCAATATCAATGGAAATGATTGCTGTATGTTATTTTACTGTTGAAGCAGTTTCAGATATTTGACATATTTATTTTCTATTTAAAATCAATTAAATTGGTAACCGATTACAATAATTTTTTTAACATCAATGAGCAAACACAAAATTTTATACGGCAGCATATTAAGGATGATTCGTATTTGCTTGCTTTGGCGGTAAAACAAAATTCGGAAATTAATATCCGTTTTGCTCTCGAACAGATTGCTGCGCGGCAACAGACAAAAGAAAAAATTCCTTCGTGGTATTTAAACGACAAACTTGTTTTTCCGCCCAGAATATCTCTTGAACAATGTTCGTCGGAAATAACGGCAAAATACAAGGCAAGCCTGTGCAAAGGCGAAAATTTTGCAGATTTGACCGGCGGTTCAGGTATAGATTTTTCCTTTATATCGCAAAATTTCAATAATTCTTTTTATGTCGAAAAAGATGAATATTTATCAAAACTTGCAAAATATAATTTTGATATATTAGGATTGAAAAATATAAATATTATAAATTGCAGCAGCGACAAATTTCTTGAAAATGCTGCAAATTTCGACTGTATTTATATCGACCCGTCACGCCGTAAAAACAATAAAAAGGAAATTTTGATTGAAAACTGTTCTCCTGATATTTTGAAAATCAAAGATATTATTCTTAAAAAATCAAAAAGTATTCTTATAAAACTTTCACCGGTTTTTGATATTGTCGAACTGGAAAGAAAATTGAACAATATAACGCAAATACATGTTGTAGCGGTAAAAAATGAATGTAAGGAATTGCTTGTCAGGCTGGAACAAAATAATGAAAAGGCAAATATTGAAATCGTATGCGTGAATATGACAGGCAAAAGCAGACAAATTTTTTCGTTTAATCCTGTTGACGAAAAAAATAATGAATACGATTTTGTACAGAATGTTCAAAGATATTTATACGAGCCTAATGCAGCCGTTCAAAAATCGGGAGGATTCAAAAGCGTTGCAAAAAAATTTAATTTAAAAGCCATAAATGCCAGCAGCAAGATTTATACTTCCGATATTTTTATTAACGACTTTTGCGGAAGAATTTTTATTGTCGAAAATGTTTTTTCGTTTAACAAAACCGAATTGAAAAATAATCTGAAAAACATAAAACAGGCAAACATAACAGTTCGCAATTTTCCTTTGTCGGTTGCCGGTTTACGCAAAAAATTAAATATTGCTGACGGCGGCGATATTTATCTTTTTGCAACAACTCTTTTTGATGGCGGCAAAGTTATTGTCAAATGTCGTAAGGATATTTAATATCAACCAGAAACAAACCTTTTGCCGCAACAGATTTTCCGGCGGCGCACCGGTTTTTCTGTTCTATTATTTTGCAAAAATCATCAACGGTAATACGTTTTTTTCCTACATCCAGCAATGTTCCGACTATTGACCTTACCATATTCCGCAAAAAACGGTTTGCAGTGATTGTAAAAATCAACTTTTCGTTTTCTTCGCTCCACATGGCTTTCGTTATGATACAGTTATTTGTTTTTACGTCTGTGTGCAACTTGCTGAAACTTGTAAAATCGGTATAATCATAAAGTTTTTTTGCCGCTTCGTTCATTAAATCAATATTCGCATTTCCGGTTAACAATACGGAATACGGAATGTTAAACGGATTTTTCAACCTGTGCATGTAATAACAGTATGTTCGCGATACCGCATCAAATCGGGCATTTGCATTTTCGTGAACTTTTTTGATTTTTTTTAAGGCAATACTTTTGGGCAAAATGGAATTTAACTTGTGTAAATGCGTTGGTTGATTTTTTTCCAGATTTTCGCACGAGCAGTCGAAATGCGCAACAAAAAAACTTGCATGTACGCCTGTGTCTGTACGTCCGGCGCCTGTTGTTTCAATTTTTTCGCGAAGATAAACTGTCAAAGCGGCATCAAGCGCAGCCTGTACGGTATTTGCATTACGCTGAATTTGCCATCCGTGAAAATCGCTTCCATCGTAAGAAAGTTGTAGAAAATATCGCGCCATAATGTTAAAAATTATGCCTGTTTGTCAAATTTCCTTGTCGATGAAATATTTGTTGCGTTCATTTGAACTGCGCGAAATAAGTTCGCCCAGAAATCCCGCCAGAAATAATTGAACTCCAATAATTATTGTTACCAGAGCAATATAAAACAGCGGTTGAGATGTTACATCTCTAAAATCAATTCCGTTTGATATGCAGTAAAGTTTACGCGCTATAAGCCAAAGGGCAATGCCGCCTCCAAGCAGAAACATTACAGTTCCGACCACTCCGAAAAAATGCATGGGTTTTTTGCCGAATTTTGTTATAAACGTTATTGTTGTTAAATCAAGAAAACCGTTTACAAACCGCGACATGCCGAATTTTGTAGTTCCGTATTTGCGGGGGCGATGCTGAACAACCTTTTCTCCTATTTTTTTAAAACCCGACTGTTTTGCAAGCACGGGAATGTAACGATGCATTTCGCCGTAAACTTCTATACTTTTCACAACTTTCGACTTGTATGCCTTCAATCCGCAATTAAAATCGTGCAGATTAATTCCTGATATTATTCGAGTTATACGGTTAAAAAATTTTGATGGAATATTCTTCGACAGTTTCGAGTCATAGCGTTTCTTTTTCCATCCCGAAACAAGGTCGTATCCTTCATCTTTAATCATTTTGTAAAGTTCCGGAATTTCGTCGGGACTGTCCTGCAAGTCGGCGTCCATTGTTATTACAACATCTCCTTTTGCAACATTGAACCCGCAATACAAAGCCGCTGATTTTCCATAATTTCGACGAAAACTTATTCCGCGTATGTAATCTCTGCCCGAGTGAAGCGTTTCGATAATATTCCACGAATTGTCGATGCTGCCGTCATCAACTAAAATAATTTCAAACGAAAATCTGTTTTCATTCATCACACGCTCAATCCATTCTACAAGTTCGGGCAATGATTCTTCTTCGTTGTACAGCGGAACTATGATTGAAATATCCATATATAATTAATTTATAATTTGTTTTGAAAATATTATTACGATTCGTTTATTGTTTCCGGTTTGTTTTTTCTCAAAAATGCAGATGAAATAAAACAGAACAATGCTCCTGAAAAAGTATTCCATAATATTGCCGATAAAGCCGACTGAAAAGGATGCTGCATTTGATAATCCATATCTTCTTTCATAGTCGAAATCATTTTATCCACTATTTCAGCGGACGCAAATTCGGCATTCAACAAGGGCTGTCTTATTAATTCAATTTGCCTGTAAGCATAATCAGGGTCGATATTGCTGAACACGTATGAATATACTGCGCCGATAATTCCAGCAAACAAAAATATCTTTACTCCATATACAAAAGCATTCCAGTATGAAATGTATCCGCCTGAAACATTTCTGTATTTAACCGTTGCTTTGTATATTACAATTATAACCGCAATCAATGTTAATACCGTTACGGCAAAGGAACTGTTTATTTTACCTTCGAGCAAATAAAAAATAAAATGAATGGCAGATATTGCCAAACCCATTATCAACCCAAACGTTGATGCCATTCTGTACGACTCGAAATTATTTCTTTTTTCAAAATCAGATTTTATCATTTCCATATTTTTATTTTTTATTACGTGAAAATCAGAATATTTTTTATTTTCTTTGATAAATTTTGCACAAATATACAAAATAGAATTGTAATAAAGATTTTTTTATTACTTTTGCGCCCGGGTAAGTCTTATACGACCAGCTCCTGTCGAATCCCCCAGGATCGGAAGGTAGCAAGGGTAGATGGTTGTAGCGGTGCGATATAAGCAGCTTACCCTTTTTTTATTTTATGGTTTAAAATATTTTTCTTGAATACATTTTTAAAAATTATCTGCTAAAAATTATACAATCATGCGAATTGCAGTAGGACTTTCGGGAGGCGTTGATTCAAGCGTTGCTGCTTATATCTTAAAAAAGCAGGGACACGATGTAATTGCTTTGTTTATGCAAAACTGGCATGATACAACAGGTACGCTGCACGGCGACTGTCCGTGGAAAGACGATTTGGACATTGCGCGACTTGTCGCCAGAAAACTTGATATTCCTTTTCATTCAGTAGATTTAAGCGAAATTTACAGAAAACGCGTTGTTGATTATATGTTTTCGGAATACGAAAAAGGACGAACGCCAAATCCCGATGTACTTTGCAATCGTGAAATAAAATTTGATGTTTTTCTGAAAGAGTCTATAAAACTGGGCGCCGATTTTGTTGCAACAGGTCATTATTGCCGCAAATCCGAAAAAATTGTTGATGGAAAAACGGTATATTCACTGCTTGCAGGAACAGATAAAAATAAAGACCAGAGTTATTTCCTTTGTCAGCTTTCGCAACAACAGCTTGCAAAAGCACTGTTTCCTGTTGGACATCTTACAAAGCCCGAAGTGAGACGCATTGCATCCGAACAAAATTTGCCGACAGCCGAACGCAGGGATTCACAGGGAATTTGTTTTGTGGGAAAAGTTGATTTGCCCGTTTTTTTACAGCAGCAATTATCTGTAAAACATGGAAATACTGTTGAAATTTTACCTGATTATTACGAAAAATATCATCAAAATATCAACGATAAAACTGTTGAACAACTTGCAGAACCATATATTTATCGACCAAATTCGGGAAAAAAGATAGGAACGCACAATGGCGCTCACTTCTTTACCATTGGACAGCGCAAAGGCATAAATATCGGCGGGCGTATTGAACCGCTTTTTGTTATAGGCATTGATGTTGAAACAAATACTCTTTATGTCGGCGAAGGTTTCAATCATCAGGGATTATTTCGCAAGGCGCTGTTTATTTATAAAAACGAAATTCATTACATGCATAATGATTTATTGATGCAAACAGACGAAGAACGCAATTATCTTGTACGTATTCGTTACCGTCAACCTTTGCAGAAAGCAAAACTTGTACAAAAAAAAGAGGGTTTGTATATAATTTTCGACGAATTTCAACGTGGAATAACTTCAGGTCAGTTTGCCGCATGGTATGATGGCGACGAACTTGTAGGTTCGGGAGTTATATCTTAATTAGCTCATAACATATTGTGTATTCAGGAAATATTGCATTTGACAAGATTTAATGAACGGTTATATAAATTCAGGATGTTTGTAAACAAATCTAATCAGCACAGGGCGCTACTCCATGCTGTTGATAGTGCCGTTTCGGAATTTTTCAGGCGAATTATCTAAAATTTATAATTATCAAATACTTCGGCTAAATTTTTTAAGATATTGTTAAAAAATTTAGCCGATAATATTCTATTTTGATATTTCTAATATTGTCTTATTCCACTTCCCATGTTGCCCCGCTGTTTAAAAGGTCGTCAACGCAATGCACTTTTGCTTTTGCTTTAACTTCTTCGAGCTGGTCGCGCACGTTATCGTCGTATGTTTTATCTTTTACATTACGAATAATTCCGAGCGCAACGGGCATTTCCGGCATTTTCATTCCTGCAAGCATCATGTGTATTCCCGTATCCTGATTTTCGGCATTATGTACCAGAATATTTTTTTCTGTAATTCCGTTTTTACCAATTTCCACCACTTTAAGTTTCATGTTCTCTTTGTCGAGAACAAGTCCTTTATCTTTGTTTTTACCAAAAATCATTGGTTGCCCGTGATGCAGTACGATTGTTCTGTCTTCGCGATTTTCCCTGTCGGAAATATATCCGTGAGCCTTGTCGTTAAATATGACGCAGTTTACCAGCATTTCCATTACCGATGTTCCATCGTGTTTTGCCGCTTCTACCATGATTTCGGTTGACAATTTTATTTCAACATCCAGAGAACGCGCAAAGAACGTTCCGCGCGCTCCTATTATCAATTCTCCCGGATTAAAGGGATGTTCAACCGTTCCGTATGGAGATGTTTTGGTTATCATTCCGAGTTTTGATGTTGGAGAATACTGTCCTTTTGTCAATCCGTAAATTTGATTGTTGAACAGAAGGATATTTATGTCAATATTTCTGCGAATAGCGTGAATAAAGTGATTTCCGCCAATAGCCAGAGCATCGCCGTCGCCCGTTATTTGCCAAACGCTAAGGTGTGGATTTGCAACTTTAACGCCTGTTGATATTGCCGAAGCGCGTCCGTGTATTCCGTGAAATCCGTAGCAGTTTACATAATACGGAAAACGCGATGAACAGCCTATTCCAGAAACAAACGCAAATCTTTCTTTGGTATAGTTCAGTTCTTTTGCTACAACAGGAAGTGCACGCTGTACGGCTGCATATACTGCATAATCGCCGCAACCCGGACACCATTTTATCTCCATACTGCTTTTAAAATCTTGTTGTGTATATTCCATTTTTTGTTTTTTAGTATTCTGTTTTTATTTATTTTATTTCAATAATTGTTCAAATTTTTCTTTCAATTCTGCTATCGTAAACGGTAATCCCTGAACTTTATTGTACTGTTCAAACCGGATGTTATAAAATTCGCTTCGCAAATAGTCGGCAAACTGTCCGAGATTTAATTCGCATACAATAATTCTTTTGAAATTTTTAAATATTTCGCCTGTATTTTTCGGAAGAGGATTGATATAGTTAAAATGCGCAAGACTGATTTTTTTACCTTCTTTTTGCAAATAATCAACCGTAGAAAACAAATGTCCGAAAGTTCCTCCCCAGCCTACAACCAAAAGATCGCCGACTGAATCTCCGATGATTTCCTGATTGGGAATAAAATCCTGTATTCGTGCAACTTTTGCGGCGCGAATATCAACCATTTTTTGATGATTTACAGGATCGTGAGATGCTTCGCCTGTAATAAAGTCTTTTTCCAGACCGCCTATGCGATGTTCAAGTCCTTTTGTTTCGGGCAAAGCCCAGCGGCGCGCCAAACGGATTTCGTCGCGTTTGTATGGCTTATAATCCGTATCGCTTTCGGGAACAACAGGCGGAGATATTGCGGGATAATCTTTCATTGATGGAATTTTCCATGGTTCGGATCCGTTTGCTATAAATCCATCGGTGAGTAAAATAACGGGAGTCATGTGTTCCATTGCTATTTTTCCGGAATGAAAAGCGTAATGAAAACAGTCTGACGGACTGCTTGCCGCTATTACCACAAGAGGACATTCGCCGTTTCGTCCGTATAATGCCTGACTAAGGTCAGACTGTTCGGTTTTTGTAGGTAAACCCGTTGAAGGTCCTCCCCGTTGAACATCAACAACAACCAGAGGCAGTTCGGTCATTACAGCCAGCCCCAGCGCTTCCGATTTTAACGAAAGTCCGGGACCTGAAGTTGTTGTTACTGCAAAATTTCCTGCAAAAGCGGCTCCTATTGCGGTGCAAATTCCGGCTATTTCGTCTTCAACCTGTAGAGTTTTAACATTCAAATTTTTGTGTATTGCCAATTCTTCCAATATATTTGTTGCCGGCGTAATAGGATATGAACCGCAAAACAAAGGCAGATTTGCTTTTTCGGCTGCGGCAATCAATCCCCATGCTGTAGCCTGATTTCCGCTTATGGTTCTGTATATTCCTTTTTCTTTCTTTTTCGATACTATCTTATACGTATTGGCATGGGCATGAGTATTGGCTGCATAGTTATATCCAGCCACAAGTACTTTTTTGTTGGGTTCAATTAATTCCGGTTTCTTTTTGAATTTATTTTTGAAGTATTTGAAAGTAAATTCAAAAGGATGGTCGTAAATAAAATAGCAAATTCCAAGTGCAAACATATTTTTGCTTCGCACTATTGCCTTATTGTCCATACCGCTGTCTTTCAAACTTTCTTTTGTCAAAGATGTTATCGGAGCAAAAATTATGTTATTGTCCTGCAATCCGAGTTCTTCAAAAGGCTCTAAAGTGGAAAATCCCGCCCGCTGAACGGTTTTTTCGTTAAATTCGTCAGCATCAACTATTATTGTTGCTCCTTTTTTTGCCCATTTTGCATTTGCGCGCAAGGCGGCAGGGTTCATAGCAATAAGCACATCACAGTAATCGCCCGGAGTGCGCACAATTCCACTGCCAACATGAACCTGAAATCCCGAAACTCCCGAAACAGTACCTTGCGGAGCTCGAATTTCGGCAGGATAATCGGGAAAAGTAGATACGCCATCGCCAAGCAATGCTGCAGTATCGGCAAACAGTGTTCCTGTAAGTTGCATTCCATCGCCGGAATCGCCGGAAAAACGAATTACAACATCATCAATTTCAATACGTTTTGTTATATCCATATTTTATGTTTTACATGATTATTTCACGGCGCAAATGTACTTTTTATTTTTTAAATTCGGAAAACTTTTTATTTGGAATTAAAACAATTTTTACTTTTTTTGTTTGTGTTTGTTTAATTTATTTCTTTTTCAGAGTTTTATAAATGGAAATCGAAAATAATAGCGCTTAATTTATTATCGACTGATAATAAGTAAATTAAATGAAAAAAATAAAATATTCGTAATTAAATGACATTTTATTATTACCAAATTTACCGCTTATTAATATGAAATTATTAATTTTTTTATTAATTTATATTATCTTTGTGCGGTATAAAATATTAAAAAAATGAAAATTGTAATTGCCGGAGCAGGAGAAGTAGGTCTTTATTTGGCGCGATTATTTACCAATGCCTATCATGATGTTACTGTAATTGATTCGAAAGAAGAACGGCTTCGCAAAGTTGAATCTGTTGCGGATGTGCTTACTATTAACGGATTGCCTACGTCCATATCAGTTTTAAACGAAGCGAATATAAAACGCACAGATTTATTTATTGCAGTAAATCCGGCAGAAGATCAGGATATGAATATTACCTGCGCGCTGCTGGCAAAAACTTTGGGCGCAAAACGCGTAATAGCGCGAATAAATAATAATGAATATCTTTTCCCTTACAACAAGGAAATTTTTTTAAATCTCGGAATAGATTATTTAATCTATCCCGAACGTATTGCATCCAACGAAATTATTAAACTGCTGCGCCAGACGGGAACATCCGAATATATTGATTTTTCGGGCGGAAAATTGCAGCTGATAGTTGCAAAACTTGAAGAAGGAGCGCCTTTGATTGGCAAAACGGCGGAATTTTTGAAATCGGAAAACAGTAACATTCAATATAAGATTATTGCAATTTCACGCAACGGAAATACATCAATAATAAACCAAACCGATGAATTTCGGATTGGCGACAGCATTTATTTTATTGCCGACAGCGAACACGCCGACAATATTTTACATGTTTGCGGAAAAATAAATGTTAATGTGCGTAATTTAATGATACTCGGCGGAAGCCGCATAGGAATCAGAGTTGCACGCGAACTTGAAGACAGAACAAACATAAAAATTATTGAAAACGATATGGAAAAATGCGAAAAACTTGCCGAAAATCTTCCCAAATCACTGGTTATAAGTGGAGACGGACGAAACATGGATTTGCTTGTTGAAGAAGAAGCAAAAAACATGGACGCTTTTGTTGCAGTTACGGGAAGTTCGGAAATAAATATTCTGACATGCATGTCGGCAAAGCGTCTGGGAGTGAAAAAAACGATTGCCGAAGTTGAAAACATTGATTACATAAAATTTGCCGAAGATGTAGGAATAGACACTGTTATCAATAAAAAAATTATTGCGGCAAGTAAAATTTTCAGATTTACAATAGACTCTGACGTGCAAACAGTAAAATATTTGCCGGGCTCGGACGCCAAAGTTCTTGAATTTATTGTAAAACCGGGAAGCATGTCAACTAAAAAGAAAATAGGAGAGATCGATTTTCAGGATGCCATTATATGTGGAATAATTCGCGGAGATACAAGCATTATTGCGGCAGATGATATTGAAATAAAAGCATACGACAGAGTAATAATGTTTACATTTTCACCGGCAATATCGCAAATAAGCAAATATTTCGATTAATATGAAAATTTTATTTATAAAAAATAATAATACTGAATTTAATGATTTTAATATGAAATTTATGAAACTAAAATTTAAATTAATTGCAATACTGACAGTAGTAATTGCAACAGCTTCGTGCAACACGAAGAAAGATTATGAAACTGTAAAAGGCGATCCTGTCAAGGCACGCATTTACACGCTGGATAACGGTTTGAAAGTTTATATGGCAGTAAACAGCGAACTGCCGAGAATTCAAACTTACATTGCAGTTAGAGCAGGTTCAAAAAACGACCCTGCCGAAACTACCGGACTTGCTCACTATTTCGAACATCTGATGTTCAAGGGAACTGAAAGTTTCGGAACTACAAATTATGAAGCAGAAAAACCTTTGCTGGATGAAATCGAAAATCTGTTTGAAACATATCGCAAAACAACAGATGATGCCGAAAGGAAAGCGATTTATGCAAAAATCGACAGCATAAGTTACGAAGCATCAAAAATAGCAATTCCAAACGAATACGACAAACTAATGTCGGCAATAGGAGCAAACGGAACCAACGCCTATACAAGTTACGATGTTACCTGTTATACGGAAGACATTCCGAGTAACCAGATTGAAAACTGGGCAAAAATTCAAGCCGACAGATTTGCAAATGTCGTTATTCGCGGATTTCATACCGAACTGGAAACAGTTTACGAAGAATACAATATTTCGTTGACAAGCGATTCGCGCAAAATTCTTCAAAACATACTTGCCGGACTGTATCCCAATCATCCTTACGGAACGCAAACCGTGCTGGGAACTCAGGAACAGTTGAAAAATCCATCGATAATAAACATCAAAAACTTTTACAGGCAGTGGTATGTTCCGAACAATATGGCAATATGCCTTTCGGGAGATTTCGACCCCGACGAAACAATCAATATCATAAAAAAATATTTCGGCGAATTTAAACCAAACGAAAATCTTCCCAAACTCGAAGTTAAACCTGAAGAACCCATCGCAACGCCTGTTGTAAAAGAAGTTACCGGACTTGAAGCCGAAAGAGTAACTCTGGCTTGGCGGCTTGACGGAGCAAACAGCGCCGATGCCGATTTGGCGGAAATCGCATCAAGCATTTTATATAACGGGCAGGCAGGACTGATTGACATGAACCTTATGCAGCAGCAGAAAGTTCTGAATGCATACGCTTATCAAAATATGTTTGGCGACTACGGACTGCTGATGATGCAGGCAACGCCGAAAGAAGGTCAAACGCTTGACGAAGCAAAAGATTTACTGTTGAGCGAAGTGGCAAAACTTCGTAGCGGCGATTTTGATGAAACTTTATTGAAAGCATCCGTAGATAATTACAGATTGCAACTCATAAATTATCTTGATTCGAATTACGGACGCGCGGATGCCTTTGTCGATGCCTTTATAAACGGCATAGAATGGGAAAAACAGGTGAATGTTGTTAAACGTTTGGAAAAAATTACAAAAGATGATATTGTAAAATTCGCAAACGAAAAATTCGGCGACAGCAATTATGTTGTCGTTTACAAACATCAGGGACAGGATCCGAATCAAAAGAAAATAGAAAAACCGCAAATTACGCCTATTGCCACAAATCGCGATGAAGCAAGCAATTTTCTGAAAGAGATACAAAATTCGCAGGTGAAACCAATCGAACCTGTTTTCGTGGATTTTGATAAAGATATGAAAAAAACTGAGGCAAAATCGAATATTCCCGTACTTTACAAAAAAAATGAAAGCACCGAACTGTTCAGTTTGCAATATGTTTTTGAACTCGGCTCCAACAGCGATGCAACAATAGGAACGGCATTCAAATATCTTGACTATCTCGGAACAGCTACCAAATCGCCCGAAGAAATCAAAAAAGAATTTTACAATATAGCATGTTCATTCAGCGCAAGCGTTCAGGCAGAAAGATGTTACATAGGGATAAGCGGACTGAGCGAAAACATGCCCAAAGCAATGCAGCTTATGGAAGAACTTGTAAGCGATGCACAGCCTGATGATGAAGTTCTCGGAAATTTGAAATTTGATATACAAAAATCACGCAGAGATTCAAAACTGACTCAGCGCTCAAATTTCTCGGCGCTTCGGCGTTATCTGGCTTACGGACACAACTATATAAAAAACACAACCCTGTCGAACGATGATTTAAAAGCGCTGAAATCCGAAGATTTGCTTGCCAAAATCAAAGATTTGGCAACAAGGGAACATTCGATATTGTATTACGGACCGCATGAAAGTAGAGAAGTTGTTGATATGATAAACAAATATCACAAAACTCCCGAAACGCCTGTTCCCATTACCGAAAAAACAGAATCAAAATATGTGGAAACTCCCGAAAATAAGGTTTTCATAGCCGAATACGATGCCAAAAACACATATTACATACAATATTCAAACCGCAACGACATATTCAACGTGGCAAACGATGCAAACGTTGCCCTGTACAATGAATATTTCGGCGGAGGCATGAACTCCATTGTATTTCAGGAAATGCGCGAAGCCCGCAGTCTGGCGTATTCGGCAAGCGCATTTCTGGCTGAACCGAACAGAGCAGGCAAGCCTTATACTTTTTCCGCTTTCATTATATCCCAAAACGATAAAGTATCGGCAGCAATAGACGCTTTCGACGACATTATAAACAATATGCCCGAAAGCGAAACAGCGTTTAATATTGCAAAAAAAGCGCTTGTTGCGCGGTTGAGCACCGAACGCATAATAAAAGATGACGTACTTCGGTCGTACATGAATGCAAAAGACATAGGCGTTGATTACGACAGAAACAAAGTAATTTACGAAAATGTACAAAACATGACGCTTGCGGATGTTAAGGCATTTCAGGAAAAATGGATAAAGGGACGTACTTATTTTTACGGAATACTGTCCAATTCAAAAGAACTTGATTTGAATAAAATACGGCAGCTCGGCGAAATTAAATTTTTGAAACAGGAAGAAATATTCGGATATTAAATATTGAATTATTGACAGTTGAAAATTGATAATTAGTGGTTAGTGATAAATGATTGAAAATAATGATAAGACGAAAAAACATATTAAACAAAACAAATTATCAATTATCAACTGTCAATTATTAATTAAATTCAGGCAAATAACAAAAAAACAAAATGAAAAATAAAAATAGTTCTTCACTTTTAACTCTATTGTTTGATTTGGACGGAGTAATAATTGATTCCGAACCGCAATACGACAAATTCTGGAACAGTCAGGGCGAATTGCATAATCTCGGATATAATTTTGCAGGTAAAGTAAAAGGACAGACAATGTCGCAAATACTGAACAAATATTTTTATTATTTTTCAGCAGGCGAACAAAATAAAATAGTTGAAGAATGTATGAAATTTGAAGCCGCAATGGAATGTCCGCTGATTACAGGCGCCGAAACCTTTATAAAACAGTTGAAATTGAACAGTATAAAAACAGGACTTGTAACAAGTTCAGACAACATAAAGTTGAATCGTATCATAAAAAAATTCAACATGCATTCATGGTTTGATACCGTTGTCAGCGCCAATCGCGTAACACGCTCCAAACCCGACCCGCAATGTTATTTGCTGGCAGCCGAAGATTTGAAATCGGATGTAAAAAACTGTATTGTTTTTGAAGATTCATTTGCAGGAATAGAAGCAGGACGAAACGCTAAAATGAAAGTTGTAGCACTTGCCACAACCAATTCGCGCCGTGCCATACAAGCCACAGGTAACGCCGATTTGATAATCGACAGTTTTGAAGACTTCGATTATAACGACTGTTTGCGATTGGCGGGGCTTTAATGCTGCATTAAAGCAGACTTAAAGATTATAGGATTTTATAATAAAAAAAGCAGATGAAATAAAGGAAAAGAAAGATAAACTCTGTTTTGATTTTATAAAAGAACTGAATTTAAATTTTCCACGGTCAGAGTAGTGGTTTTGTCATAGAGCATATAAAATTAAGACTCATGTCTTGCAAAACAGGCAATACGGAAGATTTATCTTAACACTGACAGTCAGAAATTGTACCAAACATTTGGAAATGCAAATTTTGCATTTCTTTTTTTATTTGTATTTCCTTCTGTAAATTCTTTTAAAGAATACCATAATTTTTTCGCCGTTTTTGATACGGTTTACTTGCAACAAAATTACCCGAACTTTACGCTGTATGAAAAAATGATTACTTTTGTATAGGGAATCATTTGACCCTGTGAAAAATAATTGAACTTCGAATTAGTAAGCCTGCGTGTATAAGATAAGTGAGAAAATTGATGCAATGATTCCTTTTTTATATAAAATAAGTTTATATTACTCACAATTTTTATTCGTTTGTGCGCAGTTGGAAAATTTCATGTAATTTTGCAAAAAAATATTTTATGAAAAAACATATTATTTTATCATTTGTTTTATTTGCATTTTTATTTAATTTAAATGCCTTTCCAAACAGGAAGAATATCAGTCTTGAAGATATTTTTGTTAATCGCATTTTTGTACAAAAGTCAGTTTACGGATTGCGCTCGACTAACGATGGCGAACATTATATCAGGATAGAAGACGGCTCTATTGCAAAATATAAATACGCTACAGGCGAATTTGTTGAAAAACTGGTGATATTCAAAAATTTAAATCTCAAAAATTCACCCGAAGATTACGAATTCAGCGAAGATGAATCCAAAATACTGTTTACAGCAAATTCAAAACCTGTTTACCGTCATTCGTTTACCGCCGATTATTTTGTTTACGATATTTCTACCGGACAATGCCAGCCTCTGTCATTAAACGGACGGCAAAAAGCGGCAAAATTTTCACCCGACGGCACTAAAATTGCTTTTGTACGCGATAATAATATTTTTATAAAGTTTTTGAACGGCGAAAATGAGCGGCAGATTACTTTTGATGGCAAATACAACGAAATTATAAACGGTCATACCGATTGGGTCTATGAAGAAGAATATGAATTTACACGAGCATTTGAATGGTCGCCGGACAGTAAAAAAATTGCATTTTACCGATTCGACGAAAGTCGTGTAAAAGAATATAATATGAATACGTTCAATAACGAATTGTATCCTAAAAATCAAAGTTTCAAATATCCTAAAGCAGGCGAAGAAAATTCAACAGTAAGTATTCTTGTTTACGATATTTCAACAAAAAATACGACAAAAATGAATATCGGCAACGAAACCAATCAGTATATAGCGCGAATAAAATGGAACGGAAACAAATTGAGCATAATTCGCCTCAACCGCAAACAAAACCATCTGGACATATTGCTTGCAGATGTCGAAAACGGTGAAATGCAAACAATTTACAGCAATACCGAAGAATATTATATAGAACGGGTTGATGATAATTTTTTAACATTTTTGAACGGCGGCAAAGAATTTTTAGTAACAGACGAACGCGACGGCTATATGCATCTGTACCGTTATTCAATAAATGGAAAGCTTATAAATCAGGTAACAAAAGGAAATTGGGAAATCACCGAATTTATAGGTTGCGACGAAACTCGAAAAGCAGTTTATTACATTTCGTGCGAATCATCGCCTTTGCAGCGCGAATTATACTGTATAAACCTTGACGGCAGCAATAAAAAAATGCTGTCGGCACAAAACGGTACAAATTCGGCTGTTTTCGGCACAAATTTCAAATATTATATAAATTATTTCAGCGATGCCAATACTCCGCTTTTGATTACCCTGCATTCAAGCGATGGTAAACTGCTGCGAACTTTGGAAAACAACGCAAAACTTCGTGAACGGCTCGATGAGTATAACATCGCAAAACGCGAGTTTTTTCAATTCGATACAGACGAAAAAATCTCTCTCAACGGATACATTATTAAACCTGCCAATTTCGATAAAAACACAAAATATCCTGTCGTAATGACGCAATACAGCGGACCGGGTTCGCAGGAAGTAAGAAATTCTTTCAAAATTGACTGGGAACAGGTTCTTGCCGCCAAAGGTTATATTGTGGTTTGCGTTGACGGCAGAGGCACGGGTGGGAGAGGAGAACATTTTCGCAAACAAACTTACGGACAACTCGGAAAATATGAAGTTATCGACCAGATTGAAACCGCAAAACATATCGGCAGCCTGCCTTATGTTGATTCTAAGCGAATAGGAATTTGGGGATGGAGTTACGGCGGATTCATGTCGCTTAACTGTATTTTGCAGGCATACGAAATATTCAAGCTGGCAATAGCAGTTGCTCCCGTTACAAACTGGCGATTTTACGACAGCATATACACCGAACTGTATAACGGACTTCCACAGGAAAATCCCGACGGTTACGACAAAAATTCTCCGGTAACATACGCAAACCGATTGCATGGAAAATTACTTTTGATTCACGGCACAGCAGATGATAACGTACACATACAGAATACTTACGAGATGGCGAAAAAACTCATTGCCGAAGGCAAACAGTTTGACATGATGATTTATCCCGACAAAAATCACAGTATCAACGGAGGCATCACACGTTTTCAGCTTTTTACGAAAAAAGTGAATTATATTGTTGAAAATTTGTAATTTCCCCTTTCAAGTGCACTAATTTTCATAATCCTTTCTGTGGTTTGAAAAATATCTTATTTAGTCCCTCTTTAAAAAGGATATAATATAATTATTAACAAATCCATCGCTTTTTCATTGCTATTTTAATTTCTGGTTTGCTTCACTGCTTCGCAGTTCGCAATGACGTGCTGCTTGCTCTTATGTCAAGACAAATTAATCAAAAAAGATTACGCCATTGGAAAATTTCTACTTTTTAAGATAGGGACTATTTGTGTTCTTTGCAGTAAAAAAGTTACAGCGGAGAAAGCATTTTTTGATAGGGAAATATTTTTTATTCAATAAATTATCCAGCATGGACGACAGTAATGAAAGCAGTCCTGTCAATTTGGAAGGAGAAATAAACAAATAGCTACTATTCTTTTCTTTTTCAAGTTTTTGGATTAGATTTTTTATTTTTTCATCAAGAATCACAACAGTTTTTAATAAAACAGGTCAAACAATAATCAAGCAGTAAGACAGCAAAATTGTTTATTTGCAAATTTTTCGGAGCATTTTAATAATTTGTTACGGTAAAAGATTGATTTGTTATGGACATTGTTATCTGGTATCCGTGCAATCGCGCATTTCCAGACAATCCATTATTTTCGAGGTCAAAAATTCTGTTGCATTTGCTGCATTCCACTTTCAAAACAGCATCATTTACTATATTAAGTTTTGACAAATCTATCGGACAGGTTCCTGCATAAGCAGCATAAGAGTCGGATGTCATCATTCGGCAAACGATTATTCCGTGGTCTTTGTATCCGCAACTTTTTCCTCCGTTGTGACGACACGAACTTGTAATGGCAACTCCTCCCGGAGATGTCAATACTTTATTGAAATCCGTAAGCAGGAAAACTTGAAAATCCACTTTTGTATAAGGAATATTATCCTCATATTTATCTTTGCCGCAAGACAAAACCAAAAATAAAAAAGTTAAAAAACATGTATATTTTATTCTCATATCAAAATAATTTTATAATTTAGCAGCCTGATATTAATATTAAAAAACAAAGATAATGCAAAAAACACTAATACGACTAACAATATTAATAATTTTTGTGATGACAGCATCGTGCGCAAAAAGAGCGACGCTGTGTCCTATGGCATCCTGTTCTACGGAATCGTTACCTTCGGGGCGTTCGCAAAAATCGAACATTACGGAATATTCGGGCGCAACATCAAAAGTCAGTCGCAAACCATTGGTTTCTCAATCGCATGATTCGTATCAGTCTGTCAACAATCGTTCGGATCTTAAAAAAGAACAGCGTATGCGCGAGAAAAATACTCGCTACTGGGCAAAACAGGAACAAAAAGCAAGAAAAGAAGAAATCAGGCACGCAAAAAAAGAAGAAAAGGAATATCAAAAATACCTGAAAAAAGAACGTAAACGCCATTTGCAATGGCAAGATGATGATGTAAGAAAACGTATCAAAAAGAATGAAAAAATCGCTCAAAAAGCGATGAGAAAAAACGCAAAATAAATTATGGAAACAGATGATATTTTAAAATTACTGCTTATAGCCCTGTTTTTACTTCCGGGATTGTTTGGAAGAAGAAAGAAAAAAGAAGAAAATCATCAATCATACGATACCCCAAAATACGAATACGAAGATCCTTTTGAAGATTTTAAAAATTTTGAAACCAACGATTATTATGAAGAAAAAACATTTGAAACACAGCAAGGTACAAGCCAAGTTAAGTTGAAAACAATAGATGTGATTCCGCAGGAAGAAGGTTCACCTGTTTTCACAAAAGAACAAATAGAAGCAGCGCTTGCATCAATAGCAGAACAAGAAGCAAACGGAGATGAAATATCTCAAAACGAAATAAAAGGCTTGGAAAATACCCCTGATATTAACAACAATGAAATTTTACGCGATTTTGATTTACGTCAGGCTTTGATTTATTCCGAAATTATTAATCTTAAATATTTTAATTGATATTTAATTATAGATAAAACAGAATAATTATCTTAAAATTTTTTATATTTGACAAAATAAATTATCTTTGTAAAAAAAACATAGAGTTCCGAGATACTCGGGATTCTTTTTTATTAATGTTTTTGAAAAATAAAATTTATGACAACTGTAAATTACGTAACAGAAGAAGGATTGCAGCGCTTGCGCAAAGAACTTGAACAGTTAAAAAGCGTTGAACGTCCTAAAATATCGCAGCAAATAGCCGACGCGCGCGACAAAGGCGACCTTTCGGAAAATGCAGAATACGATGCGGCAAAAGAAGCCCAGGGGCTTTTGGAACTTCGTATTTCCAATCTTGAGTCCGTACTTGCAAATTCGCGTATTATTGATGAAACAAAAATTGATATTTCGCAAGTTCAAATTATGACAAAAGTGAAAATAGAAAACGTAGCAACACGCGCCGTTATGGAATATACGCTTGTTGCAGAATCGGAAGCGAATATAAAAGAAGGTAAACTTTCGGTAGGCACGCCAATAGCAAAATCGCTGCTCGGGAAAAAAGTGAATGATGCAGTAGAAGTACAGGTTCCATCAGGCATTGTAAAATTTAAGATTTTGAAAATTTCACGATAAATTAAATAATTATGGCAAGTATTTTTACAAAAATAATAAACGGCGAAATACCATCATACAAAATTGCCGAAGATGAAAATCATTATGCCTTTTTGGATATAAATCCTGTTGCAAAGGCTCATACATTGGTTGTTCCCAAAAAAGAAACCGACTATATTTTCGATATTAACGACAGCGCGCTTGGCGAACTTGTAATTTTTGCAAAACGGGTAGCCGTAGCAATTAAAAAAAGCGTTGAATGTAAACGTGTCGGCATTACAGTTCTCGGGCTTGAAGTTCCTCATGCTCACATTCATCTAATTCCGCTCAACAGAGAGTCGGATGTTGATTTTAAGAAAGATAAATTACAACTGTCACCCGAAGAATTTAAACAAATAGCAGAAAGCATAAGCAAAAATTTTGTTTAGAAAGTTTTGATTAAAAAACAGCCGAAACTGCTCAAAAAGCGGTTTGGCTGCTGTTCGATTTACTTGTAAATATTTCAATTTGTTTGTTATTAGAGGTGAATACTATGTAAAAATTAATAACAGAGCAAAATTTTACGACTGACAATAAATAATATAGGCAATATTTAGTTTTGAAAATAATACAGTCAGGGAAATTTATGTATTTTTGCAAAGTATTTATGTATAAACATAAAAAATATACATATTAAATATGAATTGAAAAATATGAATAAATGAAATTATATGCAAAAAATCTGGTAAAACGTTATGGAACTCGCACAGTTGTAAATGGCGTATCTATTGAAGTTGAACAGGGCGAGATTGTCGGTTTGCTTGGTCCAAACGGAGCAGGAAAAACCACTTCATTTTATATGATTGTAGGTTTGGTAAAACCAAATTCGGGACGCATTTTTCTCGAAAATATTGAAATCACAAACGAACCGATGTATAAACGCGCACAGCGAGGACTTTCTTATTTGTCGCAGGAGCCATCGGTATTTCGCAAGTTGAGCGTCGAAGATAATTTACGTTCGATATTGGAAATGACAAACCTTACAAAAGAACAGCAAAAAGAAAAAATGGAATATTTACTTGGCGAATTCGGCTTGAATCGTGTACGTAAAAGTTTTGGAATTCAACTTTCAGGAGGAGAACGCCGCCGTTGCGAAATCGCTCGCGCTCTTGCTATTGACCCTAAATTTATTTTGCTCGATGAACCTTTTGCAGGCGTTGACCCGATTGCTGTTGAAGATATTCAGAAAATTGTTGCCGACTTGAAAAATCGAAATATAGGAGTTATAATTACCGACCATAATGTTGATGAAACTTTATCGATAACAGACCATGCTTATTTACTGTATGAAGGAAATATTCTTAAAGCGGGAACTCCGGAAGAACTTAGTGCAGACCCTGAAGTACGTAAAAAATATCTTGGTCAGCATTTTGAATTGAAACGCAGAACGTTTTGATATAAAATTGCCTGCAATCAAATTATAAAAAATTATATCTGTCAATATGTAACAAAAAATACAAAAAAGAAATGAAAAAAACACTGTTTATAATAAGTATGTTTGCCGCAATACTAAATGCACAGGCGCAAAGCGGCAGTATCAGCGCCGAAAATCTTTCACAAATCCGGAAAACATACACCAACACGGCATCCGACAGGGCAATTCGTAATGCAATTGCAAATGTTGATATAAATAAACTTGCCGAAAATGCAGGAAATCGAATGCAGCTAAACGGCGATTTCAGTGATAAGGTTACAACAAAAGGTATTACCAATCAAAAAAGCAGCGGACGTTGCTGGCTGTTTACAGGTTTGAATGTTTTACGCGCTCAGGCTATCGCACAGCACGGTTTGCCTGAATTACAACTGAGTCATAATTATAATTTCTTTTACGACCAGTTGGAAAAAAGCAATCTGTTTTTGCAGGGAATAATAGATACGCGCAGCAAACCATTAGACGACAGAATGGTTGAATGGCTTTTGAAAAATCCGGTCGGAGATGGAGGAACTTATACGGGAGTAGCAGATTTGGTTGCAAAGTACGGAGTTGTTCCGCAAGATGTTATGCCCGAAACAAATTCAAGTAACAGCACCTCTCGTTTGAGTCAGTTGCTTGCTCTCAAACTTCGCGAATTTGCCCTCGAACTGCGCAACATGCCTGAAAATACAAAACCGGCAACCATAACAAACAAAAAAATAGAAATGTTGGGAACAGTTTATCGAATACTTGCATTAAATCTTGGCGAGCCTGTACAGAAATTCGCATGGTCGCGAAAGAACAGCGAAGGTAAAATAATTGAAACAGGAGAATATACGCCGCTTTCATTTTATAACGAACTTTTCGGAAACGATTTAATTAATAATTATGTAATGCTGATGAACGACCCAAGTCGCGAATTTTATAAGGTTTACGAAATTGATTTCGACAGGCACATGTACGATGGACATAACTGGTTGTATATAAATCTTCCGGCAGATGAAATTAAAAATATCGCCGTGAAAAGCATAAAAGCAAATAAAGCCATGTATTTCAGTTGCGATGTAGGTAAATTTTTAAACAGAGAAAAAGGAACTCTCGATATCAATAATTTTGACTATGAATCGCTTTTCGGTACAACTTTCGGAATGAATAAAAAACAGCGAATCATAACATTTGCAAGCGGTTCGTCTCATGCCATGTCGCTCATTGCCGTTGATATTGATGCCGGCGGCAATATTAAAAAATGGATGGTTGAAAACAGTTGGGGAGATACAGGATATAAGGGAAATTTAATTATATCGGACGAATGGTTTGGCGAATATATGTTTCGTCTGGTTGCTGAAAAACAATTTGTTCCATCAAATATTCTGGAATTGTTAAATCAAAAGCCGATACGATTACCTGCTTGGGATCCAATGTTTTCGGCAGACGAAAATTAACAAACAGTTGCATATCTATTAAAAACTGTTTTACATAAATTTGTACAAATAAGAATTGTATCAATTTTTTTGTCAGGATTCTTTGTTTTCTGTTTAACTGTTCTTAAATAGCAACAGGTTAATATCCAAATTTTATTTATATTAATTTCATATTATAATTGTTTGCACAAAAAAAGTTTTATTTTACAACATTGTTATGTAAACATTATCAGGGATTTATAATTAAATTTTAAAATTATTTCAGATATTTGTTTATTTTTATTACATTTGCACCAAATTAATTACATGAAAATTTCGCAATTAACAGAAATAGACCCTTTTTTAATACCTTTTGAGCGAACTATTAATCGCCGTTTTGAAGAAATGCAAAAAAAAGAAAAAGATATTACCAACGGTATGTCGCTTTCTGATTTTGCTAACGGCTATCTTTATTTTGGACTGCATAATATTTCAAACAGTTGGATTATTCGGGAATGGGCGCCGAATGCAACAAGTATTTACATTATCGGCGAATTTTCAAATTGGAAACCGCAACAAAAATATAAACTTAAAAATATAGGAAACGGCGTTTGGGAAGGCGTTTTTGTAAACTCATTATTCAGCCATCTTGATTTGTATAAATTTTATGTTGAATGGAACGGAGGTTCGGGCGAACGCATTCCCTCTTATGCACAGCGCGTTATTTTTGATGATAATACGCATATTGCAACAGCGCAGGTTTGGCATACAGAATCGAAATATAAATTTAAAAATAAAATTCCGGAAGCAGTAAAAAATCCGCTGATTTACGAAGTTCACATCGGTATGAGCAGCGAAGAACCCAAAATATCAACATATAATGAATTCGGACAAAACATTTTACCTCGAATAAAACAACTTGGCTACAACGTTATTCAACTTATGGCTATTCAGGAACATCCTTATTACGGTTCATTTGGGTATCAGGTATCCAATTTTTTTGCGCCATCATCACGATTCGGAACTCCCGACGAGTTGAAACAGCTTATAGATGCCGCTCACGGAGAAGGAATTGCCGTTATTCTTGATATTGTTCATTCTCATTCGGTAAAAAACGAAAACGAGGGATTGAGCCGCTTTGACGGAACGGAATACCAGTATTTTCACAAAGGAGAACGCGGAAATCATCCCGTTTGGGATTCACGATGTTTTGATTATGCAAAAAACGAAGTAATTCACTTTTTACTTTCAAACTGTAAGTATTGGATTGAAGAATATAAATTCGATGGATTTCGTTTTGACGGCGTTACAAGTATGATTTACACACATCACGGCTTGGGAATTGATTTTGGCGATTATCGCCTGTATTTTGATGGAAATCAGGATGAAGATGCAATTACATACCTATATCTGGCAAATAAACTCATACATTCGTTGAATCCGAAATCTGTTACAATTGCCGAAGATGTCAGCGGAATGCCCGGAATGGCAATATCGCAGCAACTCGGAGGTATAGGTTTCGATTTCAGAATGTCGATGGGAGTTGCCGATTTCTGGTCAAAAACAATCAGTGAAAAACGCGATGAAGACTGGATTGCAGGCGACATTTTTTTCCGAATGTCCGAAAAACGCGTTGAAGAAAACACCGTAAGTTATGCCGAATGCCACGACCAGGCAATGGTAGGCGATAAAACGATAATGTTCAGATTAGCCGATAAGGAAATGTATTCGTCAATGAGCGTGCTGACGCCTAATATCATTATAGACAGAGGAATTGCACTGCACAAAATGATACGTTTGGTAACAGTTGCACTTGCCGGCGGAGGTTATCTTAACTTTATGGGAAATGAATTTGGACATCCCGAGTGGATTGATTTCCCAAGAGAAGGAAATAATTTTAATTATCATTATGCCCGCCGTCAATGGCATCTTGCTGATGATAAATTATTGAAATATCAATATCTTCGCAATTTCGATGAAGAAATGATAAAACTTGTAAAAACATATAATATATTTTCAAAACGACCACAGCAAATTGTATGCAATAATGGAGATCAAGTTCTTATTTTTGAGCGCAATGAACTGATTTTTATATTCAATTTCAATCCGACGCAATCATATACGGATTACGGATTTGAAATTGCCAGAGGAAAATACAAAATAATACTTGACAGCGACAGTGAAAATTTTTACGGCTTCAAACGCAATGATGATAAGATTATTCATTCAACAAGACGCGAAAACGAAACAAATATGTTGAAACTTTACCTTCCAAGCCGAACATCTCTGGTATTGACAAAAAAAGCATAGTCATTTTCTGTAGAATTTGCACATTAAAAAAAGTTATGTACTTTTGCACTCTAAAACAGTCTTCGGGGCAGGGTGTAATTCCCGACCGGTGGTAACAGTCCACGACTCGCACAAAATGCGATTGAATCTGCGAAATTCAGATACCGACGGTAAAGTCCGGATGGAAGAAGAAAAACATATCCTGAATAATGGTTGCCGTTAGCGGGCGCATCATGGCGAATATGCCTGTATGATGTTTATTATTCCATATAAAACAAACTCCGAACGACCGTAGTTTGTTATTTATAAAAGGATAATATGAAAAAAATATTCAAAAGCGCTTTTTACATGCTTTTTTGCGGAGTTGCAACTGCATTTGCTCAGCAGCCGGCAATATTGACGGATACTCTGAATGTTGAATTGCTGGATGAAGTTACCGTTTCGGCAGCGCAGTTGCATGATGATGCTCCTGTTACACTGCAAACAATTAAAAGAGGTGAAATTACCCGTTATCTTGGCGTAAAGACATATCCCGAAATTATGCGCAACATTGGCGGAGTATATGCAACTTCGGAATCGGGAAGCTATGGAGACGCAAAAATCAACATTCGAGGATTCAAGCAGGAAAATTTTACCGTATTGCTCAATGGAGCGCCTTTATCTGGATTCCGCAGCGGTTCGATATTTTGGAATAACTGGCTTGGGCTTGCCGATGCTACTTTTCGTATTCAACTGCAAAAAGGCGTAGGCGGCTCTATGCTGGCTGCAAATTCAATGGGAGGCACAATCAACATTATAACCCGTCAGGCGGCGCTTACATCGGGCGGAGAACTGACGTCGGGAATAACCGATTACGGACAGTATAATTTACGGATTTCACTGTCCACAGGCGAACTGAAAAACGGATGGGCGCTGACATTTACAGGTTCGCACACATGGGGAAAAGGTTATGTTGATGCTACTGATGTAAATGCGTGGAGTTATTTTTTTAATCTGCAAAAAAAAATTAACAGTAAACATTCATTATCGTTTACTTTGCTCGGCTCGCCCGAACGGCACGGACAGCGTTCCCAAAAATTGTCGCATGACGATATAAAAACATACGGTCTTAAATATAATAAAAACTGGGGCGAATATAATGGGAAAACATACAATACAAGCGAGAATTTTTATCATAAACCGTATTTTTCCGCTACTCATTTTTTTAAAGTTTCCGATAAACTGTTTTTATCAAACATTCTTTATTTTTCTTTTGGCAGTGGCGGCGGTAAATGGAACGAAAGTACAGGTAAAAAGATTACGTCTTATCTTAATGCCGGCGGGCAGATTGACTGGCAGGCAACAGTTGCCGACAATGTAAACAATACCGACGCCGTTATGTTGCCAAACGGCGAAAAGGCAAGCGGATATTCAAAAAACATATTGTCCGATTATCTTGCCGGACATGTGTGGGCTGGATTGAAATCGGCGATTGATATAAAGTTAAGCGAGCAAATAAAACTTTCGTCAGGTTTACATTACCAGTATTTTTATTCGTGGCAGAATGAGCGAATTACCGATTTGCTCGGCGGAACATTCTGGTATGAAGACTACGGTAAAAATTCGCTGGCAGGATTTGCAGGTCGCAATCCCGTAAAAAAAGTCGGCGACTATGTACGTCTGCACAATGGCGACCTCGACAATCATCTGTCTGTTTACTCACAGTTAGATTATGCATCATATCGAATACAGGCTTTTGTCGGAATTATGTTTATGACTGCCACATATCAACATTGGGACAAATATAATTATATCAACAATTATTACAGTAATGCTGTGTTTGCCGCAGGAGGCAATATTAAGGCAGGAATAAATTACAGTCCCGTTAAACATCACAATGTTTTTATGAACGGTGCTTATTATTCGCGAATGCCTTATAACAGTGTATATTTTGCATCCGGAACAAACGACATTACAAATAACGTAAGCAATGAAAAAAATTATATTGCCGAAGCAGGTTATAAATTTATCGACAATTCTGCACAGCTGACAGTCAGCGGATATTATAATTACTGGCAAAATAAGGCTTTGATGTCAGACCCTTACAAACAGATTGACAATGAACAGGCTCATTATATGATTAAAGGTTTGGACGCTCAACATGCAGGCGTGGAAGCAAATTATAGCCGGCGCATAACCGACAGGCTGTCGCTTTCGGCTTTTGTATCGTTTGGCAACTGGAAATGGAAAAACGATGTTAATGCCATTATTTATGATTCATATACAGGCATGCCGATTGACACTTTGCATGTATTTACAGATGGACTGTTTGTAGGAGATGCTCCGCAAACTCAGGCAGGAATAACGGCAACAGTTACATTGTTCGACAAACTGGAAATTAGCGCCGAATGTCGCTACAACAGCAGAATGTATGCCAATTTCGACCCTGTTAAACGAATCAATGCCGCCGACCGAAGTCAGTCGTACCGTATTCCTTCATCTTTAACAGCCGATTTGCATATTCATTATCCTTTCAATATAAGCGATATGTCGGCAAACTTATTTTTTACATGCAACAATCTTTTCGATATTCAATACATCGAACGCGGCGACGATGGCGCAACGCACGACCTTGCATCGTTTCGCGGATTTTGGAATTTGGGACGAAACATATTAACAGGTATAAGAATAAGATTTTAATTGCTTTCCGGCAGAATTTGATAAATATTATTCGGTCGCTCTCTGCGAATAAAAATCAGCAAATAACAGAACATGGATAATGGCGGCTTTATCATCTTTTAAGCAGATTTCTTAAACATTTGAGCAGTTTTCTTAAACCCGAAATCTTTGCAAGGTAAAGCATTGATATTTTATTAAATATTAGATATACTCTTGCAGCATGTATAACAAAAAATAACTTCAGCGACGGGGCAAACGTATTCACCACGCCAAAGATACTTGCCTTTTTGTCGAAGATATGCAGATTTCCGCCAAATTTGAACGGGTTTCTGCCAAAATGACAAATAAACATTTTATATTTTTGTTTACTGTTAAAAAAATGCACAAGAACATATTATTATTAAATTTGAAAAAAAATAAAAAAACATGCATCAAAACGCATTTTGTTACGTTATATATATGAAAGCAGCGATGAAATGGATAAATACAGAGAAATATTAAAAGGCTTGAAAAAAAACGACTGCCGTCTGCAAATGCAATTTTACGATATGTTTGCCGAAACAACATATCAAAGCGCATTTGCAATTTTGAGAAACGGCAGCGATGCCGAAGAAATAATGCAGGATACGATGTTGAAGGCGCTTACCGGAATATCGCTTATAAACGAAGATGAAACAGCGATGCGCAAAACATTGAAAAGAATTGCCGTAAATGCAGCAATCGATGTTTTGCGAAAACGAAAATCGCATTTTTGTTTTGAAGATATTGAAAATATTAACGACTGCATTGATGAAACCGATGCTGATGAAAACATGCTGACAGTTGAAAACATAAAACAGTCTGTTGATTCGCTGGCGTTGGGATACAGGACAATACTGGTTTTGCGGCTTTTTGAAAATATGAATTTTGATGAAATATCAGAACATCTTAAAATAGAGCAGTCATCGGTAAGAAGCCAGTATTCGCGT
Organism: Prevotellaceae bacterium; assembly: GCA_031275825.1. Taxonomy (GTDB): domain Bacteria; phylum Bacteroidota; class Bacteroidia; order Bacteroidales; family UBA932; genus JAIRKV01. Next base: position 14,424 of record JAISOH010000103.1, on the reverse strand, counting down.
GCCTTAATGAAATTACGCAATTATTTGAAAAATAATATAAATAAAGATTGAATAAAATGAATATCCGTATAATTACCTGTAAATGCTGTAATAAATTGATGATAAAGATAAATTTTGAGTTTGATTAAATCTTTAATAACTGACAATTACAAGTTATTCACAGGTGTTAAACGGATAATAAAGTTAAATAACAATGAAAAACATAGAGAAAAAAATAAAGGAAAACAAAAACGAAATATTCGGTGGCAAACCCGAAAATGGGCATCGCGCACGTTTTGCCGCAAAACTTTCGTTGATGCAAAAACCAAAACGCATATCGTTTATGCCGTATCTGAAATATATTGCGGCGGCAGCAGTTGTTGCAGTAGCATTTTTCATATTCAAAACAGAAAAAACCAAAAACGGCGTCACTGCATTTAACGATGTTCATATTGACGAAGTGAAGCAATATTATGCAATGCAGTTGAACAATGAGATTGATGCCACAAAAGAACTTTTAAAAAATATTGATGAACAGTACCGCAATGAAATATTAAGCGACATCAAATTAATGGAAATTGCTGAAAACAAAATACCGAATGCGCTTGATGATGAACGAAAAGCAGCCTTGATAGTTTCTGTTTACAGGCGAAAAATAGAATGGTTGCATAATCTGCAAAGCAATGTGCTGGCATGTAACAGGTAAATAAATTACTAATCACATAAAATTATAAAAAAAATGAAAAAAACACTATTAACATTAATTTTTGTATTCTCGGCGGCAATATTATTTGCGCAAAAAGAAGAATACAGACGCGAAATAAATAAAGATTTCAGCGTACAGGCAAACCCCAAACTGTCAATATCAAATATTTATGGAAACATAAATATTGTTGAAGGCAGCGAAAACAAAATCGTTTTCAAAATAGAGATTACAGGAAAAGGCAAAAATGCAGAAATTGCAAAGGAATATGCCGAAGGAGTAAATGTAGATTTTACATCCGGCAACAATCATGTTTCTGCAAAAACAAATCTTCCCAATATGAAATGCCAAAATTGCGGAATTTCGATTGATTACGTTGTTGTAGTTCCACGTAGCGCCATAATGGATTTCAACATTAAATACGGAAATCTTATGCTCAACGATACGCCCAAACCGCTGACTGTTGAAATTTTATACGGAAATATCAAGGCAAATATCCTTGAAGATGCAAATATCGATGCAAAGTACGGAAATGTAAAGTTTGAAAAATGCAATAACCTAACCGCTGTTTTATTATATGGAAATCTGGATGCAACTGCCATAGCCAAAGCCGTTATCGACACAAAATACGGAAATATAACATTCGGCAAATGCGGCGACACTAAAATAATTTCGCTTTACAGCGACATTAAAGCCGATGTTACCGCAAATACCACCATTGATGTAAAATATGCGCAGGTTGCGATTGGTAAATGCGGCGATTTAAAATTAAAATCGCTTTATGCCGATTTCAAATCAAATTCCGTTTCGGATGCCGATATTGACATAGGTTATGCAGATGTGGAAATAGAAACATGCAAAGATTTGGTGTTGAAAAGTCTTTACACAAAATTCAAACTGGCAGATATTTCATCAATCAAAGCCAACTCCCGATACGATAAATTTGTCATAAAAACAATAAACAGTTTTAACATAACAGCGCTTTATACGGGTATAATAATCGACAGGCTGAACAACAGTTTTGTTGCAGATGATTTTAAATACGGCGATTTGACAGTAAAGGATATTGATAAAGATTTTTCAAAAATCACGGCAGACAGCGGATTATATTCAAATTTCAGGCTCGGGCTGACCGAACAGCATAATTTTAAAGTAAACGTTTCAGCCGGTAATTATGGCAATATTGATGCGGGAAAAATTAAATTCAACAATTTAACCGTGTCAAAAGAAAAAAATACTATTGTCGGCGTTGGCGGGAAATTGGACAGTCCTAAAGCAGAAGTAAAAATTTCAGCAAATTACGGACATATAATCTTCGATAAATAAAAGAATTTTTTTGTGGCAATCACCAAATCGTTCCTTTGTTCGGCAAAATTACGAACAGGGGAACGATTTAATTTTTGACGGTTTTATATTAAGCACAATAATAATTTACAATTAAATTAAACACAAATGGGTAATAACCAATAACTTTAAATTAATTTAAATGTCTGTAATTGAAAATATTTATTAGGCTTTATATAACATGTTATTATATAAAGTCTAATAAAATTTTATAAATAATTGTGATTTATTATATTGAAAATAAATAATTTAATTTTAATATAATTGCAATTTTGACTGTATTCTATATAACATCTTTGCCTTGCAAAGGTTTCTCACAATACAAAATAGCGATAATAAAAACAAGAGGCTGTCCCAAAAAATACTTTTGAGACAACCCCATGTCGAAGCAATTTGCTCGGAAGTCGGAGCAAACCATTCTCTATTTGTTCTGATTATACATTACTTCTGTATAGAAAATTTATAAATACATTGGCTTAGATATTTTTCGCCTTGACGAATAATTGTACTTGGAAAATCAGGCTGGTTAGGACTGTCGGGATAATGTTGAGTCTCCAGACAAAATGCGCCACGAGCCGGATAGTTAATTCCTGATTTTCCTTCCATTCGAGAAGCGCCCATGCCTGTATAAAACTGAATGCCCGGTTCACTGGTATAAATTTCCATTACAATACCGCTATTTTCAGAAATAACCTTTGCCGCCAGTTTGTTAATATCTCCGCCTGTATTTAATACCCATGTGTGGTCATATCCTTTACACAGTTTTATCTGTGCATAGTCATCATCAATATGCGCTCCGACAGGTGCGAGCCTGCGCAGATCCATAGGCGTTTCTTCTACAGGTTGAATAAGGCCGACAGGTATAAAAGATTCATCGATTGGGATAAATGCATCTGCGTTAATTTGAATTAAATGATCCAATATAGGAATGTTGTGCTTCCCCGAAAGGTTGAAATAGCTATGATTACTCAAGTTTATTGCTGTTGTTTTATCGGTAACTGCTTCATACTGTATGTCAAGAGCATTATCATCCGTCAGCGTATAAATTACTTTGACATGTAAATTTCCTGGAAAGCCGGCTTCTCCATCCGGTGAAAAGTGAGTTAATTCCAGCGTTTGCCCGTCGATTTGAACGGCATCCCACACACGCATGTGAAAACCTCCCATTCCGCCGTGCAGACAATGTTTTCCAAAGCCTGCCTGCAATTGATATTCCGTGCCATCCAGTACAAATCGGGAATCTGCAATACGACCTGCATACCTGCCCAGCAAAGTTCCGAAATAACTGAAGGATTTTAAATAATCATTAATATTTGCAAATCCAAGTACTACGTCTGTCAATTTTCCGTTTTTATCAGGTACCATCAGAGAAACTACCCGTCCACCATAATTTGTAATACAAGCTTCAAGTCCGTTTTTATTTCTTAATATATATAGAGCATTTTGTTTGCCTCCTATTTCTACAACAAAATCGGAAGGATTTAATCCTGAAAGAGTAATTTTTTCTTCAGGATATATAATTCTGTAATTTCCGCTTAAGTGCATAAAAGCGAAAAGTTGAAGCAATCCATCATAATATGCATCAAAATAACCATCTTCATAAGGTTTGTGTTCTGCTTTCCAAAATCTGTCGATAAATTCCCAACTTTTGAGGTGTGAACAAACTGACGAAACAGCAGCAGCAGTCGATACAAGTCCTAATGAATGACGCAGGGCTTTATATCCACCTGCTGTAAGTGTATCTTTAACAGGCGTGCCATCTGTACTGTATTGATCAACGAAAGAATCAATACCTTGTGAATAAAGAAAATCCTGAATTTTATTTCCATACGATTGTTGCCATTCTTTATCTTTACACGACCACGAATAGTCGAGCGCTATATTCATTGGAACTCTCCATGAGTCGAAACGAAATTCTTTTCCAATGATACGGTTATTATTGCGAGGCGTTCCATCGTATTCGGTTTGGTCGGGATTTAAACCTGTTGCCGTATGAACAGCTTTGTGGAGATATTCTCGACTTGCAGCAGCACATTCAAGCCAAAGTTCCGAGCGTCCATCATTTGCCCATTTTGCCCATGCTTCATAAAAAGCAGGAATATGATAGGATGGGTCGGTATAAGTATTTCCTTTTGTATCTGCAACAAAGTTAATAAGTTTATGTTTCATATTTATGAAATTAGTAACTCCGTTACTTCCATCTTTTGCCATGGCACAATTAAGTATATACTGTGCTTCTTTTAAATAATCAATTCCCGTATCATTGCCCCATCGGTTAGATGCGAAAATAAGCGCAGTGATGAAATAAAGTTCTCCGTCAGATGCGGGACCTTGAGCATTACGAGTTCCAACTGTTTTGCAGTTCCATGCAAAATAACCCTCAAAAGGTCCATCGTGATGTTGCATATATTTTGTACTCCATCGCCATAATTTGTCGAAAATATGTTTTTTGTCAAACTGTACGGCAATCATCATTCCGTATGACATTCCTTCCGTACGCACATCGCGATTTTTAATATCGGATATATAAGCAAGAGAATCGCTCTGTTCAAAATAAATTCTGTTTGGACCTTCAAAAAGATTGTAAAAAATCTGTTGTAATTTTGTATTAATTTCATCTTGCGAATACCCTGCTTCAGCAAACAGGTTACGATACTGTTTTGTTTCAAATGCTCCCTTTTCCCATGGAACCGGTTCATACATTATTTGCGAATATGCAGAAACAAATGTCAGCGCTGTTAGAAAATTCAAAAAAATGATTACTTTCATAATATTGTTTGTATAATAAAAATATTTACTGTTTAAAGGCAGGAAGCAGATATTCCCAAATCAAGTCAAGTTCCGCTTGCATATTTTGAACGAAAGCCGTAGTAACAATAACAGCGTCTTTATCAGGTATGATAATAATGTACTGCCCGCCTGTTCCGTCTGCCCTGAATGTGTTGTACCGGCCACGCCACATTTGATAACAATATCCTTGCAGCCAATCGATTTCTTTGGTATCGGGAGTAATGTTTTCGGGTCTTTGTCCTGCCGGAATTGACGCTGTTTGACGAGCAGTGGCTATGTCGAACCATTTTTCAGGTAAAAGTCGTTTTCCATTCCATACTCCCTTTTGAAGGATGAACAATCCCATTTTTGCCATATCTTCTGTTACAAGCGATAAACCCCATCCTCCGGCATTTATGCCTTGCGGGCTTTCTTCCCATGTTACATTAGTTATTCCTAATGGATTAAATAAGCGAGGAGTAAGATAATCAATAATTTTTTCGCCTGTTATCTTTTGTACGACAGCCGACAGCATATACGAAGCCATGCTGTTATATATAAAGAAAGTTCCCGGTTTGTGTTCAACATGAGCGGACAGAAATCCTTTTACCCAGTCGGCATCCTGAATAAAGCGAACATGATTAGGTGCTACATCATGTCCTGTTGTCATGGTTAGAAGATGATGTATTTCCATCTTCTTTAAATTTTCACTTATTTCAGCCGGCAATTTATCAGGAAAAAAAGAAATTACTTTATCTGTTACTTTCAATTTCCCCTCTGCTATGCAAAAGGCAATAGCTGTAGCAGTAAATGTTTTGCTGATAGACCATAAAGGGTGAGGCTTGTCGGCGGCATTATTGCCAAACCAATATTCCGCTACTACTTTTCCATGACGGAGAATCATCAAACTGTGTATGTCTTGGTTATCTCTTTTAAATGCTTCAATATACTGCATAATATAACCAGCGTCTATATTCTCTGCCTCCGGATCAGTACGCAACAAACCTTTTTTTACATTTTCCTGAGCGTATGCTCCCATACAAAAAAATTGCATACACAAGGCAATGTATAATAATTTGCTTCTGATTTTTTTAATCATTATTTTTTTCATCTGTTTTATATGTTAATAATATATACATGGTGTGCATAAACAATAATTTTATTGAAATGTTCGCAACCATTTTTCAAGTTCCTGAGTCCATTCACGTTTATAATAAAAATCATCATTGTATCCCCAGCCATGTCCACCTGTCGGATATATATGTAATGTTGCTGACACATTATTTTCTATGAGAGTCAAATAATAACTGATACAGTTTAATACCAGATTGTCGTTTGACGAAACGGCTATAAATGCGGGAGCCGTATTTTCCGTAACCTGTAATTCACTCGAATATTTAATTCTTAATTCTTCCGAAGGATTTTCTCCGAGAAGACTCGAATGTAAACTGTTTAGATAACTTATGACAGGATATAACAATATTTGAAAATCAGGCTGAACATCTTTACTTGAAGGCTGAGTAGATATTGTTGATGCCAAATGTCCGCCGGCAGATGCTCCCATTATTCCTATTCTGTTGGGATTAATTTTCCATTCGGCAGCATGTTGCCTGAATATGCGTATTGCCTGTTCCGCATCTGAAACAGGAACTTCCGGATGTCCGTTTGGCATGCGATATTTTAACACAGCATAAGTTACGCCTAACGAAGTAAACCATTTATTCATGTCAAATCCTTCATGATTGGGTGCTAATCGAAAATATCCGCCACCGGGACACATAATAATAACTATACCGTTGGGTTTTTCCGGATGATATACTGTAATTGCAGGCTTGGTTATATTTCCAATTCGTCCGTTTTCCAATTGAGTTTCTTCTCCTGTAAGTCCGTTCTCGTTAGGCGCACCGTTTTGCCATAGTTGTATAACTTCCATGTTTTGTGCCTTAATCGATGTGTATAAACAAATATTAAGTAGAATTAATAAAAAATTTAATTTTTTCATGATAAATTATATCAAAATCGTTTAATGAATAAGGCTGCCTCAAAAGTGATTTTTCTTTACCAAAAATTTGCAAGGTTTTTGTAATGAACGCAAGACGTTGCTTTTTAATATATGTTTTTGCGTGCCTATCATTATTTTTTATATTCCTTGCGATTAAATTAAATTTGAGACAGCCTATTTTCATGTTTTTACTTTATGTTAATTATCTTGGTATATATTTAGGTATTATTTGTCCTCTTTCTTTATCTCTCCATTCTCTTTCTCTGTAATACCTGTCAACGAGGTCGATTTTTTTCAGTGTTTCCAAATCCTGTGTAGGTCGTTCCAAATTATACGGGATAGGCATTTTTGCAAACGTTTGAAAATACAAAATGCAGGCATCTCTCCACCATATCGCATCACTTACCTGTATGTATAATTTATTTTGTACATGAGCAAATCGTTCGGGGTCAACATATTTTTCCATTCTATCCCATGTTTTTTGGAAATCTCTAACTTCCTGTAATCCTCTATCGTAACGGAAACACAGTTCTTCCCAAAGCGTACGTCCGCTTCTCATTTTGTGTGTCCATGGAACATGATGAAACCATAAAAGGAATCGTTCGTCACAGGTGGCTATATTCCCATAAGCATCACGTAATGTTTGAGAATACTGTTCTATTGCATTGCTTCCTGTTTCTGTTCTGTCGAAACCCAGCCCGAATTCATCCGCTTTGTGATAATACTTCGGCAACCAGTCGGGACGAGCCTGCGATGGTTCAACCCACGGTTCGGGTCCGTAATGATGACCGAAAGCAAACAAATGATGCAATCCGAGCGGCATCATAAAATCAACTTCGGCTTCATGAGAACGCATCATCATATCCACTATCGGTATAACAAATTCCTCATCGTTGGTAAACGTTTGCCTTACCCACTCTTCCGCTATGGCTGCAGCAGACAAATTATTATTCCAGTTCAAACGTCCAAAAACATACCAGTTGGCTTGAGCAAAAATATGCCCGCACCAGTTTTTATCTCTGTCGTTTATATTTGCTACTCCGGCTATTCCTGTTATCTTGTAGGGTATAACAGTACCATCGGTTACTTTGGCAACCGTACTTCCACGACCTTCGGCATAGGTGTCAGTTTGAAGCCACTCTTCCCACATGGTTCCGAGATAGGCTAAATGGTTTGAATAACCGAAATATTCCTGTACAATTTCAACTTCACCCATAACAGGAGTTTTTTTCATTGCTCCGAAAAGAGGGCTGACGGGTTCGCGAGGCTGAAAATCAACAGGTCCATTTTTAACCTGTACTGCTACATTCGGTCTGAATTTTCCATCATTCGGGTGAAATTCAATATAAGGCTGTTTTGCACGGTCTGTTTCTGTAGGGTCGTAAATAAAAGCTCTCCACATTATAATTCCTCCGTGTGGAGCCAGTGCATCTGCTATCATATTAGCTCCATCCAAATGAGTACGTCCGTAGTCCAGAGGTCCGGATGTACCTTCCGAATTGGCTTTCATTAAAAAGCCTCCAAAGTCAGGCACATATCTGTAAATTTCCGCTACTTTATCTTTCCACCATTTCTGGACGCTTTTATCTAATGGGTCTCCTGTTTTTAATTCACCTGAAAGCACAGGCGATGCAAAATTTACACCCAAATATACCTTTATGTTATATGGACGAAAATAATCTGCAATTACTTTGATTTTTTCAAGCCATCTGGGTTCAAACATAGCAGGCGGTCCACTTAAAGCCAATACAGTGGCATTAATACCAATAGAAGCATTGGCACGTGCATATTGTCTGTAAAAATCCGGGATACTGGGAAATTCTTCCGGTCTCCAAAAAGTTCCTGGTATTATATTCCCTGTACTGTCTTCCAGCCCGATAGTTCCTCCCCAATGGTTTAAAATACGAACACCGTATGAGGGTTTTTCACTTATGTTAAGTGTTTCTGTAATTGCATTGGTTTCCTGCAATCGGATTAAATGATATGCTCCATATAATAAACCGGCTTCCGCTGATGCGGATATGGTAAATCCGGTTGACTTGTTACCGGTAATCGTAAATCCTTCTTTACCTAAGGCAACTACGTTTTTCGTTGTTACAATATTCAACTGTAAAGGAGAACCTTTCCATTGGGTTCTCAATTCTTCCAAAGCAATATCAACAGTTGCTCCCTGTTTGTTGGCTGCAACCTGTGCATTTGCATTTGTTTTTGCACGTAACCAAAGATTATAGCCGTCTTCTGCATAAAGCATTACACTGCCTATAAACAATAAGTAAAATAGTATAATTTTTTTCATTTTATTTGTTATTAAAAGGGTTAAAAATTTATTTTCGTTAACATTATATTTTGTGCGGTATAAATTTTGTGATTTTTTTCGGATTTACCATGTCAAATCTCGATTGCTTCAGGCTTACGTCTTCGCAATGACACGCTAATCTTTGTTGTTATTGCAAACATGCAAGGTGAAGCAACCGAAGATCGACAAAGTTAATACAAAATTTTAATTTTCACACTTTAAATCCGCTTTAAGTATTATTTTTATACATGGTTATTTTATTAATATCCCGGATTTTGATATGTAGATTTATTATCGCCGGTCATCATTTCTATTTGTCGCGCAGGTATGGGACGAACAAGATGTTTTTCGGAAATTTTATTGTTATTTCTCACATTTTCATTATATTTCTTTGATCTTTCTATAAGGATACAACCTCCTTTATCGTATTTACCTGCTATTTTCAGATCAATCCAGCGCCACTGTTCACCGCAAAGTTCACGCGACTGTTCGTCGAGTATGAAATCAAGTATTTCATCTTTAGAGCCTGCCATGGCTGCATCCAATACAACATCCATAGCCGCTATTGCTGCAGATATTCCTGATTCTTTTGCAACTTTTGAGTTATAGGCTGCTCTGTCGCGTATGTCTTTCAAGTATTTTCTTACTTCTGCAACGCCTTTTCCTGAACGCAAGGCTGCCTGAGCTGCAATCAAATATGTTTCCGACAGTTTGGTTACAATATACGGACGCAAAGATGAATAGTTTGCATTCGGTCTTGTTACATCATCATATTTTATTAAAGGTGGCCACCAACCTGATGCATAATTACCTGTGAAATTCCAAATTCCGGAGTTTATGGATGTTTCCTGTTTTGTTTCATAAACCCAGTCGCTTGGGGTGAATATTCGGTAGGCTTTTGAATCTCTGTATGCAGGCGTAACTTCTTCAAAAGAAGCATAGAGTGCAGTATCTCCTACGTTAACGGTTATATACATACTGTCAAGCACATTGGTATATTTTGCGACTTTCTGATTAATTACAGGAGTATTGCACAGCCATGCCGTACGGAAAGAGTGATGAAAGCGGCTGTCATTTTCTTTATCGGCAAATGCTTCATAAAGTAGCCAGTCGGTAGGAACAAATGTTCCCCACGGGCGTTGATATTCAACAGAACGTGCAACAGGTTTAGTTGTATTCGGATTAGAATCTTCATTTAAGTAATCATAATTTCCATCACCATCTTCATCTTCTTTGTCAAGTATCGGGCGTAATGCACGGTTTTCGTACATTGGAGTGAATAAAAATATTGCACGGTTTTCTTTAGATTCATTTTCGCCTGCCGTAGTACCGCCTATGCCAACTCCGCCTTCATTGTATGTAAGGTCGGTAGTATGTTCAACCGTAAACAGCACTTCGGAACTGTGTTCGTTGCCCTGTTTGTTAACATCTCCATAATCATCCAGCAATCTAACGGCATAAGTTCCTTGATTGTCAATCAGTTCTTTTGCTTTCAGATAGGCGCTTTCATAATCGGTTGCCTGCTTTGCTGCAGCATCTCCTGCTCTGGCAAGATATGTTTTTGCCAGAAAATGTTTGGTGGCTGCTTTTCCAACTCTTCCTGCTGCAGGTTTATCGGGAAGCAAATTTTCCGCTTCTTTTAAGTCATTTATAATTGCAGCAAAGACTTCGGCTGTCGAATTGCGTACCGATATGGTAGTAGGATTATAGTTATTGTAGCCTAATTCTCCTGCGCCCAAATCAAGAGGCACGCCTCCGAATGTTTCAACCATGAAAAAATAATAGAAAGCGCGTAAAAAGCGGGCTTCGCCAAGAGCTGTTGACAAATCTTCATCTGTCATATTTGCATTAGGAGCCAATTCTATAACTCCATTACAAATGTTAATGTAATTGAAACAAAGACTCCATGGTATCAATACCGAAGTATTATCGGGATTTAAATTATTTCCATAAGCATCAAAAGCATCAATAGAAGCATTTGCGCTTCTTACAAAAGCCGTACTCCTAAATTCATCTGTACCATAAACTGTCATAGGCATTGTGCCTTGACGGCAAAATTGGGTTCTAAGTCCCGAATAAACAGAAATTACTGCCGCTTTAATACCCTCAGGGCTTTTAAAGTATTCGGGTTTCATTATCGAACGAGGGTTTTCACTTAAATATCCATCGCACGCAATTATTGATAAAAGTAAAAGGCTTATTGCCAGTTTATAAAATTTATATATTAGTTTCATAATAAAATATATTTAAATGTTTAAAATTTAATATCTAATCCGAGTAAAAAATAACGGGATGGAGGAACTGTCGGACCAATCGTTAATTGACGGGCTTGCGACATGGTGTAACTGTATCCGTTAACAAATGATTGTGCGCCATAGCCTGTCGGTTCGGGGTCAAGCCCGCCGTATTCATCAACGTATGGAGAAAACAGAATGCATACATTATCAACAGACAAATAGGCGCGTAATGAACTAATATTAAGTGGTTTAAGCCACTTTTTAGGAAAATCGTATCCTAATGTAATAGTTCTTATTTTGAAGAACGATGCATCAAAATATCCGTATGTAGAGGGATATGTCGGGTAATCGCCGTTTCCCGCTACGCCTGGGAAATCATTGCTGGGATTTTCTGCCGTCCAGTAATTTACCTTGATACCGTTTCTTCTTCCGTTCATTTGGTTAACATAACTTTGTCCCTGGTGAATAGCGCTGACTAACATACCGCCGACTTTTCCATAAGTTACTATTGTTAAATCAAATCCTTTGTATGAGAAGCGATTTGTCCAGCCAAATTCAAAATCGGGTTCAAAGTTTCCTATTATTTGCTTATCCCTATCGTCAATCGCACCATTTCCATCGACATCTTCGATTTTAACTCGACCGGGAAAAGCGCCGTACTTCGCCGCTTCATCTTCTTCGCCAAGTTGCCATATACCGATTTTTTTGTAATCATAAATTACATCTATCTGAGATCCAACAAACCATCCGCTGTCTTCTACTTTGTCAACTCCCGAATTCAAAGCTAAAATTTTGCTTCTGTTCATCGAGAAGTTTAAATCCATATCCCAGTTTAATCCGTTTTCACTTCTGAAATTTATGGTTCGTAATGTAATTTCCAAACCCTTGTTTTGTGTTTTACCTACATTTGTAAGATATGGATTAAGAATACCTGTTGTGTAAGGCAGAGCCTGGTTTAGCAGTAAATCGTTGGTTTTTTGCAAATATAAATCAATAGAACCCGATATGCGATTTTGCAATACTGCAAAATCAACTCCCAAACTGAACGAATTGGTATATTCCCATCCTAAATTAGGATCAACAAGGTTCATTTGATAATAACCGTTTGCAAATACGCTACCGAAATTATAATAATTCGGAGTCAATTGTGGTATTGTAGAATACGGAGCTACCGATTCATTTGATGTTTCTCCATATCCGCCTCTGATTTTAAGATTTGTTACCCATTCAACATTTTCCATAAATTTTTCCTTGTGTACATTCCATCCAAGCGATGCCGACTTGTATAAATGCCACTGCTGTCCTTTAGCCAATACAGACGAACCGTCGTATCTGCCTGTAAGAGTGAGCAGATATTTGTCATCGTAGGCATAACTGCTTCTTAACATGAATGAAACCATGCGGCGTCTCGGGTCGCTCTGTAATCTGGGGTCAACTACGGGAGATTCATATGAATGTCCCAAGTTATAATATTGAACATAACCTGCAATCATATTTCTTGCCGATACTCTTGTGTTGAACGAGTTATTTTCCTGAACCCCAGCCAAACCTGTAAGGTTTAAGCGATGTTTATCGGCTATAACTTTATCGTAATACAGCAAGTTATCAATTGTATAACCATATCCTGCCACGTTATTTACAGTAGCTTCGGAAAGTCCTCCATTTTTCATTGGAGTCATAGCATCATAGTAAGATCCGTAGTTATCGTGATAATAATTAAAACCTAAGTTTAATCTGTATTTTAATCCTTCAAAAAGACTTATTTCCCCATAAGCCGTATTAAACGAACTGAAACGCCGACGCTGTTCTTTCCATAAATCTTCATTTTTAATCAGCAGTGGATTTATCATTGGGTCTCCATTATAACTCACTCTGGGTTGTACGTTAATCGAGCCATCTTCGTTGTATGGTGAGGTAAAAGGCGTGAGGGTCAATATGCTGTACATCACATCAGCGCTTTCGCCATCTGTAATACCGTATGTATTCAAGGTATTAAGCCCTATTTTTATTCTTTCGCTTACTTTCTGGTCAATAGTCCCGCGAACTGAAATTCTTTGGAAAAACGGACCAGGCAAGATGGCTGATTCGCTATAATATCCTAATCCAACAGATATCTGAGTATTTTCATTTCCTGCAAGTAAACTTAATTCATGGCTCGCTTTTGATGATGTTTGATACATCAAATCCTGCCAGTCGGTTGATTTTCCCGCATCGTACATTGCTTGCTCATCTGCATATAAATTACCTGAATTGTAATTAGATCCTCTACGAAGTTCAATAAATTCTTCGGGCGAATACAGCGTATATCTTCTGGCTGCGTTTCCTATGCCAAAGTAACCATGATAAGTTAATTCAGGCTTGCTCCTTTGCATCCCTCTGTTGGTTGTAATAATGATTACTCCGTTAGCGCCTCTTGCTCCGTAAATAGCTGTAGAAGATGCATCTTTAAGTATTTCAAGAGATTTAACGTTATTGGGATCAATATCGTTAATTGTACCATCAAAGGGTATTCCGTCAACAATAATCAATGGATCATTGCTTGCAGTTAATGAGCGTGTTCCTCTGATACGTATTTGCGGCATTTGCCCCGGACGTGTAGAGGTTTGCTGTACCTGCAATCCTGCAACGCGTCCCTGTATAGCTTGAGAAATGTTAGCCACCTGGACTTCTCTGAGTGTTTCTTCATTCACAGAAACAATAGCGCCCGTAACATCTGATTTTTTTTGAGTACCGTAACCAACTACAACCAATTCTTCAATCTGACTGACGTCTTCAACCATTGTAACATCAATTACATTTCTTCGACCGACTGTTTCGGTGTGAGTTTTGTAACCAATGTACGAAAATGTAATTACAGTATTTTCATTTGATACTGTAATAGAATAATTTCCAGCCGCATCGGTAGTAGTAGCATTTGTGCTGCCTTCTACAAAAACGGTTGCGCCAAATAAAGGTCCAGCATTATCGCTCACTGTTCCTTTTACCGTTATTCCGCCGGTTTGCGCAAGCAAACACGAAGGAATAAGAAACAACATGCAGGCAACTGTTCTTAACAGTCTGTTTATCCTGCCTTTTTTTTGTTTGATTAAATACA
>JAISOH010000071.1 GCA_031275825.1 Prevotellaceae bacterium | reverse complement strand
AGCCCTGCGTATTGTCTTGTGAAAAACGGCGATAATGCTTTTGCCGCTTCAAAATGGGTGTCGCCGAAACGCACTTGCTCGTACCCTTACGAGAAAGTTTATAATACGCTGAATTTCAGTAAGAAAATCACCGTTATTCCGATTGTGAAAGACGAAGGTTTTGATGGCGACCGCGATTTTTTGCAGTGGGACACCGTTTCGCTAATGTCGCTACTTGATGTTTTTGTGATTTTTGCCTATTACCAAAAAGCCGAAAAAAGTCCGCGATTTGAAAATAAGATTACCAATCAACAGTTTTATAATGAGTATATTATTTCAAAAATCAAAGAAATTGAACAATATCACTCTTCGGCATTGCATTGGAATTTGAACGAACTGAAAACCAATTTTCACAGCATTATTGATAAAATAAAAAATGCTTATTCTGAAATTGCTGAAAATACGGGCATTAAATTGCACGATTTTGGCGGAATAGATAAATTTAAGGAAAAAATCGGTAAAGATGTAGAAACATTTATGCAGTTTTCGCGTGAAAAAGCCGAAAAAGCACAATCTCGTGAAATTGTTACCACACAGCCCAAAGAAAGTTTATCAACCCTTACCAAAGCAAAAATTACAATAAACAATTATTTAGGCGGGCAATATTTTTTTACAGTAGATGAGGTTGAACTGAAAAACGACACCGTTTATCTGATTGAAAGCAAGCATTCTAAAAGCGGTATTTTGCCAAGCGTTGGCGATATAAAAGATGGTTTGTTGAAGATGATTTTGTATTCCAATCTTTGCGAAGTTTCGGTTAATGGCGTTCCGATGAAAAGTCAGGCGGTTTTGAATTTGACTTCGGAAAAACTGAAAGGCGAAGTTACCTCTGAAATTCCTGTTTGGGACAGAGTCGAGTTTCTTTTGGACAATGATTTTTCGCAAAAGCAAATCAGATTTATTGATGCTTTGCTGGACGAGGCTGTAAGGAATAGGTTTGAGGTAAAAATAAGAAAAATTTAAACGATATGCAAAATATAACTGAATTATTAAACAAAATAATTTGCGGTGATTGCAACAAAATTTTGCAAGAAATTCCCGCAAATTCTGTTGACTGTGTAATCACAAGTCCGCCTTATTTTTGCCAGCGCGAATACGGTGGTGGGGGAATAGGAAATGAAACAAAAGTAGAAGAATATATTGATAATTTAATAAGAATCTTCCACCAATGTGTTAGGGTTATAAAACCAACAGGTACAATCGTTTTCAATTTGGGCGATAAGTACATTGATGGAAATTTGCTGTTAGTTCCTTACCGCTTTGCTATTGAAATTCAAAAAGAAAACATAGTAAAATTGATAAACGAACTAACTTGGGTAAAAGTAAATCCAACACCAAAACAATGTCTAAAAAAATTAATTCCTGCAACCGAACCATTTTTTATCTTTTCTAAAACAGACGATTATTATTTCAATCGTGATGCGTTTCTTGATTATAAAGACAAATTGTGTGGTAGCAAAAAGAAAGCAGGAAATGATGTGGGGAAAAAATATTTTGAACTTATTGAAAAATCCAATTTGTCAAACGAAGAAAAAACGCAGGCAAAAAAAGAGTTGAATGAAGTTATAATGGAAGCACAACAAGGCAAAATAGAAAGTTTTCGTATGAAGATCAGAGGTTTGCACGCATTGCCTTACGGTGGACAGGCAGGTGGGCGTTTAACTCAAATTGAAAACAAGGGTTTCACTATCATAAAAATTTATGGAAATTCAATGCGCAGAGATGTTATTGAATCAAATGTTGAAACAATCAAAGGCAACATTCACCCTGCTATTTATCCGGAATTTTTGATACAGGAAATTTTGAAACTTCTAACAAAAGAGGGTGATTTTATACTTGATCCTTTTTTAGGTTCGGGGACAACCGCAGTTGTTGCTCAACGATTAAAACGAAATTACATTGGTATTGAAATTCATTCGGAATATGTAAATTTTGCCGAAAATAGAATAAAACAAGACAAAAATAATTACACATTAGATTTATTCATATGACACATTCAGAAATTTTAGAAAACTTGCTTAAACGTGCTGTTGCAAACTTGTCGGCTAAAAAACAAAAAAAGTATTCGAAAATCATTGTTACAAACATTGATATTTTACTTGATAACATTGACAATAATAAATCTTTGGTATCTGCATTAACAACATCTTTGTTGGAAAAAACGGTTAATCCGCAACAAGACGTGAGGTTACACAAGAAGAAGTTTGAAAATGGTTATTCAGCCAGGGTATTAGACACAAAAGTAACAACACCATTTTTTAAAAAGTATTTTCAGAAATATTCAAACAAAGAATCAGGTTTTTTGTCATTGGTAACAAGGGCCGATACGCCTTGGACTTTATCCGAAGGAACAAATATTGCTACTCGGACTAAAAAAGAATTGTTGAGTTTTTTGGAAATTCTTGATGCAGTAGAAAATACAAAAATAAAAGCCAAAGATACTTTGATGTACATTTTTGAAAAATTGCATACACTTTCTTTGCAACAAAAAATGATTTTTGATGAAACCATAGAAACTTCCGATTTTATTGATATTATCAATATTAACAGCGTTTTATCAATGTTGCATAAACATTTTTCAATGAAATTAAGTTCTCGCTTGCCAGTAATCGCAATATATTCAATATATCAGCAACTTTTTAAACAAGTAAAACGTTATTATTCAAAGATATTAAGACCACTCAATGTGCATACTTCCGCAGATAAGCACGGCTACGGCGACATTGAAGTTTGGAATAAAAATGATACACCTTTTGAAATAGTTGAAATAAAACATAATATTTCTATTGACAGAAATTTAGTTTTCGATGTGGCAAAAAAATCAGAAAATACAGGAATTGAAAGGTATTATATTTTGACAACGGCAAAAGACAATTTTGTATCAACAGAGGAAGAAGAATTTATAAAGAAATTTACTCTTAAAATTCAGAAAAATACAAATTTAGATATAATTGCAAACGGTATTTTCACAACTTTGAAATACTATTTGCGATTTATTGACGATTACAAAGAGTTTATCAAAACATATACAACAAATTTAGTTGCAGATTCTAAAAAATCAACTGAAATTAAGGAATTTCATATTTTGGGATGGCAAAATATTTTGAAAAAACACAAGTTATGCTAAAATCCCCATTACGCTACCCCGGAGGTAAAAGTCGCGCAGTAGAAACAATCGCAAAATTGTTGCCCGACTTTGATGAGTTCAGAGAGCCATTTCTTGGAGGCGGCTCTGTGTTTGTGTATGTGAAACAGCGTTTTCCTAAAAAAAAATATTGGGTTAATGATTTATATACAGAACTTTATAAGTTTTGGGAGATGACACAAAAAGATGTTGATGCCTTGATTGCAAAAGTGTATGAATGGAAAGAAAAATATAAAATCGGCAAGGAATTATTTAAATTTTTGAATGAAAATCACGCAAAATTCAATGAATTGGAACGGTCAGCGGCATTTTTCATT
>JAISOH010000070.1 GCA_031275825.1 Prevotellaceae bacterium | reverse complement strand
AGCCCTGCGTATTGTCTTGTGAAAAACGGCGATAATGCTTTTGCCGCTTCAAAATGGGTGTCGCCGAAACGCACTTGCTCGTACCCTTACGAGAAAGTTTATAATACGCTGAATTTCAGCAAGAAAATCACCGTTATTCCGATTGTGAAAGACGAAGGTTTTGATGGCGACCGCGATTTTTTGCAGTGGGACACCGTTTATCTGATTGAAAGCAAGCATTCTAAAAACGGTATTTTGCCAAGCGTTGGCGATATAAAAGATGGTTTGCTTTTCAAAGAAGCAGTGGAGAATGGGATTGAAGTAACAATGGGATGAGTAAAATAAAATTTGTACATTTGCGAAAAAATAGAATATGAAAACAGCAATAGAATATCAATACGATAAAAAAGAAATGGCAGAGTTTGAAATTGAACAAATAATTTCAAATAAACGTGATTTTACATTTCTTTGTGGCGATTCGTTGGAAATCTTGAAACTCATTCCTGATGAGTCTGTTAATTGCGTGGTTACTTCACCGCCCTACTGGAATTTACGAGAATATGACGTTTCTGAAAATTCAAATGTGATTGGCAATGAACCTGACTATAAGGATTATGTTAAAAATATCACAGCGATTTTTGACGAAATAAAACGCATTTTAACCAGAGACGGCTCGCTGTGGCTTAATCTCGGAGATAAATATTACAATAAAGAGTTGTTGGGAATGCCTTGGCGTGTGGCGTTGTCGCTAATGGATAACGGTTGGATTTTGAGAAATGATGTAATTTGGGACCAAATGAAGGGAACACAGAGTTCAAAAGACAGATTACGAGATGTATATGAGCATATTTTCCATTTTGTGAAATCAAAAAAGTATTATTACGCTCACGATGAAATTCGCATTGCACCAATAAAACAGCCAAAAGTTTATAACGGAGAAATTGTTTCTGCAACGGGGGTAAGCGGGAAAAAATATCGTAAGCAAATAGAAGAAAGTCAATTTTTGTCGGAAGAAGAAAAAAAAGCCGCAAGTCAGGCATTAGACGAAATTTTGCAGGAAATTTCAGAAGGAAAATTAGTAGATTTTAGAATGACAATTCGTGGTGAACAGCGAGCATTCCACAGTGATAACACTAATATTAGCGGTCGGGCAAAAGAGTTGGAAACCAAAGGTTTTTATTTTATCAAAATGGGCGCAAACGGACATTTGCCTTCCGATATTTGGAGAATTGCGCCGGAAGATACTTGGCGAAAAGATGCGCATTATGCCGTTTTTCCCGAAGAGTTGTTGCTCAATCCGATAAAAGCCACTTGTCATGAAAATGGCATTGTATTAGACCCATTTTCAGGTACAGGTAGCACCGTTGTAACCGCGTTAAAATTAAATCGGCGAGGTATTGGTATTGATTTGAGCGAATATTATACCGATTTGGCAAAAAAACGAATAAAACAAGTCTGCAAACCATTATTTTAAGACAAGCGAATATGAATGAACCGGTTATAAATAAATTCCCGACAGAAGTTTTTGGTTGCCCATACACAGGGCAGTCAGCAAAATTACAATCTGCAATTGGACAGCAATACTGCAAATTTATCAAGGGAACTTGTATAAAGCCTAGAAAAAGTGAGCCATACATTAAGGTCGGTATTTGCTCTTTGGGTTACAAAGGTGGTTTTGTCAATAGGCATATTCCTGTTATTGTTTGCCCGCAACGTTTCAAAGAAGATTTGATGTTTGAAACAATCAGAGAAAAATATCTGTCGCGTTGGAATAATATTGAGTGGATTTCGGAAGTTAATATTGGTGTTGGCGGAAGTGTTGATTATGTAGCAATTACAAAAAATCGCAAGGGAGAAATCGTTGATTTCCTTTGTGTTGAAATTCAGGCAGGTGGTACAACAGGTTCTCCCTATCCGGCCGTCTTGGATTTGAAAAATCACGGGAAATATCAAAAAGAAAATTACAATTACGGCATAAATTGGGCAAACGAATTTTCCAAAACAATGATGCAGCAAGCATATAAAAAGGGCAGAATAATAAATCATTGGAACCGAAAAATAGTGTTTGTGGTACAGGATGTTGCCATTGATTACATAAAATCGGTCGCCGATGCAAGTCGTCTGTATCCTTCAAGACCTGAAATGACTGTTGATTTTTGCACTTTCGGTTTACAATGGAATGTATATCAATGGCATTTGCAGTTCAAAGATATTTTCAGTACCGATTTAGAAGGTATTAACCTGATTCTTGGTGGAGCTGAAGTTGATGATTATCCAACCGAAGCTGAGTTTATTCAGAACATTATCAAAAAAGGAATTACTGATGGAGTTCTGAACAAAGAGGAATATGGAAAGTTTTTGTAGAAATAACAAATTTATGCTAAAATCCCCATTACGCTACCCCGGAGGTAAAAGTCGCGCAGTAGAAACAATCGCAAAATTGTTGCCCGACTTTGATGAGTTCAGAGAGCCATTTCTGGGCGGCGGCTCGGTGTTTGTGTATGTGAAACAGCGTTTTCCTAAAAAAAAATATTGGGTTAATGATTTATATACAGAACTTTATAAGTTTTGGGAGATGACACAAAAAGATGTTGATGCACTGATTGCAAAAGTGTATGAATGGAAAGAAAAATATAAAATCGGCAAGGAATTATTTAAATTTTTGAATGAAAATCACGCAAAATTCAATGAATTGGAACGGTCAGCGGCATTTTTCATT
>JAISOH010000037.1 GCA_031275825.1 Prevotellaceae bacterium | reverse complement strand
CTACTGTTTGGATAGTGGTTGTTTTTCATAAACTTTACAGATGTGGATAATCTATAAAGATATTGATTTTCAATCAACTATCCAATTTTTCATCATAAACTTATCAATTATTTTGTTGATTTATAAAGACTTATGGTATTTTATAACGAACTATTGTATAATGCACAACGGGTTTATTATGATTTTCACAAAATGCTACAATGAAAAAAGCAAACAGGAAATAAAGTTATTTAAATTATAGAAATTTGACAGATTTCAATTTATGGATTTTTAATTTTACCTTTGTGCCAAATTTTAAATCTCAAAAAAAATAATAATAATTAAAAATAAAATATTATGGTAGTAAAAATAACAATAGTCGGATCGGGAAATGTAGGCGCAACCTGTGCCAATGTACTTGCTACACGCGAAGTAGCATCTGAAATAGTTCTTCTTGACATAAAGGAAGGAATTTCGGAAGGAAAAGCAATGGATATTCTGCAAACGGCGGCACTTGCCGAATTCGGAGGTTGCGTGAAAGGAGTAACAAACGATTATGCGGCAACGGCAAATTCAAATGTGGTTGTGATAACATCAGGCATTCCCCGTAAACCCGGAATGACGCGCGAAGAATTGATAGGCGTAAATGCCGGAATAGTGAAGAATGTAGTCGAAAATATTCTTAAACATTCTCCAAATGCAATACTGATAATTGTCAGCAATCCAATGGATGCGATGTGCCATCTTGCGGCAAAAATTTCAGGACTTCCACGTAACAGAGTTTTGGGACTGGGCGGCGCTTTGGACAGTTCACGATTCAAATATTATTTGAGTCAGGCTTTGGGTGCAAATTCCAAAGACATTGAAGCAACAGTTATAGGCGGACATGGCGATACGACAATGGTTCCGCTTGCATCGCTTGCTACATGCAGAGGCGTTCCCGTAACAAAATTTTTATCGAAAGAAAAACTTGATGAAGTTATAGAAGCAACAAAAGTAGGAGGAGCAACTTTAACAAAATTACTCGGAACATCGGCGTGGTATGCTCCCGGCGCAGCAGTAGCGTCAATGGTTGAGTCAATCGTAAGAAATCAAAAACGCATTATTCCCTGCGCAGTAAAACTGGAAGGCGAATATGGCGAAACAGACCTTACAATCGGAGTTCCTGTTGTACTTGGAGAAAACGGCTGGGAAAAAATTATTGATTTTCCTGTTAGCGAAGAAGAAAAAGCAGCATTCAAAGCATCTGCAGATGCTACACGCAAGGTAAATCAAATTATGGTTGAAAATAAAATGATATAAATATCAATCCACATTTTCGGAACATTCTGAAACCTGTAACGAGGTCAAATTATAAAATCAGTAAAGTTTTAAGTATAACATTTTTGTATTGAAAATAAAAAGAGGCTGTCTCAAAACTCCGATTTCGTCATTGCGAACTGCGAGGGCATTAGCCTGATGCGGGAAGTAGGAAGCAATCCAAATGTTGATTATCAATGGATTGCTTCGCCCTCGCAATGACGTGTAAAATATCATTTTGAGACAGCCTCTTTTTTTTATATTTTAAAAGAAGTTAATCGGGATATCCGGGATTTTGAAATGCAGCCGGATTGGCTGTTCTTTGAGATTGAGGTATAGGTAAAATCACCTGATACTGATTTCCTTCTGCGTTCCACGGATCTACAATTTTATACTTGGAATCTGCCGGTAATTTATTATCGGGCGTATTGCGATTAATAGTTAAACCTAAACGTCCTGAATCATAGTAACGATGTCCTTCGCCTATAAATTCTTTTCTTCTTTCTTTAAGTACCTCATCAACAGTTGCAGTGATTTGCACTGCCGCCGGATTTGCGCGTTTTCTTATTTCATTCAGATAAAAATCGGCTTTGTTTTGGTCGGGTGACGATTTCATTAAAGCAGATTCTGCTGCAATCAGATAAATTTCAGACAAACGCATAATCATAGGATTATTAATTTTAAAATCTCCATCTCCATTATTTCCGCGAAATTTAGCCAGCCATCTGAAATTAACTCCTGCATCTGTTCCCTGTTTAACTAAACCGTGACGTACATCATCCGGATCTTCATCAAGCAAGGCAAGCCACGAGTCGGTTGGAACAAGGTTGCCACTTGAAAAACCTTCGCCATGCCACAAAATATAGTACCATGAATCCACGCCTCCGTTATCATCTATATGAGAAAAAGCGGATGTCAGCAGTTCCAGCATGGTTTCTGAACTGTTAGGCTGTTCCCATGAGTCAATATATTGGGCATTGGTAACCAGACTGTAAGGATTAGTTGCATCTGTAAGTATTTCGTCTGCATGTTTAAAGGCATTATCGTAATCGCCTTTATACAGATAAACTCTTGCCAGCAAACCTTTAGCGCCCCAGTAATCCAGATTGCCGTGTTTTCTGTCTGTCGAAAGCAAGGTAAGCGCTTCGGTCAGGTCGTTAATTATGAAATTGTAAGTTTCGGCAACGGAAATGCGTTCAGCCTGTTCGCCGACGGTGAATACTTTGTTGCCTTTTACTGCGCCCAAAGATGTTCCGTTATTTTTTTGATAGGGATATCCGTACACTCGTGCAATATCAAAATGACAAAAAGCGCGAACAGCCAATGCCTGTCCTTTGCAGTCATTCTTTTTTGCTATTTCTTCATCGGAGGTAGCTTCAATGCTTTCCCAATTATTCAAAAAGACGTTGACATTCATTATAACGTTGTATGCAGTAGCCCAGATGTCGCCGTACGAATAGTTTGAGGGCGTAAATTCATAATTATAAATTTGCTGATAACCGCCCGATTCGCGGCGCGGTCTAAGGTCGTCGCCTCGAGTTTCGCCAAGCAGCATTAACGGAGTGCCGTAGTAATTGTTCCATTTCATGGTAAAATAAAATCCGTCAACAATTTTTTCAGCATCTTTTAGAGTTTTCACCTTATCGGCAGGCAGTCTGTCTGTCGGATTTGTATCAAGGAAATCCGAACATGAGGTTAACATTATTACCGAAGTTAATAATATTGACAATAGTGTGTTTATATTATATTTTTTCATATCAAAATTAATTTAAGATTAAAAAGAAATTTCTATTCCGAAAGATATTGTTCGTATTGGAGGAGTTTGCCTGTATGCCATTCCTCTGGAATCGGGCGCTTCAGGGTCAAAATATAAATCGGTAATGGCAAAAATATTATTGCCTGCCGCATAAATTCTTACATCATCCAAACCTGTTTTTTTAGTTAATGTTTTGGGTATACTGTAAGAAACGGTTATGTTTTTAAGGCGTATAAAATCGCCTTTCATCAACATTCGCGATGAATTGTAATAACCGGCTCTGTCGTAAGGCATTCTTCGCGGCACATCGGTAATGTCGCCGGGTTTTTGCCATCTTTTGAGCTGTTCCTTGCTGATGGGTCTGTAAAAACTTGTTCCGCCATCAACAGATATCTGGTCTTGATGCTGGTCGAATACGTAATGTCCGTACATATAATTGAAGACTAAAGATACGCTTAAATTTTTGTATCGGAAGTTTGTGTTTATTCCGCCATATCCTTTGGGGTCTGCAGTTTTACCTTCGATGATAATATTATTTGCGTCGCTTGCCGAATTAACAGTTTCCTTATTATATGTTCCATCGGCAAGTTTATTGTTTCTGTAAAACTGTACCTGACCTGTTTCGGGATTTACTCCCGCATATTCTCTGGTGCGAAACTGGCTGTACGAATATCCTTCTTTAAGAATATACGAACCGTCAATAATTTCTTCTCCCTTGTATGCCATTTCGGTTATTCTGTTTTTATTGTAGGTCCAGTTAATTCCTGCTGTCCATGCAATATCTTTGTTTTTAATTATATCTACGTTAATATCAAGTTCTACTCCTTTGTTTTCCATTGAGCCTATATTGCGAAGATATGATGAAAATCCGGAAATGGCAGTTGTAGATGCGTTCATTAAAAGGTCTTTTGTACGTTTTACATAAAAATCGGCAGAAAAGTTCAGTCTGTTAAACAGTCGGGTTTCGATGGCAAAATTGATACTGATATTTTTTTCCCAAGTCAGTTCGGGATTGTTGGCTGACGAAATAAACAAAGCGCCCCTGTTTCCGTACACATCAAAATCATAAAAAGGTTTGTAATAGTACCAGCTTGCAGGTAAAGTTCCGCTAATTCCGTATGAAGTTCTTACACGTAAATCGTTTACCCAGTTAATATTATTCATAAACGGTTCATTTGTAATTCTCCACGAACCCGAAACCGACCAGAAATCTCCCCAGCGATTGTTTACCGACAGTCGTGAAGATCCATCTCTTCTGTATGTAGCAGTGAAAAAGTATTTTGATTTGTAATTATAGTTAATGCTGCTGATAAACGACAGCAGGGAGGATTCATCGTCATAGTCGGTAACATCGCCGTAAACATTAGTCATAAGATTCATTGATATTACGCTTGTGCTTATCATGTCGGTTTTTCCCATATAGTCATGATAGTTTGACTGTTTTTCGGCTTCCCATCCAATCATTGCGCTAAAATTGTGGTTGCTGGCAAAAGTTTTGTTATAGTTTAATGTGCTTGATGAAACTAATTTTAAGTATTCGTGTTTTTTTACCGTCAAAAATCCATCGCCGTAAGCCTGTCCGTTAGCGTGTTCAGGCAGCCATCCGAATTTGTCGTGTATATATATTCCGTCATAACCGAAAATAGTTTTTGCTTTTAATCCATCAATAATATTTATTTCTATCCACGGTTTCATCAAAAGTCGTGTTTGAGCAGACTTGGTTATCTGTGTTTCGTTGTTAATAAGCGGATTTCTGTAATTTGCATTATTGGGGTCGTAAGGGTCTTCTCCATTGTTAAAGCCTTTCCAGTAGGTTCCATTGGCATTATAGGCAGGCCACCGCCAGGTAAGAAATCCGTATGCAGCCCACCATGGATTGTCGTATGCGCCGCCTCCTTCCTGATGACCAACCTGGTCGGTACTGGAAAATTGAATTCCTGCGCCAAGATTTATATGTTTATTTACTTTATGTTCAAGGTTTAAACTGGCAGATATTCTGTCGAAATATCTTCCTTTTGTTACAGCTTCATTCTTGTTGTAAGCGCCCGACAAAAAGAACCGCGTTTTGTCATCACCGCCCGATACGCTTAATTCATAATTATGAGTTACCGCCGTCCGGAACAGTATTTTTTTCCAGTCAACATAAACATATTCGTCTTTTTTTGACGGGTAATATGTTTCTACTTTTGCGTTTACATACTGTTCAAGCGCAGTTCCGCTCAATCCTTCTTTAACAGAACCATAGTTTGTCCATGCTTCTCTGTGAAGCATTTCCGTTTCGGCATCAGAGGCTAAAGGATAATTGTCAAAAGCAAAATCGGACAAGCCTATGTCGGCTTTAAATCTGAACTGCGTTTTACCCGACTTGCCTTTTTTTGTTGTAACAAGCACAACTCCGTTGGCAGCACGCGAACCGTACAGCGAAGCCGCAGCGGCATCTTTTAATATGGTTACGCTTTCAATGTCGCCCGGATTTAAAAAATTCATTGAACTTGTTATCGTATTTGATTCCGAAAGGTCTCCGCTGATAGCGGGAACGCCATCAATAACATAAAGCGGGTCGTTTCCCGCGTTCATTGAACCTGCTCCCCGTATTCTTATTTCGGGAAAAGAACCGGGCAGTCCTGATGTACTGTTGATTTTAATACCCGGAGTACTTCCCGATAAAGCCTGTTCAAAACTGATAACGGGAATATCCTGAATTTTATCGGCTTTGATTACATTTGCCGCTCCGGAATAACTTCCCCTGGTTGTAACGCCGTAGGCTACAACAAATGATTCTTCAATCTGTGCAACATCAGGCTCAAGTTCTACATTAATAATACTGCGGCTGCTTACAGCAATTTCCTGAGTTCTGTAACCTATGGAACTTACCGAAATTGTTGTGCTGCCTTCAGGCATGTTGACAGTGTAGTTGCCATTGTCGTCGGTAAATGTACCTGCGGTAGCATAACCTTTAACGGCAACCGATGCATACGATACAGGTTCGCCGGTGTTAAGGTCAGTAACTTTTCCTGTAATTCTGGTTTGTGCCTGAGCAAAACCTGCGCTCGCAATTACGAGCAGAATTTGTAAAATGAATTTCTTCATGCGAATTTAATTTTAATTAATATCCTTTTATTTAATTCTTAAATTATTACAGTTATCAGCCGGCAACCCGTCAAATTCGGTGAGGCTGTCGGAGTCGATTTTCCATTCGGTTTTGTGCTGAATGCACTGTCCGTTAATTGTGTTTGCCTGTGCCAAGAATTGTTCGTCCGGCTTTTCAAGCGTACTGTTTCTTCGATTCATGTTTTTAATATTTTATTGTTAAATATTTTGTTATTCTGTTCAATTTAATGTTCAAAACACAGGTACGTTTACTCCAAACGTACACCCTTTTACGTCAAACGTACTCATCTTTTCGCCCAATATGAGCGGCAAGGTGCCGGTGGTTTCCAAACTGCCTGTGTTTGATGTTGATGTCATAATTTTTATGCTTACTGATTTTACATTTTTTTTCTGTCCAATAATATATATTATCGGACAGAAAATTTTAAGCAAAGATAATAAACTTTCACATATAACAAAAATAAAAAATATTTTTAAAATTTATGAAAAAACCGCTTATCATGTTG
>JAISOH010000023.1 GCA_031275825.1 Prevotellaceae bacterium | reverse complement strand
TTATATTCCATATTGTATAATACGAAGAACGCCCATCAGGGTCTTTATCTATGATGTAAGTAAAACCTGTTCCCGAAACTTTGTCGGATACGTAATAATTATTATATTGCGCATTTAGTACCGTTGAATAAAGTGCTATTATTACTGGTAATATTAATTTTATTTTTCTTTTCATACACAAAATTATAAAAATTGAGTAAAGTACGAAAACTTTGCCCGAAAAATTTCAATCACAAATAAATGTTAATGGTTTATCACTAATAATATGTTTTAATATCATGCGATTAGGAGCATATTCTAATATTTGAAACACATGACATTCATTCGGGAAATTATGTGGACGTAGTATCATATATTTTTCATCTTCCACAGTTCCGAGTTTAGTTTCATTAAAAACAGTATCTACCGTATTGGAAATATAATAATCATATTCAAGTATTCTTGGTTGTCCGTTCGTGAGTTTAAATGATGTTATCACTTTTGTTGCCGTATACGTTTCGGTGTACGACATGTGAATTGCATGAGACGGCGGAACATCCAACCTCCATGTTTTATTTATCAACTTTTGCATGGTTGTTTGATTATTGTTTTGCGCTGTTAAACATAGTGAACCAAACAGACTACAGATTCAACTACCCAATACAACTTTTTATTTATTTGTTAAAAAATCATATTCAAACGATGCAAAGTTAAGCAACTTTCCCTGTATTTGATTAATTTATGCCGAATATTAACAAGGCATTATTAGTATTTTACCTTGCAAAGGTTTCGCTGCAACTATAAAGTAAAAATTTTTCTTAATCTCCGAATGGGCATATTCTATTTATAGATTTTTTATTATTTAAAGTTGCATTTACCAATTGAATTTGCTTGTATAAAAATTCTTAAAAAATTTTGTTTTTTATGCGGAAACAGTAATTTTGCAAAAAATAAATGAATGAATTTTAATAAAAAGACACTTTTTTTACTTGCACTTTTGCTTTGTTCCATTTTGTTACATGCGCAAAACGAACCATTAACACAGGATCAAAAAATTGCCGATTTTGAATATCTGTATCAGGTTTTGAAAGAAAATTATCCGTTTTTCGGAGTTGCGCAACGTCAATATGGTATAGACTGGCTGTCGAAAAAAGAAGAATACCTTGCCCGAATAAAATCCACGCCAACTGACAGCGCCTATATTTTTACTTTAAAATCCGTTTTGGACGATTTGCACTGCGGACATGTTAATTTTAACTGTACCCGCTGGGCAGACGAAGGATACAGCAGCGGTTATCATGAAATTGCAGAAAAAAACGGACGTTATGTAAAATGGGCGGAAATGTTTGACAATCCCAAAACACGAACAAAATATTGGACGGAAATATTGAAAAAAGGCGAAAGCAATATTCATTCCGATAATGAAACGGCATCGCAAAAACCAATATCCGATTATTTCGATACTGTAATTGCCGACAAAAAAATAGCCGTGATGACTGTACGAACGTTCAATCATTTCCGTATTGAACCCGACAGGGAAAAAATCAATGCGCTGTTGAACAAAATCAACGAATGTGAAGCGTTAATTATAAATATTCACGATAACAGCGGCGGCAGTGACGGTTACTGGAAAAACAACATTGTATCACGGCTTATCCATTCGCCTGCCACATATATCATGTATCCTGTTATAAAAGACGGCGAAATAAACAGGTATTTTTATCCGGAATATTTTAGCGAAGGACAGCGACTGCAAAAAAGCGGCAACCTGCAAAACATTCCGCCGGAATTATTATCGGAAAAATATTATGTTTATGAAGATAAAGACACAATATATCCGAATAATCCGGCAGTGTTTCGTGGAAAAATATATTTGCTGGTAAGCAAAAATGTTTTTTCTGCATCTGAAACTTTTGCTCAATTTTGTAAAACTACAAACTGGGCAACCATTGCAGGCGAACAAACGGGAGGAGATGGCATTGGCAGCGATTCTGTTATCGTACTGTTACCCGAAAGCGGGATTTTGGTTTGCTATCCTGCGCTTACAGGGCTTAACCATAGCGGAGGCTTGAATTTTGAAGAACGTACCGTACCTGATATTACGGTTAGCGGGAATAATGCCGGCGAACGGATAGATAATCTGATAAAAATAATTTTACAAAAACAAATATAATGAATACAGTTCTCGAAATTGATAAATTGAGCAAACATTTCGGCTCATTAGTCGCTGTTGACGATATCAGTTTTTCGGTTGAAAAGGGAAATGTTTACGGACTTCTTGGACCTAACGGTAGCGGTAAAAGCACAACGCTAGGAATGATTCTTGACGTAGTAAATCCCACAAAAGGCACGTGGCGCTGGTTTGGCGAAACTCACAATCCAGATTCGCTGAAAAAAATAGGCGCAATAATAGAACGTCCCAATTTTTATCCATATCTGTCGGCTGCAAAAAATTTGCAAACGGTTGCAGTTATTAAGCAAACTCCGTATTCGCGAATTGATGAAAAATTGGAACTCGTTGACTTGCTGCATCGAAAAAACGACATGTTTTCTGCATTTTCGCTGGGAATGAAACAACGTCTGGCAATAGCCGCCGCTCTTCTTAATAATCCCGAAGTTGTGATTCTTGACGAACCTACAAACGGTCTTGACCCGCAGGGAATTATAAAAATTCGCGAAATAATAAAACATATTGCCAGCATGGGAACAACAATTATACTGGCAAGTCATTTGCTTGATGAAGTTGAAAAAGTTTGTTCGCATGTGGTTGTTCTCAATAAAGGTAAAAGTATTTATTGCGGAACTGTCGAAAATATGTCTAACGAACTCGGATACTTTGAACTCGGAGCTGCAAATATCGATGAACTTGTTAATATTCTTGGAAATATGCCTGATTTTGAAAAAATTGTGATAAAACAGAATATTGTTTCCGCAACATTAAAAAATGATATGGATGCCGAAAAATTAAACAAAATACTTGTAAATCACGGGATTTATTTAAATCACTTGGTAAAACGTAAAAATAATCTCGAACAACAATTTCTAAATCTTATAAAAAATGAAACAGATGTTACGATTGCTGAAAATAGAATGGAATAAAATATATAACTACAAAACTGCCCGTATATTTATCATTATATATTTTGCTTTGCTTGCCTCAATGGGATATCTGGTAACAGTTATAAAACCATCGATAGATAATATATCTATTGATTTGGCGCGGCTTGGAGCATATATTTTTCCATACGTGTGGAACAACATAACTTATTTTGCCGATTTTGCTTCCTTATTTCTGGGCATAATCATAATTACAAATATAACAAACGAATACTCATATCGCACAATAAAACAAAATCTTATAGATGGTTTGACAAAAAAAGAATTTTTATTATCCAAATTATTTGTAAGTCTGATTTTTGCCGTTTTGTCAACCATAATTGTATTTTTTGCCTGTTTGGGATTGGGTTTGGCTTATACGCAAAACCCTGTTTCAATTTTCAACGGCGCCGGATTTGTACTGGGCTATTTCCTTAAATTGAGCGTATTTTTTTCGTTGTGCACATTGCTTGCATTTTGGATACGCCGGTCGGGATTTGCCTTTATACTTGTAATTTTATGGAGATTGGGTGAAATAATTATTTCAGGAATAGAACAGATAAATTCCAATTCAAATTTCCATATATCAAACTTGTTGCCGGGTAATGCTTCGGCAAATTTATTGCCTTTGCCGGGCTTAAAATTAAAAAACTTTCTGACAGGAGAAAGCGTTTTTTCATTAAACAATTTTCAATATGAATATTGTATAGCAGCCATCGTTTATATTGTAATTTTCACAGTTTTATCTTACCGGTTGCTCAAAAAAAGAGATTTATAACGATATTGAAAAAATAAAATATTTGCAATGAGGCTGTCTTAAAATGATATTTTATAAGTCATTGCGAAAGCGAGGGCTTTAGCCCGAAGCAAACCAGAGAAATTGTTAATGAAAACAATCATAAAGAATACTGGATTAACTCCGTTGAGCTCCGCTTCGCTTCGGTTGCTTCACTGCTTCGCTTTCGCAATGACGAACAAACAGTACGCAACACGTCATTACTGATAAAGCAGGAATTTGGTAGTGTCTCAAATTGTATGGTTAATTATTTCCATAAATTCCGGTTTTGTAATAAAATTTTTCAATATACATTCCAATAATATTGTCATGTATTTGTTCATTCTTTGAAAAA
>JAISOH010000171.1 GCA_031275825.1 Prevotellaceae bacterium | reverse complement strand
TTTTCATAAAATTTAAATTTAATATTTTTAAATAATTAGTTAATAATTTTAATTGTCCGATAATTTATATTATGAGACAGAGTAAATTGCAGTATGACAATATATTATCGTCTATTTTTAAAAATTTTTGAAAAATATGATATTTGTAAATAAAAAATAATCTTTAACTTCGCAAAAATTTTTGTCTCATAATATAAATTATCGGACAGAAAAAATTGGAGGAAGTGTTAAAAACTGTATAATTATTAACGATTTTTACTTTTATATTTTGTTTAAATTTGTATGAAATTTTTTAATTGCACGCAAAATTTTCCGAATTGAACGCGGCTATCGGCGAGTGTTCTGCTGTTTTATCCGAAAGATTTATTAATTTTGCGGAAACTAATAAATCTTTGATTTTAATTGATATTCTTATTAAAATGTGTAAATTTGCACGAAATTTTAAACAGATGAAAGTAAAAACTGTAAATAAACCTGCGTATGAGTTTCCTCACAATATGCAATATCGCTGCCGGCGAGGTTTTGCCTTGCGTGCAAATATCAGCGAGGCTGTAATTATAAAACAGCGAACGGTACAGAATTTATCTAAAATAAAACCATGAAACACAGTAAAGAAAAAGACTCGGCAATATATATTTTCAAATCTTATCTCGAACGTAAAGGTTACAGAAAAACTCCCGAGCGTTTCGCCGTGTTAAATAAAATTTATTCCATATGCGGACATTTTGATGTTGATTCGCTTTATGAAATGATGAAAACAGAGAAATATGCCATAAGCATTGCTACCGTTTACAACACTATTGAACTGCTGCTTGAATGTAATCTGATAAAAAAACATCAATTCGGCGAAAACGCTTCACGATACGAAAAATCGTTTGAAGGCGGCAATCATGACCATTTGATTTGCACGGACTGCGGCAAAGTTGTTGAATTTTGGAATCCTCTTGTCGAAAAAATACAGGAAGCGGCGACCTGTTCAACCCAATTTGAAATAAGTTGTCATGTTTTATATTTTTACGGACTTTGTCCGGCATGTAAATCAAAAAAAACAGATGGTCTTTAAAAAGTGAAAATTTACCGTAAAAACAAATCTTTTTCGTTCATTCCCACTTAATATTTTTTTCATTTTTGTATATTTTTTTTAATATTATATAAATTTTTGCTATTATTATTATTACTATTGTTAGGACTACTCTACTTGTTAATATGCTCCATATTATTGCTATCCATCCTAACGCTTCCCAGTTAATTCCAATTTCTAACATATTATAATTGAGGTATTTGTTTATTTGCCATTAACATTCATTATTTGTTCTATATTCTCAGCCTGTTTAATGGCTTCAAAAATATTTTCACAATTACTTGAATTACCTGTACGTTCTAATAATTTTTCTTTTAATGAGAATAATCTTTCCTGTAATGTTTCCATAAATTTTTATTTTATAATTTTTACAAAGTTAGGTTATTGCTTTAACACAGGCATTACAAACATGTTGCTTATTTTCATCAAAAATGTTGCTGTTTTGCAACACTTATTGTTAATCGGTTATTTCCAGCATGTTGGGTTCCTGATTGCCTGTTTTTTTATAATAGGACGAAAGTAAGGCAAAGAAATCACAATTCAATGCATTTGAAATTCTCATTAATAATCCCGTATCAATGCTGTTTTGTTTAAATATTCTATACAAATGGCTACGGTCGCAATATATTTCTTTTGCCAGCCACGATACTTTGCGACCATCTTTTTTTAGTTGTTCGTGTATCAATTTTCCTATATTAATTTCATCATTCATGTCAAACATTTAAACAACAAAAGCGTGATACTTAATATATCCGCTAACTTAGGTGTTTGACGAAACCTCACAACGCAAATAAATTAAGTTCACGCCATACGTGAACATTAAACTTATCTTTCGTTGCTCTTAAAAATCGTCAAACTTT
The DNA here is from genome assembly GCA_031275825.1 of Prevotellaceae bacterium. GTDB lineage: Bacteria > Bacteroidota > Bacteroidia > Bacteroidales > UBA932 > JAIRKV01. The sequence goes on along the minus strand of JAISOH010000171.1, from coordinate 10,002 downwards.
AAGTTAGAAAGAAAAAGCCATGCTTTTTTATAACATAAAATGTAAATGCAAAACACTTACATTATTTTTCCGCAAAGTTAATAATATTTTTTATTTGGATTCTAATACAGTGTCTTTTGTGTCAAAACATAACTGCAAAATATTTTGATTGGCAATGATATATGTACAGGGTGTTATTAGTTTTGTTAATTTTTTCATTAATGATTTTGTGAGAAATAATATTTAATGCTAATTTTGTATGTAAATCAAAAAAAGCAGATGAAACGTAAAGAACGATACGAAAAAATAATAGGCTGGTTTCAGAAAAACGTGGCTTTTGCCGAATCGGAACTGCGCTATAAAAATCCTTATGAATTACTGGTTGCAGTGATATTATCTGCACAATGTACCGATGTTAGAGTGAATATTGTAACTCCCGATTTTTTTAAAAAATATCCGACTTCAAAACTGCTGGCAAAAGCAAACAGCGAAGATGTTTTTGAATTGATTCGCTCAATATCGTATCCCAACAGCAAAACCAAGCATCTTGTGGCAATGGCTCAAATGCTTGAAAATGATTTTGGAGGTATTGTTCCCGACAATGTTTGCGATTTGCAAAAATTGCCAGGAGTCGGTATAAAAACGGCAAATGTTGTGGCTTCAATAGTTTACGGCAAGCCGGTAATTGCCGTAGATACACATGTTTTCAGAGTAGCGCATCGCACAGGTTTGGCAGATGAATCAGACAAAACGCCGGAGAAAGTCGAAAAACAACTGGAAAAAAATATTCCGGAAACACTTCGTTCCATTTCTCATCACTGGCTTATTTTACACGGCAGATATGTTTGCACTGCACGTTCCCCTCATTGCAGCGATTGCGGAATAAGTAAATACTGCAAATATTTTGAAAATAATTTGCAGAAAAATTAGAAGATGTACGATATTTGCAAAACATTAAAATAATTTGATTTATTTAAAATATTCCGGTTTTTTGTTCAAGTTGATTTTGAAACAGTTTTTTTAGGTTTTTAATTATTTTTTTTGTAATTTTCTGGTCAAAAAATGTTTCTTTTTGACATTATTTTCCTGATTTTTTGCATTTGCCATATATGTCAAAAACATTTTGAATAAAGTATAACTGTGTATCGGGACGTCCATTTGTTGCCGTTTTTATTGTACACCATACAAAGATATATCGGATATTTTATAAAAATAAATTATAATTAGATAAATATTAATGTATTATCAATATTTTGCCTTGCAAATGTTTCTTTGATATTATAAAAATGCTGAAAAGTTATACAATCGTCCCATATTGTTATACTTATCACAACTGTTAATTTTGTATTACAATTATTTTTATTACATTAACATTTATTAAAATTATATTTTGCAAAAAAATATCACCTTTGTGTACCGTAATTAAAAAAATAAAAACTTTACATAACAATGGGTGAAATTAACATAAAAGAACTAAATGAAAAAATTCAGCATGAAAGCGCTTTTGTCGATATTGTTAATATCGAAATGAATAAGGTTATTGTAGGACAAAAGCATTTGATAGAAAGTCTTCTTACCGGACTGCTTTCTAACGGTCATATTCTTTTGGAAGGCGTGCCGGGACTTGCAAAAACACTTGCAATCAATACACTTGCAAATATTGTTGATGCAAAATTTAATCGCATACAGTTTACTCCCGATTTGTTGCCTGCCGACCTTGTGGGTACTCAAATTTACAGTCAAAAAAACGAATCGTTTCAAGTGAGAAAGGGTCCTGTTTTTGCAAACTTTATTCTTGCGGATGAAATAAACCGTTCACCAGCCAAAGTACAGAGCGCTTTGCTTGAAGCAATGCAGGAACGTCAAATTACTATAGGCGATGAAACATATAAATTGCCTGAACCGTTTTTAGTGCTGGCAACGCAAAATCCTATAGAACAGGAAGGAACATATCCACTTCCCGAAGCGCAGGTTGATAGATTTATGCTTAAAGTCGTGATATCCTATCCTAAAAAGGAAGAAGAAAAACTTATAATTCGGCAAAACATAAGCGGAGAATTTCCAAAACCTTCGCAGGTGTTGAAACCCGAAGATATAATTCGCGCGCGCAACGTAGTTCGAGATGTTTACATGGACGAAAAAATAGAACGCTACATTGTAGATATAGTATTTGCAACACGTACGCCTAACGATTATGGAATAGGAAGCCTTACAACCATGATTGCATACGGAGGTTCGCCGCGAGCAAGTATATGCCTGTCGATGGCAGCAAAAGCTTACGCATTTATCAAGCGCAGAGGATACGTAATACCCGAAGATGTTCGCGCCGTATGTTACGATGTTTTGCGTCACCGTATAGGATTGACTTACGAAGCCGAAGCCGAAAATATTACATCGGAAGACATAATTACGCAGATATTAAATGTAGTTGAAGTGCCATAAAACATTATAATAAAATTCACATATAATTTTATTCAGTTATGGAAGCAACAGAACTGCTGAAAACAGTAAGACGAATTGAGATTAAAACGCGCGGATTATCGCACCAGATTTTTGCGGGCGAATATCACAGCGCTTTTAAGGGGCGCGGCATGACGTTTAGCGAAGTGCGCGAATATCAGTACGGTGATGATATAAGAACTATTGACTGGAACGTTACGGCTCGGTTTAATACTCCATTCGTAAAAATTTACGAAGAAGAACGCGAACTTACAGTAATGTTGCTTGTAGATGTCAGCGGCTCGCGAATGTTTGGAACCGCAAATAAGCTGAAAAAAGATTTGGTAACCGAAATAGCGGCGGTTCTTTCGTTTTCGGCAGGATTAAATAACGACAAGGTAGGCGTAATATTTTTCAGCGACAAGGTAGAAAAATTTATTCCGCCCAAAAAGGGACGGGCGCACACATTACGAATAATACGCGAACTTATTGAATTTGAGCCGGAAAATAATAAAACCAACATTTCGGAAGCGTTGCGATTTCTTACAAATGCAATTAAAAAATCATGTACGGCATTTGTTCTTTCCGATATGATTGATGCAAATGAAAACAATATGCAACCGAATTTTGAAGATGCCTTGAAAATTGCAGGCAATAAACACGATATAGCAGCAATCAGAATTTATGATAAACGTGAAGAAAAAATGCCCAATGTTGGAATTATCCGGTTCAAGGATGCTGAAACAGGAAAATTAATCATTGTTGATACATCGTTGAAATCGGTACGCAGAACATATTCGGACACAATGGAAAAACTGAACGAAAATTTGAACCATACGCTTTCAAAATGCAGAATTGACAACATAAGCATAAGCACCGACGAAGATTATGTTAAACCCCTAATACAATTATTCAAAAAACGATGATAAAACTGATAAGATATATTGTATTGATGACTTGTCTGCTGACCTGTGCAAACAAAAATTTTGCACAGGAAGTAAAAGGCTTTGAACTTTCGGTAAACAAAGACACCATACTTATTGGCGACCACATAACATTGAGCGTGAAATATAAATTCAATCCATATCTTATTGCAAGTTTTCCGCAATTAAAAGATACGGTTGTACCCGGAGTTGAACTTGTACGCGAATTGCCGATTGATACCGTTCGCAATCAAAATATAATTTCGGAATATGTAAAAAAATACATAATAACATCGTTCGACAGCGGACATTATTTCATAATGTTTCCCATTGTTGTTGAAAATCCCGACAATATCGACAATTACGATACAATTATGTCAAATATTGTTCAGTTTCATGTAAATACAATTCCCGTTGATACCTTAACATATAAAATGTACGACATAAAAAATCCGATAATGTATCCTTTAACATTGCAGGAAATTTTATTTCGGATTTTTATGATAACAATCGGAATAATCCTTATAATTGCAGCGGTAATTTTATATAGAAGATGGAAAAACAAACAGCCTCTTTTCGGAAAAGCGAAGCCTAAAATTCCGCCGCATATTATCGCATTCAAAGAATTGAGCGTGGTCAGAACCGAAAAACTGTGGCAACAGGGAAAGGTAAAACTGTATTATACCAGAATTACCGATATAATACGAAAATACATAGAAGGAAGATTTTCGATACCTGCAATGGAAAAAACATCAGATGAAATACTTGCCGACATTAAAAAAGGAAAAATTGATGAAATGTATTCTTTTGACAAATTACGCGAAATGTTTTATACTTCCGATTTGGTAAAATTTGCAAAATATCAGCCGGCACCCGACGAAAATGAAGAATCGTTTAAGACGGCATTTGAATTTGTAACAAATACCCAGCCCAAAGAAGAAGAAGATGAAAACAAAACATCAATCGCAGAAGAAGAAATAAAGGAGGAAACAAATGCCTGAATTTGAATATCCCAAAATATTATATCTGCTGTTTTTAATTTTGCCGCTGGTTGCATGGTATATTTTTAAGGTTTTGCGCAAAAAATCATCCTTGCAAATATCCACAACGCTGGCATTTGCACATGTAAAAAAAGGATTGCGCTATTACCTGCAACATATTCCCTTTGCATTAACCTGTATTGCAATAGCGGCAATAATTGTAGCATCGGCGCGTCCGCGTTCATCAACAAAACATGAAACAATCGACACCGAAGGCATCGACATTGTAATAGCGCTGGACGTATCGGCAAGCATGCTTACACGCGACTTTAAACCGGACAGAATTGAAGCGGCAAAAAAAATTGCCATACAATTTATTTCCGAAAGAATATCAGACCGCATAGGCTTGGTAATTTTTTCAGGCGAAAGTTTTACGCAATGCCCGCTTACAACAGATAAGAAAACATTGATAAATCTGCTCAACGAAGTTCATGCAGGAATGATTATCGACGGCACAGCCATAGGAAACGGACTTGCAACAGCCGTAGCTCGACTGAAAGACAGCAATGCAAAAAGCCGCGTGATAATTTTACTTACAGATGGCGTAAACAACGCCGGTGAAATTTCGCCGTCAATGGCAGCCGAAATGGCAGAACAGTATAAAATAAGAGTTTATACAATAGGAGTAGGAACAGAAGGAATGGCGCCCTATCCCATGCAAACATATTTTGGCACTACGCAAATACAAAATGTGCTTGTTGAAATTGACGAAGAATTACTTAAAGATATATCAAGTAAAACGGATGGCAAATATTTTCGTGCAACAAGCAACACAAAATTGCAGGAAATATATCAGGAAATTAACGCTCTGGAAAAAACAAAAACATCCATCGACTCATTTAACGTTTACGAAGAAAAATATACGCCGTATGCGCTGGCCGGTCTTGGATTTTTGTTATTGGTCATATTTTTACGTTTGTTTATTTTGAAAATGTTACCGTAGTATGTTTAGATTTGCACACACAGAATATTTATTGTTGTTGTTGATAATACCCGCATTGATTATTATTTATATTTTGTGGACATTACGTAAACGACAGTTACTTTCAAAAATAGGAAATATTAATTTGCTGTCGCAATTAATGCCGGATGTTTCGCAGCGAAGAGGATGGTTTAAATTAACGCTTTTATGTTTTGCAATATTTTGTATTGCGATAGCGCTGGCTCGACCGCAAACAGGAGCGAAAGTAAAAAAGGAAGAAACCGGCAGAGGAACAGAAGTAATGATAATACTCGACGTATCAAACAGTATGCTCGCACAGGATTTTAAACCTACACGGCTTGAACGGGCAAAACTTGCAATATCACATCTTGTTGACAGATTGAAAAACGACAGAATAGGACTTATCGTTTTTGCAGGCGATGCTTTTGTGCAATTACCCATTACAAGCGATTACGTTTCGGCAAAAATATTTTTGAAATCAATAAATCCGGGAATAGTACCCGTGCAGGGAACAAACATAACAAAAGCAATCCGTCTGGCATTGAACTCGTTCAGCGAAGCATCCAACAAAAGCCGCTCAATAATAATAATATCGGATGGCGAAGAACATGAAGAAAATGCAATAAACGCAGCAAGCGAAGCGGCAGATCAAAATATTAAAATACATACTGTAGGAATAGGTTCGGCAAAAGGCTATCCGATATTGCTGCCCGATGGAAATTTATTGAAAGACAAAAACGGAGACATGGTTATTACACGACTTAATGAAACCATTCTTAAAACGCTTGCGCAAATGACGGACGGAATATATTTTCCTGCAACCAACGCCGATCTGGGACTTACAAAAATAGTGGAAAATATTAACAAAATGGATAAAAAAGAACTAACCAAAATTACATACGATGAATATCGCGAATGGTTTATGTATTTTTTGCTGTTGTCGTTAATTTTCATCATCGGCGAAATGCTAGTTTTGGAACACAAAAACAAGTGGCTAAACAGTATAGATATTTTTAGAACTAAAAAAAATAAAAAGTAAAAACCATGAAAAAAATATCTGCAGTAACATTATTATGTGTGTTTACAATATCGAATTTATATTCGCAAAAAATTCCTGAACGCAGCGACATGCGTACAGGTAATAAACTTTATAACCAAAATAAATATACCGATGCCGAAACGGCATATCGAAGAGGATTGCAAAAAAATCCGGAATCTAAAAATGCAAAATACAATCTTGCAAATTCAATTTACAGGCAAGAACGCTATGAAGATGCCGCCAAACTGTATAAAGAACTTGCACAAATAAAAATTGATTCAACGCAACCGCCTCAAACATACCATAATTTAGGCAATGCAATGTTGAAACAGGCTATAAAGGAAAAAGAAACGCAGGGACAGCATGTAGCAGCCAATCAGGAACAACTCAAAGAAAGCATAGAAGCATATAAAAAAGCGCTGAAATTAAATCCCGATGACATGGAAACAAAATCAAATCTTGCCTATGCTCAAAAATTACTGGCTAAAAACGGCGGAGGCAGCGGCGGTAATGATAATAATCAGCAGCAAAATCAGGATAAAAACCAAAATCAAAATAACGAAGACAGGCAAAATAAGGATAAGCAAAATAAGGACAAACAGGAAGAAAATGATAACAGAAATGAAAGTCAGCCGCAAAATATGAGCAAACAGGATATTGAAAGAATGCTGGACGCCGTACGCGCTCAGGAAGAAAAAACAAAAGAAAAAGTTGACGAAGAAAAAGCGGCTGCAGCAAGAAAAACTAATCCGGAAAAGAATTGGTAAAATCAAAATATATGAAAACAAATATGAAATTTAACATGAACAAATTAATTCTGTTTTTGGGATTGTTTTTTATTTTACCCAATGCCGCAATATCGCAGGTAACATTCAAAGCAGAAGCCCCGAATATTGTTTCGGAAGGAGAATATTTTAACTTTATACTGACATCAAATATAGACGGAACAATAACATCCAAACCCGAATTTGCACCCAACTTTAATGAAAGAGCCACACGCAAGGGAATATTTATAAACGCAGTAAACGGTAAATCGGAACAGCAGTTCACCTTTACTTTTATATTGCAGGCTTTAAAAGAAGGCAAATTTACCATAGGCGAAGCAACTATGGTTGATGAAAACGGAAATACCTACAAAACAAAACCCGTTACCGTTGAAGTGATAAAAGGACAGGCGCCGCCTTCGCAGCAGCAAAATTCTCAAAGTCCGCAAAATTCATCTCCGAATATAAGCAACAATGCCTCAACAAATGTTTTTATGCGATTTGTTCCAAGCAGAACATCGCTTTATCGAGGCGACAAACTTACGCTTACGCTTAAACTTTATCGTACGCCTCAAACAGATGTAACAAGAGTTGTAAATGTTAATCTGCCAAAGTTTGATGGATTTTGGACTAACGATATTACGCCATCCTCTCCCAAATGGCAGCGAGAAAATGTTGATGGAAGAATTTATGAATATTACGTTTTGAAAACATGGGAACTTATTCCTCAAAAAAGCGGAGCTATACGAATTAATCATGCAAACCTGACAGCTGTTATAGCCCAGCGATTACAGCGCAGTTTCAATTTTTTCTTTGATGATGTTCGCGAAATAGAACAGCCGATAAGAACTTCTGCTATTACAATCAATGTAAAGGATTTGCCTGCGGGAGCGCCCGCATCGTTTACCGGCGCCGTAGGAAGTTACTCCATGACGGCAAAAATATCAAAAAATAAACTGACGGCAAACGATGCTGTTTCGTTTAATGTAAAAATAAGCGGAACAGGTAATTTCAGCCTGATAGGAACTCCGGAAATAAATTTCCCTCACGACTTTGACGCCTATGACTCAAAAAAAACACTGTCCTCAAATTCCGTAACTTTTGAATACCCGCTTATACCACGTTCGGCAGGAACGTTTACAATAGAACCTGTGGTATTTTCGTATTTTAATCCAACAGAAGAAAGATATATCAGTCTGACAAGCAATCCAATGATAATTGAAGTTGAAAAAGATTTAAATTCATCCCAGCAGGTTGCCTTTGTAAATCCGTCAAATCAGCGCGATGTTCAAATTTTGGCATCCGATATACGGTTTATAAAAAACAAAATCGAAACATGGCAATCCAAAGGTTCGCGTTTTCTTGGAATGAAAAATTTTTATCTCTCGTATATTATCATTACCGTACTGTTTGTATTAATATATTTATGGCTGTACAAACACAATAAAAATCGGAAAAATATCACTTTGATGCGTAACCGCAAAGCAAAAGCAATTGCAAAAAAACGTTTGAAAATCGCCGAAAAGTCAATGAAACTTAATAATGCATCCGGTTTTTATGATGAACTGTTAAAAGCTACATGGGGTTACATCAGTGATAAATTTTCGCTGCCCGTAGCCGAACTTTCACGCAATAATGTCAGCGAACTGCTTACGGCAAAAAATGTAGAACAGGAATATATCGACAGGCTGATAAGAATTGTAGATGAATGTGAATTTGCTCAATACGCACCCGGCGCAAACTCGTCGCAGATGAATTTGCTGTACAACGATGCAATAGAAGTTATGAGTAAACTGGAACAAAAAACTAAATAAAATATTTGTCTTGATGTAAAAAAAACACGGCTATGAAAAAATATATAATTATACTTTCGATAATTCTGACGGCAAACAACGGCTTTGCACAAAACACAGATTCGATATATATCAACCAAAATGCACAAACAGAATCAGGTCGGCAAAAACATACGGATGCAGATTCAATGTTTGTTACAGCAAATAAACTGTATAACGAAGGAAAATATGAAGATGCCGTTGATATTTATGAAGCAGTTCTGGATGCAGGAAAAGAATCATCTTACCTGTATTACAATCTTGGAAATGCATATTTCAAACAGAATACTTTGGCAGCAGCAATATTAAACTACGAACGAGCCTATCGCCTTAACCCTTCGGACGAAGATATAAACCATAATCTGGCGATTGCACGCTCGCAACTTACGGATAAATTTGACGAAGTTCCCGAATTTTTTGTTATTACAATATTCGGAAAAATAAAATCGCTGTTTGCCGCAAATACATGGGGAATAATAGCATTGCTGTCGTTTGCAGTATTTTTAATACTTGTTTTACTGTTTCTGTTTGCAGGAAAACTGTTTGTTCGACGGCTGTCGTTTTGGATTGCCTGCCTTGTTTTACTGTTGTCTGTTTCATGCAAACTGATAGAAAACAATTTGCGCAAATACAGCAGTGCAATAGTTTTTGTGCCTGTACTCACAGCCAAAACTTCACCTGATGACAGCGGAAAAGACATGTTTTTACTGCACGAAGGTACAAAAGTTCTGGTTCGCGACAATTTCAACGAATGGACAAAAATTCAACTTCCCAGCGGAGAACAGGGCTGGGTGGTAAGCGAAGCCATAACGATAATATAAAACATCTGTCTAATGGTATTTTACACGTCATTGCGAACCGCGAAGCGGTGAAGCAATCCAGACATTGCACACTGTTTTATTGTCATTATTCATTTTTTTCCGGTTTGCTTCGGGTTGCACCCTCGCAAGACGCTCTACGTAATTGCATCGTTATTGCGAGGGCAAAACATGTTTTGCCCCTACTCTGGTTTGCTTCCTGCTTCGGGTTTTCAGCCCTCGCAG
>JAISOH010000168.1 GCA_031275825.1 Prevotellaceae bacterium | reverse complement strand
TTTTCATAAAATTTAAATTTAATATTTTTAAATAATTAGTTAATAATTTTAATTGTCCGATAATTTATATTATGAGACAGAGTAAATTGCAGTATGACAATATATTATCGTCTATTTTTTAAAATTTTTGAAAAATATGATATTTGTAAATAAAAAATAATCTTTAACTTCGCAAAAATTTTTGTCTCATAATATAAATTATCGGACAGAAAAAATTGGAGGAAATGTTAAAAAAATAAAAAAGCATCCTTGCGAACCGTGAAGGCAAGCGAAGCGGGAAATCCGTAAAATTCGATGCAGCCAACCAATACAGATTTATCTATTACTTTCATTATTTATTTACTTTTGTCCTTTAAGGGCTTTGTTGTCTTGGCTTTTCTTTTCACAGAGATTTAAAGGCTTTGCTTTTTCATTATTAATTATTAGAATATTTCATCTATATTTGCAAACGCAAACAAATAAAAACAATAAAATAATGAAACAGAAAAAACTGACTTTAGTACTGATTTTTGCAAGTATCGTTACAATTGCCTGCGGGCAAAACAGTGAAAACAAAAATGTGATAACAGGAGCCGAACAAACCGAAAAGTATTTGCCTTTACTGAATGGTAAAAAAACAGGAATAATGGGAAATCAAACATCTGTTGTCGGCGAAAAACATTTGGTAGATATATTGCTCGAAAATGGCGTGGATTTGAAATTTGTATTTGCTCTTGAACACGGGTTTCGCGGTACCATTGAGCGCGGCGAAGAAGTATCAAACGATGTAGACGCCAAAACAGGCTTGCCGATATACAAACTTTACAAAGGCAATGACAAAGCAGATTCTATTGTAAAGTCGGTTGATATACTTATTTTTGATATACAGGATGTAGGCGCCCGCTTTTATACTTATGTTGTTGGCATGCACCGGTTGATGCAGTTGTGCGCTGACAACGGCAAACCGCTTATCATACTCGATCGCCCGAATCCTAACGGTAACCAGGTAGATGGTCCCGTACGGAAAGATGACAGGTTTAAAAGCGATGTGAGTTTTCACAAGGTTGCCATGATACACGGATTGACTGTAGGCGAGCTGGCTCAAATGATTAACGGCGAAGGCTGGCTTAACGATGGCGTACAGTGCGATATTACCGTTATTCCTCTGCAAAATTACACTCACAGCGTTCCGTATGAATTACCTGTTATACCTTCTCCCAGTTTGCCTAATCATTTATCGGTGCGGCTGTTTCCATCGCTGTGCCTGTTTGAAGCTACCGATTTCAGCATAGGCAGAGGAACTGATTTTCCTTTTCAGGTAATCGGTTATCCGAATCCGCTTTTTGGCAACTTTACTTTTACGCCCAGTTCTCGTACAGGCATGATCAGTCATGTTGAACAGAAAGGTAATTTGTGCTACGGTATAGACCTGCGCAAATTAAATCCGGACAGCATAAAGTTTTCGTTAAAATATATACTTGATTTTTATAAAAAATCGCAGCAAATCGAAGGTTTCAATTTTTTTGCCCGACCCGATTTTTTTAACAAACTTGCAGGAAATGCCGAATTGCAGGAACAAATAAAAAGCGGGCTTGGAGAAGAAGAAATACGCGCTTCGTGGAAAGAAGAACTGGTTGAATATAAATCAATGCGAAAAAAATACCTTTTATACGAAGATTTTGAATAAAGTATAATTGAATATTCGGCGACGGTAATAACATTTTCTCTTTTTTGTGATGTATTTAGGTAAATCTTACAAATAATCAGTCGCTCGTTAATAACCGCACAAATTTTTTGTTAACAATGAATTATAAATGAAAATTAATAAATAAAATGCATAGTTTTATTAATTTAGAAACTGTTTAAATTTAACAAAAACAATATAATTAATTTAATTTCATTTCATACGTTTGGCTAAAGACTCTGAATATAAAGCAGATTCAGGCGTTGCCACGATACAACTCGCCTTTATCAAAATTATGCTCAATAAAATAATTGCTGCATGAAATTTAAACAGTTTCTAAAACAATTAATGATGAGTTGAAAAATATTTGCAAAATTGAACATTCCCGACATCACAGTGCGGTAAACTTTCTGATAAACCTGTTTGCAGTACCTGCAACATGCAGTTTCTTATAGAAGAAGCATGCCGGAAAGTTTGAACGTTCTCACTTGCCTGACAATTAAAATTGTTATGCAAATCAAACAGTTATACGCCCGTATTGTAAATCAAATTCATATAGGAAGACGGGCTAAATCTCTTTGCGCTTCAAAAGACGTTTATATTAAAATGCGGAACTGATTACATCAAATTCAGGGAAATAAGAAACGAAGACAGTATTTCAGTCAGGGAAAACAACATTTATTATTTATTTTCAACACATAAATTTTATGTTATTTTTGTATGTATTTAAAAATATAATACTTTTTCAAATGATTATTTTCATTATAGAAAATAAATAATTATTTTTGCCCTGTAATTGAAATACTGTAAAAATGAAAACTCTTTACAAATCGTTAATAATATTGATGGCAGCATTGTTTATCTGTTTGATTTTTGACTCATGCGCAAGCCGTTACAGCAGCAACGGACGTTATCGTCCCCGTAGAAACAATAACTGTAACTGTCCTGCATACAGTTATAATACAATGCAAAATACGGAGAATCTTTTTTCTTCAATCAAACAGAACATATTATAATGAATTTGCAAACATCAAAAAAAAACAGCCCAAATGTTACAGTTATCGGCAACGGAAGCTGGGCAACGGCTCAAATGTTACTGCTTGCTCAAAATCTTGAAACGGTAAGATGGTTTATCAGAGATGAAAAAATGATTGATTACATCAGACTATACGGGCGCAATTCGCGATATTTGAAGTCGGCAAAACTTAACGCTTCAAAAATAATAATGTCATGCGATATAAATTCGCTTGTATGCGATGCCGATATTATAATTATAGCAGTACCATCGGCATTCTGCAAAAAAATTCTCGGCGAAATTACATGCGACATAAGTAAAAAATTCACAGTTTCAACAACCAAAGGAATTATTCCCGATGAACATCTTACACTGTCGGAATACATGAACGAACATTTTAATGTTCCGTTTGCAAACATGTGTATAATTTCGGGTCCGTGTCATGCAGAAGAAATAGCCTTGCAGCGCCTGTCGTATCTTACATTTGCAAGCAAAAAAACCGAAGCTGCCGAAGCCATTGCAAAACTTTACAAAACATCTTATGTCAGAGCGGTAATAAGCACTGATGTTTACGGAACCGAATACGGAGCAATACTTAAAAATATTTATGCTGTTGGAGCAGGCATTTGTTCGGGTTTGGGATATGGAGACAATTTTACTGCTGTTTTTACCGCTAATGCGCATCGCGAAATGAAACGCTTTCTCAACGAATCGTATCCTTCAAAACGAAACACAAGCCGTTCGTCGTATCTTGGCGATTTACTTGTAACATGCTATTCCAAATTCAGCCGTAACCGTACGTTCGGAACGCTTATAGGCAAAGGATATTCGCCCGAAGAAGCAATTGCCGAAATGAAAATGATTGCCGAAGGATATTATTCCGCCCGAGGAATTTACGAAGTAAACAAACGGTTAAACATAAGCATGCCTATTGCAAAGGCTGTTTATAAAATTTTATACACGCGAGCATCGGCTGTCAGACAAATGGAACTTGTAGCCGAAGAATTAATGTAAAATTGAACTATAATCATTTGAATTTTCAGAATAGAATTGAATACAGCGGCGATTGTTTTTAAGTAAACCTCAATTGTGCGAAAGTAAATGTCGATTGTTCCTGAGTAAATATTAATTGTGCGAAAGCAAATGTCGATTGTTCCTGAGTAAATATTAATTGTGCAAAAGTAAATGTCGATTGTTTCTGAGTAAATATTAATTGTGCGAAAGCAAATGTCGATTGTTCCTGAGTAAATATTAATTGTGCGAAAGCAAATGCCGATTGTTTTTGAGTAAATATTAATTGTGCGAAAGCAAAAAATGATTGTTGCAGAGATAATTTCCATTGTTTTAAAGATTTTATCGTTAATTAAAAAAATATTTTCTATCTTTGGGGATAATTTTATAATATTTATTAATATAATTCTAAAACAATACGAATATGAATAACAGACAGATTGCTAAACGTAACATGTATCAAAGCGCATACGATATGTGCATAAAGTACGAAAGCGCTTACGAACACATTCCCGCTTTTGTGGAAGCGGTAAATGAATTGCACGACATTATTGGCGTTATTGACGAAGAAGCCCTGCGTCAGACAGAAACTACATCCAAAGGCGTATCGCAAACCAAAAACGAACTGGAAGCAAAGATGGTGCAAACCGCAGTAACGGTTGCAAACTTGATATACAGGTATGCTTTCAAGACGAAAAACAACGACCTGCTGGTGAAAACCGGTATTAACAAAAATATTTTTTATCACTTGCCCGATGTTGAGGCTATTGCAACTGCACGCTCCATTGCCGCCGAGATGAACAGGCTGTCGAGCGAACTGGAAATATATGGAGTGGACGAACCGCTGCGCAACGAACTGGAACAGGCTATTGCCGATTTTCAGGCGGCGCTTGCACAGCCGCGCAACGCAATTGTAGAAAAGAAACAATATACAGGCAATCTGGCGAAAGCCTTTGCCGAAGCAGATTCTGTTCTCTACGACGGACTGGACAAACTTATCGTAAAGTTCAAAACATCAGCCCCTGCATTTTATACCGATTATAAAAATGCCCGAAACCTGATTGTGCAGAGCGCACACAAAAAAAACGGCGGAAAAGACGTTGAAGAAAAAATAAACAATTGATAATGACGCACTGCGGTGTTTGTATCATCATTGCCGGTAGGGGCAAAACATGTTTTGCCCGAACAGCGACGAAAGCAAAACGTCATTGCGACTGCGAGGGCTGAAAACCCGAAGCAGGAAGCAAACCAGAGTAGGGGCAAAACATGTTTTGCCCTCGCAATAACGATGCAATTACGTAGAGCGTCTTGCGAGGGTGCAACCCGAAGCAA
>JAISOH010000087.1 GCA_031275825.1 Prevotellaceae bacterium | reverse complement strand
CCCGCCTCGAAACAGGACCGTGGAGCGCCGAAATTTCGGAAATAATAGGATGATATTTAATTGATAACGGATAATTGAAAAAGCACGTCATTGCGAGGAATGAAATGACGAAGCAAAACAAATTGTCAATTACAGATTGTACTTAACATAAACAAAAACAAAATGAAAAAAACAAAAAAAAACACAGACAGACACAAAGGCTGCTTAAAAGGCAGGGTAAAAAGCATAAGGGAAATTCCGTATAAACCGGCAGAAAAATTCGGCAAAATTATCAAAGGCAATATAGCGGAAGGTTGCTTTAACAGTCTGAAAAAATATGACGATACGGGCAACGAAACAGTAAAAAATGAATATAACCCTGACGGAAGTTTAAAATGGAAATACACTTCCAGATATGACGGCAATGGAAATCCGGTTGAGGCAAACTGCTATAACTCGGACGGATATTTGGAAAGAAAATTTATTTACGAATATGACGACAACGGCAAACTGATAAAAAAAATTGAATGTAACTCGGACGACAGCGTGGAATGGAAAGAAACTTACAAATACGATGAACACGGCAACAAAACAGAAGAAAACCGGTATAATGCAGACTGCAGCCTGTACGAGAAATATGTTTACAAATATGATGACAAAGGCAACGAAACAGAATGGAACGAATATAAACCGGACGGCAGATTAAAAAGCAAGTTTATTTACGAATACGACCACAATGGCAACCTTACGGAGTTGAACAGGTATAAATCAGACGGCAGTTTATACGAAAAAGAAACCTGCAAATATGACGACAAGGGCAGGCAGACAGAATGGAACTGGCACAATCAAAACAGCAGTTCATACGAAAAGGAAACTTACAAATACGATGACAAAGGCAACGAAATAGAATGGAATGAATACGCCGGCGGCAATTTGGAATGGAAAGAAACTTACAAGTACGACGAACACAACAACCTGACAGAATGGAATAAATATAACCCTGACGGAAGCCTGGAATGGAAACGTACTTACAGATATGACGACCGCGGCAACTGGATCGAAAATATGGAATACGATGGCGAGTCAAACACAATAACCATAATCATCGAACGTACAATAAAATATTATGAATAATTGACAGCTGACAATGGATAGTGGATAATTAATGAAACCTTGTTGAGCCAACCGGCGATTTATCTTTTTCAGCAGTCTGTCAAATGACTTTTTTTGAGTTAATTCAGTGCAAAAGCGGCTCAAAACGCTATGTCCATGGATGTCATCTTCAACGTTCAATTCGCAAAACCGCATTGCCGACAGGATGTCGTTTAACATTTCTTCTACACGTTCATCGCTTAAACTGTATCGGATGCAAATATCTTACAAAAACAAATCATAATCAACTAAATATTAATATTCTTGCCTTGCAAAGATTTCAATATATATTAGGCTTTATATATAATCTTGAAAACATGATGTTCCGGTTAGGGAATCGAATATCAAAAAAAAACTGTCTTTTAAGACAGTTTTTTTTTGATAAATAAAGATATTTAAATTACCTATTCCAATTCATCGCAAATAGCCTTATATTTTTCGTAATTAGCTTGCATTTCGCTGCTATCGGCGCGAAAACGGAAATAAACGCTTCTAAGAGCATCTGCAAAGGCTCTTTCTTTTGGGTTTAGATCAAAGGCTTTTTCAAGCGGCGTTATTGATTTTTTAAATTCTGCATTTGCTTCTTCAACTGCCTGATCGTATTCTTTTCCTATCTTGTCATTGGATGCATTGAATATATTTACGCCGCGATTGTAATATAAAGTGCCTAACATATAATATACATTTGCGCTGTTAGGATCTATTTCTATAGCTTTATTATATGCTTTGATTGCGTTTTCTTCATCTTTGAGTTGCATGTGCAGATTTCCTTCAACATAAAACAACGAGGCGTTTTTTTGTCCTTCTTCTTCTGCCGCTGCCTGTGCATTGTGCAATATTGGAATAATTACTTTGGGGTCTTCTCCTGTTGCAAGGAAGTGATTAACCAGTGTTGCCAGAATGTTGAGATTTTCAGGATATTTTTTATATGCTTCCGTCAACAGTGTGCCTGCTCGCAAGGTATCGTTTTTAGTGCCTTGACTTTTTATTGCATTATATATGCTCGCATAAATATCTCCATCCTGATAGTTGTATTCGGCTGCTTTTTTATAATATTCTTCGGCTGTTTTATAGTCATGATTTCTCATAGCTATAAGTCCTATATTATATATTATGCTTGTATCTATTCTGCCAACAGCGGGATGCGCTGAGCATTCTACGGCTTTTTTAAATGCATCTATTGTAGCAGCGTAGTTTCCTGCGTAATATTCGCCGAAAGCATATTTTATAAAAGTCTCATTGAGAGCGGCAAGTCCTTCACCTATTTTTTTTGTATCTCCGCCAAGTTCCGATGCTTTCATGTATGCTTCAAGGGCTTTGTCAAGCGGTTTGTCGATTTCTGTTTTCGTAATTCTTGTAAGTTCAACAATACCACTGGCATCTACATATATTTCCTTATTTGCATACTCAATTACCTTGTATTCTTTTTCGTCAACAACAACGTTTTTTGTAGATAACTGTTGTTCGCCTCTTAAAAATATTGGCAACTGTTCTTCTTTTAACCCCAGATCCAATATTTTAGACGTGGGTTCTGCATAAATCTTGCGCATCAATTCTGCGCGGTCAATCCATGTTTTAGGATTGTCTTTCTTTTTCAAATCTTCAATATTTGCATTGCTTTTGCTTATGTCTTTAGCAAATTGTTGCGTATATCCTGCATGAATGCTTGCAAACAGAAGAATTGCCGTTAAAATTTTCTTCATAATAATATTGTGTTTAGATGATTAATTTTATTATTTTTTGATGAATTAATTTATTGCGCAAAGATATAAATTTTATATTAATTTTCAGTTATTTTATCATTTTCTTCATTAATATTTTCATTAAATTCTTCTTTTTCTTCTGTTTTATTCACCTTTGCAACAGCCGCAATCGAGTCTTTTTCTCTCAAATTAATAAGCCGTACGCCTTGCGTAGCCCGTCCTGCAATGCGAATTTCCGACACAGCCAAACGTATTGTTAATCCTGAACGGTTTATAATCATTAAATCATTTTCTTCGGTTACGTCTTTTATGGCAATCAATTTTCCTGTTTTTTCGGTAATGTTGATTGTTTTAACTCCTTTGCCGCCTCTGTTTGTAATTCTGTAGCCTTCAAGGTCGGAGCGTTTGCCGTAGCCATTTTCCGATACAACCATTATTGTTGTTTTTACGTCTTCTTTATCTACGCAAATCATGCCTATTACTTCGTCTGTTTCGGAAATGTTTATTCCGCGCACTCCGGCTCCGGTTCTTCCTATCGGTCGTACAAGGCTTTCGTTAAATCTGATGGCTTTCCCTTCGCGTGCAGCCATTAATATTTCACAATTTCCGTTTGTCAGCCGTGCTTCCAGCAGTTCGTCGCCATCCTTTATGGTAATTGCATTTACGCCATTTGTACGCGGACGTGAATAGGCTTCAAGCAGGGTTTTTTTGATTGTTCCTTTTTTGGTACACAAAATGATATGGTTGTTGTTGATATATTCGGCATCATTCAATGTTTTTACGTTGATGTATGCCATTACCTTATCATCGTTTCCTATATTTATTACGTTTTGAATTGCGCGTCCTTTTGAGGTTTTGTTTCCTTCGGGAATTTCGTAAACTTTCAGCCAGAAACAGCGTCCGTTGCGTGTGAAAAACAGCATTGTACTGTGCATGTTTGCGACATATATGTGTTCTATAAAATCTTCGTCGCGCGTTGCGCCGCCTTTTGCTCCTATGCCTCCTCGATTTTGAGTGCGGTATTCGCTGAGTGGCGTTCGTTTTATATATCCTAAATGCGATATTGTAATAACAACATCTTCATCTGCATAAAAATCTTCGGGATTAAATTCTTCGGCGGCATAAATGATTTCCGTTTTGCGTTCGTCTCCGTATTTGTTTTTTACTTCAACAAGTTCATCTTTTATTATCTGTCGCTGCAATTCTTCGCTTGAAATAAGCTGTTGCAGAGATTCTATTTTTTTCATTAATTCGGCATGTTCTTCGCGAATTTTATCGCGTTCAAGTCCTGTCAGCTGGCGCAAGCGCATTTCTATTATGGCATTTGCCTGAATTTCGGAAAGCGCAAATTTTTCTATTAAGCCACTACGTGCTTCGTCTGGTGTTTTCGATGCTCTGATAAGCGCTATAACTTCGTCCAGATGGTCGAGTGCTATAAGCAAACCTTCCAAAATGTGAGCTCGTTTTTGAGCCTGTTCCAATTCATATTTTGCGCGTCGCACTACAACTTCGTATCGATGACGGACAAAATATTTTATCAACTGCCGCAGGTTAAGCAGGCGCGGACGTCCATCAACCAGCGCTATATTGTTTATCGAAAATGTAGATTGCAGTTGAGTGTATTTAAACAGGGTGTTAAGCACTACATTTGCAACTGCATCCATTTTCAATTTTATAACAATGCGCAGTCCGTTACGGTCGCTTTCATCGTTAATGTATGAAATTCCTTCTATTTTTTTTTCGTTTACAAGCTCGGCTATTTTTTCTATCAGATCTTTTTTATTTACCTGATATGGTATTTCGCTTACAACAATTATTTCGCGTCCGCTGTCGGATATTTCTATATCTGTTTTTGAACGGATAACTATGCGTCCGCGACCTGTGTGGCAGGCGTCTTTTATTCCCTGATATCCGTAAATTATACCGCCTGTAGGGAAATCAGGTCCTTTAACGTACTGCAAAAGTTCATCAACATCAATATCATTATTATCGAGATATGCGCAAATTGCATCTGCAATTTCCGAAAGATTGTGCGGCGCCATATTTGTTGCCATTCCTACGGCAATTCCCGATGCTCCGTTTATAAGCAAAGTTGGAACTTTTGTTGCAAGTACCACAGGTTCTTCGTATTCTTCGCTGTAATTGGGAACAAAGTCAACTGTGTTTTTATCCAAATCGGCAAGTATTTCTTCGGATATTTTGTGTAATCGTGCTTCGGTGTAACGCATTGCAGCTGCAGAATCGCCATCCATTGAACCGAAGTTGCCCTGTCCATCAACAAGCATGTAACGCAAACTCCATTCTTGAGCCATACGAACCAGCGCTTCGTAAACAGAACTGTCGCCGTGAGGATGATATTTACCCATAACGTCTCCCACAATACGCGCACATTTCTTGAACGGCTTATTTGCATATACGCCCATTTCTCCCATTCCAAACAAAATACGCCGATGAACAGGTTTCATGCCATCGCGCACATCGGGCAGCGCGCGTGATACAATAACAGACATCGAATAGTCGATATACGACGATTTCATTTCTTCTTCGATGTTAACTTTTGTAATTTTTTCGTTTATTTCGTTATTTTCTATCATATATTAATTTTATTGTGATTTGAAAACAGTTTGTTATTAATTGACAAATGTTAATTGTCAGATATTTAACTTTATAAATTTGCTATCTCATCACATTATCCTGAAAAATGGGCGTAAAGTTACAATTTTTTTGGAAATTTACATCAATAAGTTTTCAACAATTTTACAAAGAACTGTTAATCATAGCGTCTTGTTATTGAGATAAGTGAAACAACGAAACAATCCGGCAATTCAGATAATTCCTTCAAAAACTAATGTTGCTGCGCCTTGCAGCCAAATATTTACAAATGATTTTTTTTGTTTTTTATCTGTGTCAAACGATATTTTCATTTCTCCGCCTTTGGCTTCGATTTCATAGCTTTTAACGCCGTTTTGCAATTTATCAGAAACAGCAATTGCTGCTGCTGTCGCTCCTGTGCCACATGCAAGCGTTTCGCCTTCGACGCCGCGTTCAAATGTTGCAAGTTTTAATCTGTTGTTGTCGCATATTTCCACAAAATTAACATTTGCGCCTTCCGGAAAAAGCGGACTGTGCCTCCATTTTTTACCTTCAACATTTATATCGACATCGTTAATACTGTCTGTAAAGATTACGCAATGAGGAACTCCCGTATTTATAAAATAATAGCCGTTGCCGCACACAATTTGATTTACATCTGTTATTTTTACTTTTATTTCAAGAGTATTTTCATTTTCGGATAAAACTATACCTGAATGTTTACCCGCTCCGCTTGTAAAAATTACTTTATCTTTAAAAATGCCGAGTTTGCGGGCAAATGCAACAATACATCTTGAGCCGTTGCCACACATGGTTGCCGCGCTTCCATCCGAATTGAAAAATTGCATTTTAAAATCCGCATCATCACAATTTTCTACAAGCATCAGTCCGTCTGCGCCTATACCAAAACGACGATTACACAAAAACGAAACATATTCGGGCTTTGCATCGAATACGTTTTTTCTGTTATCTATTAAAATAAAATCATTGCCCAAAGCCTGATATTTGAAAAATTTCATATTATAATTTTTTTTATAATCTAAAAACAGTACAAAATTAATTGTTTTTATATTATAAATAAATATCTTTACGGTAAAACCTGCTGTGTATTCATAAAATATTGCATTTAATAAGATTCATGGCGCAAGCGTTATTCCTGCGAAAGCAGGAATCCTTTCAATCAGCGATATTGCGGGTCAAGCCAGCAATGAGGCTTTCCAATTGCACTGCGATGACAGCGTCCGAAACGGGAAGCAGTGAAGCAATTCATTGTTCATTGTTTGCAGGGCTTCGCCTTTTCATTTACTTACTGTCTTTTAAGTTACAAATACAAAAAACTTGCGGACTGCATTAAATTCCTTATATTTGCATAAATATTAGGATGAAAATATCGGTAAAAAATAAAATATTGATTAATCATGTTTGGCATGTTATAAAGAGGCATTATAAGATTATTATTGCATTTTTACTTTTGTTTTGGTTTTATTTTTGTATTCCCGAAACTTTATTTGACAGGGTTTATTCAACAACGGTCAGCGACGAAAACGGCAAATTGCTTGGCGCAAAAGTTGCCGCCGATGGACAATGGAGATTTCCCGAAATTGACAGCTTGCCGAAAAAATATGAAATTGCTCTTATTGAATTTGAAGACCGAAGATTTTACAGCCATACAGGTTTTGATATTATTTCGGCAGGGCGTGCCTTTATACACAATCTGAAACACGGAAGAATACGCGAAGGCGGCAGTACGGTTACAATGCAGGTTGTTCGTCTTGCCCGAAAAGGTAAAAGCCGTACCTTTAAGGAAAAATTAATAGAAACAGTATTGGCAGTACGGCTGGAGTTGAAATACACAAAAAGGGAAATACTCTCTCTGTATGCTTCCCATGCTCCGTTTGGCGGAAACGTAGTAGGCATTGAGGCTGCAGCATGGAGATATTTCGGACGTTCGGCAAATGAACTGTCATGGGCTGAAGCTGCAATGCTTGCCGTACTGCCTAATTCTCCATCGCTTATACACGTATCAAAAAACAGAAAACGTTTACTTGAAAAACGTAATAATCTTTTAGAAAAATTATATAAACGGAATTATCTTAATGAAGAAGATTTACGTCTGGCAAAAGCCGAAAATATTCCCGCAGAACCTTTACCCATGCCAATGGAAGCAATGCATTTGTTTGATGCTGTTGCAAAAAAACATGAAGGTAAAAAAATTACAACCACCATAAACCATGAATATCAAAATAAGGCAAGGGAAATTTTGAACCGTCATGCAGCCGAATACAGAGCAAACAGCGTAAACAATGCAGCAGCAGTAATAATTGATGTGCGCAATAATACAGTGGCGGCTTATGTAGGCAATGTCGGCGATAGTGACAAAAAAGAAAATGGCGAACATGTTGACATAATAACATCGCCGCGAAGTTCGGGAAGTATTCTGAAACCTTTTCTTTTTGCCGCAATGCTCGATGAAGGTTCATTATTGCCCGGTATGCTTGTGGCGGATATTCCTATGCATATTTCCGGATTTTCGCCTCAAAATTATGACAAAACCTTTGATGGAGCAGTACCTGCCCACATAGCTCTGGAACGTTCGCTGAACGTGCCTTCGGTGAGGATGCTGCATAATTACAGTATAGAAAAATTTCATTATTTGCTGCGTCAGCTTGGAATTACAACACTGAAAAAACCTGCAAGCCATTACGGACTGTCGCTCATACTCGGCGGCGCCGAAGTCAGCCTTTGGGATATTACCAATGTTTATGCGTATTTTGCGCGAACGTTAAACAGTTTTAGAAAAAATAACGGTAAATATAACTCTGCCGACAAACAAAAAGCAGAATTTACAGTGAAAAATAAAAGAGAAACACACACATTGCAAAATACGGAGATAATAAGTGCGGCAGCAGTCTGGCAAACGTTAAATTCATTGTCCGACCTGAATAGACCCGAGGAAGAATCTTCGTGGAAATCGTTTTCATCAAGCCAAAAAATTGCATGGAAAACAGGAACAAGTTTCGGAAACCGCGATGCCTGGGCTGTTGGTGTTACACCTGATTTTGCAATTGGAGTATGGGTTGGAAATGCAAGCGGCGAAGGACGTCATTTGCTTACAGGAGTAAACTATGCTGCACCGATACTGTTTGAACTGTTTGATGTTTTGCCAAAATCGCAACAATGGTTTGAACAGCCTTACGATGAAATGACAAAAATGGCGGTATGCGCCAAAAGCGGACATTTAGCATCAACCGTATGCGAAGATATTGACAGCGTTTGGCTGGTAAATTCTGCTCAAACATCGCCGATATGTCCTTACCATAAATTTGTACACCTGAACAGAGATGAAACATACCGAGTAAATTCCGACTGTACTGATTTAAGCGAAATTGTAAACAAATCGTGGTTTGTATTGCCGCCTGTGCAAGAATGGTATTATAAAATCAGGCATCATGACTATCGCCGATTGCCGCCGCTTATGCCCGGTTGCGGAGATGAAGAATCATCGCCAATAGATGTGATTTATCCTGTGCCAGACAGCGAAACAGTTATAACAAAACAGATAGATGGAAGCATGGGCAGTATTGTATTTCAGGCTGTACACAGAAATCTCGATGCAACTGTTTTCTGGCATATTGATGATAAATATGAAGGAATGACAAAAATTTACCATCAACTTGCCGTAAAACCGTGCGCAGGCGAACACTGGCTTATTCTTGTTGATGATGCGGGAAATAGTAAACGAATTAAATTTTTTGTAAAGGATGTTGAATGATGGCTGATTTCCGTTTAATTTTCGGAGAATTATTTATATAAAATCCAATAAATTTATACAATTGAAAAAAAGTTATACCTTTTGCAAAAACAATAAAGTCTATGTCAAAAGAAAGACAAAGGTAAACGTGTTGGTGGAAGATATAGCCTGCCAATTACGCAGGGATGAGAAGTTTTCACAGGGAGTCAGGCTGTATGCGGTCTATCAGATAACATTTGGAAAAAAAGCCAAATAATTTCAAAGCGTGTATAATACAAGCCACAAATCCATATACAATTGGGTAATGCGGTTTAATTCTCATGGCGTTGAAAGATTGAAAGATAGTGTTGTTTGAAGATGAGACTTCTCTGTCCAATACGACTACCGTTTTATATGCATGGTCGGAAAAAGGGAAACAGTCCAAAGTAATTCAAAGTCAACGCAAACGTGAGCGAAGAACCATCTTTGGAGCAGTCAATCCGCACATCGGCGAACTGATAGTTGATACGGCGTAGAGAGGCAACACGAAAACATTTTTCCGTTTTCCTGTTAAATGTGTACGTGCATTCTCATAGAAAAAGGTGTATATTGTACTTGACAATGTCCGTTTTCATCATGCCAAACGCTTAAAGCCCATATTGGGAAAGTTACAGGGAGAGCATTGAACTGATATTTTTG
Organism: Prevotellaceae bacterium; assembly: GCA_031275825.1. Classification (GTDB taxonomy): domain Bacteria; phylum Bacteroidota; class Bacteroidia; order Bacteroidales; family UBA932; genus JAIRKV01. The sequence continues at coordinate 15,292 of JAISOH010000087.1, read as the reverse complement.
CCGCCATATTCACCCGACCTGAATCCGGTTGAGCCGGGTATGACGGCTAATGCGAAAACAGATTACCCACAACAGATGGGTAAAATCAATGCAGGAACGCCTTTTCGGACTTCCACCAATGGCACAAGCATATATACAGACAACAGATATTGTCTGTCTGAATCTGATTGAAAATATTTATTAGACTTAATATAATTTTCCTTGGCGCTTCCGTAATTTATTGCGCAATATTTCGTTTATTTCTTCAGGCGTACTATCATTTTTAATAATAATATACTAACTGTCATCTTGGAAAATCATTGGGTAAAAGTCACCATTGACAGCCTGTTTTTACTATATAAAACATGGCATTAATAATTTCTTTCAACGAATGTTTTTGTCTTCTTATTTTTGTTTCCAAAAAGTTTTTTATAACTTCGTACTGTTTTTCAGTCAGGTTGGTTAAGTAATTTGTTTTGTCCATTGCTTTGTGAATTATGTCATTGATAATCACAAAAATACAAAACAAATATCAATCAACAAACTGAAATTCATTTAATTATATTGTTTTTTGTTAAATTTAAATAATTTCTTAATACCATCTCATATTTCATCATTTATTCATGTATTTTTTACTTTGTCGGATATAAAAAACAAAGACGGCGTCAACCGTCTTTTTTATTTTAAAATTTCAATGCTAATTTAACAGGTTTCATTAATGGTCGATTCTTTCGCCGTGTGTGTTGAAAAATTGATATTCGAGAAATGAAAATGAATTTACGGCTTCCAATTTTATCAGGCATTTATATCTTATCGTCCATTTTGTGCGCAGCGATGGAAATCCTTTCCGCAAATATGCTGCAATATATGGATGAGTTTTCAGGATAACGCGTTTCATTCCCGTTTCATTTTTATAATATGCCAATTGATTTTCTATTTGGTCATCAAGCAAAATTGACGGGGAAACGTGTCCCGAACCTGAACATGCCGGACATATTTCATCTGTTTTTATTCTCATTTCGGGGCGAGTGCGTTGGCGCGTGATTTGCATTAGCCCGAATTTTGTAAGCGGCAATACGCTGTGTTTGGCTCTGTCGTCTTCGAGCAAAGCGCACATTTTTTCGTAAAGCAACTGTCGATTTTCCTGATTGTACATATCAATAAAATCAATAATAATTATTCCGCCGAGATCTCTCAAACGAATTTGATGTACAATTTCTTCGGCGGCTGTAAGATTTACTTCAAGAGCGCTGGTTTCCTGATCGTTTTCGGTTTTATGGCGCGCTCCGCTGTTTACATCAATAACATGAAGAGCTTCGGTACGTTCTACAATCAGATAAATTCCTTTTTTCAGAGGTACAACGCGTCCGAAAGTACCTTTAATTTGCTTGCTTATACCAAACTGGTCAAAAATAGGAACATTACCTTCATAATATTTTACTATTCGTTCTCTTCCCGGCAGTATGGTCGAAATAAGGTCTCTTATTTCATTGCAAACATTAAGGTCATTGACATAAATGTTATTAAACGACACGTTCAGTATGTCGCGAATAATAGCTGTTGTTCTGTTTACTTCGTTTACCAGCAGTTTTGGCGGCGATATATTAGTTGCAAGTTTTTCGCAACATGATTCCCATCGCTGAACCAGCATTTTAAGTTCGCCATCAAGCACAGCGGCGCGTTTTCCTTCGGCTGCCGTGCGAACTATTACTCCATAATTCGGAGGCAAAATACTTTCTATTAAATTACGTAATCGTTTTTTCTCTTCCTGTTCGCTTATTTTTTGCGAAATAGATATTTTATTGGTAAATGGAATAAGTACCATGTTGCGTCCTGCAAGCGATATTTCGGATGTTAAACGAGGACCTTTTGTCGAAATAGGTTCTTTAACAATCTGTACAACAATACTTTGCCCTTGTGTAAGTACATTCTGAATTTTGCCTTCCTTATCTAATATTGAGCCGCGTTTTACTTTACCGAGATTAAATGTTTTTTGTTTACTTCCGGTTATATTTTTCACAAAGTTCATCAATGTATTAAAATTAGCGCCCATGTCAAGATAATGAATAAAAGCATCTTTATCATGACCAACATCAATGAATGCTGCATTAAGAGCGGGTAATATCTTTTTTACCCGTCCGTAATAAATATCTCCGACAAGAAAACGCGAATTACTTACTTCTTTTGAAAACTCAACAAGACGTTTGTCTTCAAGCAAAGCTATTGATATTTCAGAGGACGCTACATCAATAACAAGCTCGTTATTTACCATAGCATTTTCACTCATTTGCGTATATTTTACTGTCTGTTTATATTTTAATAAAATACAAACCCAAAGAATAAACTTCTTCAGGTTTAAGTATTTTTTTTATTAAAAATCGAACCAATTTTTTATTTTTTCTTATGTCGATTTTTTCTCAAACGTTTTTTCCGTTTGTGCGTTGACATTTTATGTCTTTTCCTTTTTTTTCCGCTTGGCATAATTCTGATTTTTTCAGATTACAGAGTTTTACTATTTTTTTACGTTTGTTTTTACTTTTGTAACAAACGTCTTTGCCGGCTTAAACGCAGGAATAAAATGTTCTGGTACAATAAGTGTTGTATTTTTTGAAATATTTCGAGCTGTTTTTTCTGCTCTTTTCTTTACAATGAAGCTACCAAAACCACGTAAATAAACATTTTTGTTTTTTGATAACGACAATTTAACACTTTCCATAAATGATTCTATGGTCTTTTGTACTGTTACTTTTTCAATGCCTGTAACCTTGGCGATTTCGTTTACAATATCTGCTTTTGTCATAGTTGTAAATATTAAAATTAATTAAGTATTTTCCATTTTGGAAGTGCAAATATAATACAATTATTTCTAATACAAATATTTTATCAAAAATTTTTCATATTTTTTTTTAAAATAAACTCTGTGATAAAGATGCAAATGTTAAATTTGTTACATCTGTACCATAAATTTTATAAGCACATAAAATACTAATAATCAATATTGTAAATATAATGCCTTGCAACATGTTTTAAAAAATATGTCGTTCTTGTTATTTAACTCAATAATTTTTTTATAATTTTATGCCGTAAAATAAATCAAATATTTATATAATAAAATTATAAGGTTATGACTCTAAACAAAGTAATGATTATTGGAAATGCGGGAAAAGATCCCGAAATACGACATCTTGACAATGGAGTGTCAGTTGTTACATTGCCGGTTGCTACAACCGAACGCTATAAGGATAAAAATGGCGAAACAAAAGAACAAACCGAATGGCACAATGTAGTTTTTTGGCGCCAGTTAGCCGAATTTACCGAGAAATATGTAAGAAAAGGAAGTCAATTATTTATCGAAGGACATTTGAGAACTCGCAATTGGGAAGACCAGTCGGGAAACAAAAAATATCTTACAGAAATAGTCGCCGATAATATTCGTCTGCTTGGAAAACGTCCCGATATAAGCAATAATAACGGCGCTAATAATATTGCTGCAAATCAGACAGCAGAAATTAAAACAGCAGAAATTATATCGGAAGAACCTTCTCCCGATGACGATCTTCCGTTTTGATTTTTCATTTAAATAACCTGTACACAGCAAATATTTAAGTTGGCAAACTTGTTCTAAAGAAAGTTCTTTACTGATAAGAGTTTTTTATTTAAAGGTTGTTTCCGTTTTTATTTTGCAGTTGGAAGCAGTTTCAAAAGAATATTTTACTTGTTATTGTAAATGCAGTAACAAGTAAAATATTTATTGCTGTTATATTACCTGAAAAAATCACGATTACATTATCGGCTAATTATAAATTTGTTCGGATTAATCAGTAGACTGGAACCGAAAATGTCTGTTCAACTTTATTCAGTCGTTAAATTATTAATTTATCCATGCCTTAAAATTATTCCGTTGCGGGCGCCTGTGTGTTTTCCATTGTTGATAGTGTGAACGCCGTTTACAAAAACATGTTTTATCCCTGCTGCAAATTGATGCGGATTGGTAAATTCGGCTTTATCTGCAATTTTATCCATATCAAACACTAATATATCGGCAAAATTTCCTGTCTGTATAGTCCCTCTGTTTTTAAGATTCAGACGACTTGCGGGAAGTTTTGTCATTTTCATAATACCTGTTGATAAATCAACAATTTTTTCATCTCTGCAATATTTGCCTAAAAATCGGGGAAAAGTTCCGTAACTGCGCGGATGCGGTTTGCCTGTTGAAAGTTCGCCAACAGGCGAATATACATAACCATCGGATGCAGGCATGCCAAGCTTGTGAGAAAGAAACATTTTTACATTGTCTTCAGTCATTGCAAAACAAACCATATCTACATGCCCGTTATGAGCAAGTAAAATATCCCGAATAAATTCAGATTCTTCTTTATGTGAAATTTCGGCGCATTCAATCAGATTTTTTCCTATATATCCGGCATTTTCGCCATCTCCCGAAGTAATTATTACATTTTGTCCGCCACCCAATCTTTTAATGCGTGACTTGGCATACCGGCTTATTTTTTCAAAATTTGCACTGTCCCTTAAACGCAATAAAACCTCACCGGAGCTGCCCTGCCTTGCCCAAAGCGGAATAAACGTAGATAATCCTGTAGAAAAAGCAGTGTACGGATAACGGTCGAAAGCTATATCTATTCCGCTTGAATGCGCTTCTTCAATGATTTTAAGCATATCAGACGCTTTGTGCCAATTATTTTCATTTTGCGCTTTAAGATGTGAAATTTCTATACGTGCTCCCGACTGACAGGCAATATCAATAGCCTCTTTGATTGCTTCTTCAACATAATCATCTTCGTTGCGCATGTGAATTGCATACAAAGCATCGTTTTTAGCAACCACACGGCACAGTTCAACAAGTTCGTGAGTATTTGCATAACTGCCCGGCGCATATTCCAGTCCGTATGATATGCCTATGCTTCCGCAATCAATTTGATGCTGTAACAGATTTTTCATCTGTTCTGTCTGCTCTTTTGTTGAGGGAATATCATTGTTGCCTACAACAACAGAACGCAAATCGCCATGACCTGTAAAAGTTGCATAATTTATGCTTATTCTGTTTTTTTTAAGAGCGTCAAAAAAGCCATCAACGTGTTGCCATGGCGCGTATCCGTGCCGTAACTGATTTTTCTGTTTCTCAAATTCTTCATCGGAATACGGAAAAGGAGAACCTCCGCAATTTCCGCCTACGTCTGTTGTTATACCTTGATAAATTCTGCTGTCGCCTTCAGGACAAATAAAAAGATTTGTATCGGTATGAGTATGAATATCAATAAATCCTGGACTTACGGCAAGATTGTCGGCATCGATTATTTGATTTGCCGATTCGCCTACCTGCCCAATGGCTGCAATTTTGTCGTCTTTTACGGCAATATCGGCAACAACGGGCAAATCGCCGTTGCCGGAATATACAAGACCGTTTTTTATAATTATATCAAAACGATTTCGAGAATTAATGCAACCGTAAACTGTGCCGCTACCAACCAAACCAATTCCACAGCCTATTAATGCTGATGTTTTAATGAATTTTCTGCGCGAAACTTTTTTATCCATAGCAAGATGTTTTTATATGTAATTTTGTGTAAAGGTACAAAAATCATTGATTGGTTGATGATTTTGTATTAATTTTATTGATAAAAATAATTTTTGTTTCAGCAAAACAATCATCTTTTATTCTTACAGTGTTTGATAAATTAACCGTTTTGCAGCAAAAGACGCTTGCCTGACAAGGATTGATATTATTTAGCCGTTTCTTAAAAGTAAAATTTTCAGACAAAAAAATCAGTAATCATACATTTCCTGCAAGCAAAAAATTTTTTCTGACAGAAAAAATATTTTTGGAAAATGAAAATAATCCACAGGTATAAAAATTATGACGGCAGTATGAAAAACACCGCAGTAGCGCCGTCCGTATTTGGCGGAAAGATAAATATCTTTGGCAAAAACTTGCGCATATTTGGCGTAAATTTACGCAGTAATTATTCAGGTATAACAAATTAATATTATTGAATTAAAAATATGAAACAAATCATACTGTTTTTATATAAAGTCTAATAAAATTTTATAAATAATTGTGATTTATTACATAAAAATCAACAATTTAATTTTAATATAATTGGAATTTTCGACTGTATTCTATATAATTAAAACTATATAATTAAACAGTTTTTGAGTTTATTGTCTCAAATATTTTTTGCGGATTATGGTTTTCGCTTGTCAAAATGATTTTTGCCTGTTCGTAAACAGGCTCTCTGATTGATAAAAGTTGTTTTATGCGTTCATACAGTTCGTTGCCGAGTTTGCCTTGCAGCAGCGGACGTTCCGGATTCGACTGCAATATGTTTTCATACAGTTCGGCAACAGTGCATTTCAGATAAATACTTGTTCCGTTTGCGTTTATAAATTCAATATTATTATTGAAACAGGGAGTTCCACCGCCTGTTGCAAGTACAAAATTTTGATTGTCGGAGATTATCTCTTGCAAGGCATATTTTTCGTATTCCCGAAATTTTTGTTCTCCTTCTTCTGCAAAAATTTTTGTTGCCGAACGGTTATATTTTTTTTCGATATAATAATCCAAATCAAAAAAATCAACATTCAAAAGTTCAGCCAACGGCTTTCCATGAGCGGTTTTACCGCTTCCCATAAAACCTGTGAGGAATATTTTTATATTTTCATTCACATTTCCAATTTTATATTTTCAGTTTACAGCAATGACATTTGTATTGCGTTGCTGTCGTCGATTTCGATTTTACTGTTTGCTGTTTCATCCTGTTCGGGATTTTTTTCGACAGGCTCAATAAATTTGACGGTATCAACATCAAATGTTGAAATGCGCTTGCCTTTTGCACGAAAGCTTTTTATTCCAATAAACTGTTCAACATCAATAAATTCTGCCGGACGTTTTGCGTGTTTTCCTTTGAATGTAAGTTCAAGTTGAGGATATTCATCGTGTGAGATTTCGACAAGGTACGATTGCTGATTTTCATCTATAAACCGTTGAGGAGCGTTTGATGTTTCAAATTTGAAGCGTTTAACGTAAAAATATTTTTGTTCGCTGTCGAAATAAGTTGCCGAAAAAACAGTATCGGGATTATATTTTTCGATGGATAAAATATCGTCATCGTAGCGATTGCTTAAATCAAAATTGGTTGTAAAATATGTTCCCTGATTTGTTATGACAAGAATTTTATCATCGCCGGCAAATTCGCCAATCAAAATTCCTCTGCTTTCGGCATTGAGGCGGTTTATTGATTCATCAAACCAAATCTGACGACCGCTCAATGTGGATTCTCCTTTTTCTTTCAACACAATTTTGTGAATTGCGTATTTTGTAAATATGTTTCCGATTGACTGGCGGCCTTTAATTGCAAGAGCGCTGAAATCAAGTTCTGTTATAAGGTTTTTCAGTCGCGGACGTGGCTTAAAGTATATTTTCAATATTTCGGCTTCGCCGTTGGGATTTGCACTGAAGTACAGAACCTGCGAATTTGCAGTTCCTTTTGTAAGGTCGTATTCACGGTCGCGCGTAATTGATGTAACTGCAAAACGTTTCATCATTATTGCTCCGTTTTTTCCATCGCGGTAAACGGCGTTGTATATTGTTCTGTCATCGTTACGCTTGAAAACCCCCGCATGTATTATATCTTTTCCTACAAAAGTTTTTTCTGCAACTTTTGTAATAATATATTTTCCGTTTTTGAGAAAAATTATAATATCGTCAACATCCGAACATTCGCAAACATATTCGTCTTTTTTCAATCCTGTTCCCACAAAGCCTTCTGTGCGGTTTATATACAATTTTTCGTTTGCAACAACAACCTGCGATGCTTGAATTATATCAAAGTTCATGATCTCCGTTTTGCGTTCGCGACCTTTTCCGTATTTCTTTTTTATTTGCCGGAAATATGTAATTGCGTAATCGGTCAGATTGTCAAGATTGTTTTGTACTTCTTCAATTTCAATTTCAATATTTTTAATGTGTTCATCAGCCTTTTTAATGTCAAATTTTGATATTCGGCGAACAGGCTTATCGGTAAGTTTAAGCACATCATCGCGGGTAATTTCGCGTTTCAGTTTATTTCGATACGGATTAAACGCCTGTTCTATTGCGTCAAGCTGGTCTTCCCATGTTTTTGTATCTTTTTCGAGTTCGCGATAAATACGCTGTTCAAAAAATATTTTTTCAAGTGATGAATAGTGCCAGTCTTCAAGCAATTCGTTCATTCTAATTTCCAGTTCGCGTTTCAGCAGGTTTTTTGTTGAATCGGCGCAGCGTTTCAAAATTTCGGTAATGCCCAGAAACATTGGCATTTTATCAACAATTACGCATGAATTTGGCGATATTGATATTTCGCAGTCGGTAAATGCGTAAAGCGCATCTATGGTTTTATCGGGAGATGTGTCGTTGGCAAGATGAATAACGATTTCAACATTTTTTGATGTATTGTCATCAACCTTTTTTATCTTTATTCGTCCTCTTTCGTTGGCTTTAAGTATTGATTCTATTATGCCCGAAGTTGTTTTTCCGAAAGGAATGTTTGTAATGACAAGAGTTTTGAAATCTTCGCCTTTTATTATTCGCGCCCGCACTTTTACTGCGCCTCCGCGCAAGCCGTCGCAATATCTTGAGCAGTCAACATATCCGCTTGTCGGGAAATCGGGATACAGTTCAAAACTTTTACCCTGTAAATATGCAATCGAAGCGTCAATAAGTTCGTTGAAATTGTGTGGCATAATTTTTGAAGCCAGTCCTACTGCAATTCCGTCAACTCCCTGCGACAGCAGCAGCGGAAATTTCATTGGCAAAGTTACAGGTTCGTTGTTGCGTCCGTCGTATGATGGCATCCATTCAGTAATTTTGCTGTTAAATGCTACATCGTGGGCAAATTTTGACAGTCGGGCTTCGATATATCGCGGTGCAGCGGCATTGTCGCCCGTTAAAATATTTCCCCAGTTTCCCTGTGTTTCAATCAGTAAATCTTTTTGTCCGAGCTGTACCAGCGCATCTCCTATGGATGCATCTCCGTGAGGATGGTATTGCATTGTAGAACCTATAATGTTTGCAACTTTATTGAAACGTCCATCGTCCATATTTTTCATTGCATGCAGTATTCGGCGCTGCACGGGTTTAAGCCCGTCGTTAATGTGAGGCACTGCGCGTTCCAAAATTACATACGAAGCGTAATCAAGAAACCAGTCTTTATACATGCCCGAAAGAAGGTGTTTTTTTGTTTCGTCGATTTCGATAAGTTTTGTAAATCGTCCTGTCGAAATTTCGTCTGCCGTATTGTTTTCTTCTGTTATTTCTGTTTCTTCTATTGGTTCTTCCAATTCAAAATCATCTGTCATAAAATTGTTCCGTTATGAAATTGTTTATAATTTTTTGTTTGATTATATTTTTAATATTTTGTATGTATTTTGCAAAATATTAACCGCCTACGTTTATTTCAAAATTTTCAATTATTTTTTTATTGTATGCTTTCCATCCTCCGCGAAAATCACGACTTGACATTGATACAAATTTATCCATTCGGTCAGAGTTTAATTGAGTAAGTAATTTTTCAATACTGAGTCCGTTAATTTTTTTTATACAGTAACCTGAATAAAATGTTGATTCAGGGTTAGGATAATAGATGAAATTTGGTTTGCAATTCATTGGTGAAAAGATAATTTTTTCACCAAAACTCGTGTCCAAACCTTGACTTCTGCCAAAGGCATACCATGCAACTGGATTTGGCGTTCCGTTATCACGCTTATCCAGTTCGCGTTTCACAGATAATAAGTAATCGTATGCCAATGGGAAGAAATCTTTTAATTCATTTTCGGGAATTATTGTAATTTCTTCATGAGTATTGCAAATTTTCTTCATATTTTATCTTTTATAAAATCCCAGAATATCTGTATTTCTTCACTGTTTCGGAAAAACACTTCATACCGTTCTAACCCCAAACTGCCTTTCTTTTTTTGTCCGTCATCTCGGACTCTATCGTCAACTTGTATTTCATTAGATAAAGAAGTTACATCAACATCAGTATTAATCTGTAAAATTGATTTTCGTCTGCCTTGTCCTCCTTGACGAACAATTGAAAGAGTTGAATTTGCCACTTTTACTCTAATTCTCGTTTGCTTAAAGTCAAATTCAAGATTATTTTTTGTTTTTAGAAATTTTAAGAATAGTAAAAACACCTCTTTCCCTGCTATATATTTGCCAAAAAACTGTTCAATTTCAAATATTTCAGGGTCTTGTGCAATAATATTTTTGATTTCATTGATTTTTTTTGTATTGGCGTTTTCAATTTTTATATCATCAGGATCGTTATTGATATAATCAATAAAAATTAAATTATTTTCAAACCAAAAATATTTTATCAAAGTTATATTGTTGTCTTTAATTTTTTTTACTCTGTCAATCTGTGTCAAACTAAACCTTTTTGCAATCAAAATAATTTCAATTTTATCCTGATTTATTGTCGTAAATTTGGGTAAAGAAACTTCATACTTTTGTGTCGCATGCAAATAAACATCTGAAAAGTTATCCTGCACATAATCACGATAATCAGCAGATTGGTCTGTAATATTTTTATCGTAATCCTTTTTTATCTCAAAAATTATAAACCTTTTTGTATCAGGATTATATCCTAAAATATCAATTCTCCCATTATTGCCTAAACTGCGAACATTTCCTTTCAAGGGAAATTCGCTTGCGACAAAAATATATTTTGGAAACAAATCTTTCCAATTTTCGCAAATAAATTTATTCAATTCTTTTTCGGGCTTGTCGAGTTGCAACAAGAACTTTTTATTTGAACCTGAGAATAATTTTGGCATAATTCACTCTCTTAATGTAATTAATTTAATTTTTAAAATTTTTACTATTTCGCACCCAATTTCTCTTTGAGCGTCAAGGTCATCAAAATTCCATTTATCTTCAGTTTCGTAAAATGAATTAAAATCAGATATAAGCTTTTGCAATTCTGTGATTTCTTCTTTGGTAAAATCTATTTTCATACTTTATACTTTTTATGCTGTTTTTTTTGAAAATGACTTCTCTAAATCTGTCAAAGTAACATTTATTGTTCTTTTGTTAACATCAATGAGATGAATACCAAGATAATTAGGGCGGTGAGCTTGTGGATTATCGAACATTAATTTTAAATATTTGGCAATATCCTTGTCATTTACAATTTCTATTTTTGACGGAGTTTCTGTTTCGTTTTTCTTGTAATATGGTGTTTCATGTCTTAAAATAATCAACTGCGCATACGGCAGATTTCCAACTGCTTGAATATTGGCAGTTTCGCCCATCATATTTTCAAAATAATTATTTGCATTTTGTTTGTAATTTGAGGTTACAAATTTGATACCCAAACAAAAGACAGTTTGTTCACCATCTAACACGGTAATATCAATATCTTTTGGATAATATTTACCTTCAACTGTTTTTTCTTTTGTGCTATCGCCCATGTAGCAAATTTCAAAATCTTTACCCCAAATTTTCGCCAAAGTGTCAGCAACAAATTTATGAACAGGTTTAAGTTTTGCCGTACTTCTCGATCCTTTTGCTTTGTAAGCCTCAAACGATAACTCAATCGCTTTTATAAAATATTTTTCATTATACATTATATTCTTTAACTTTAATACATTATAGAATAATTGTTAAAAAACACATTTTACCATTTTTCCCAGTGTAAATAATTTTCTTTCCATTTGTTTTTGGGCGTCTGTTCGCCTTCGGGATAGCCTGCTATTATAAATGACAGCGGAATAACTGTTTCGGGTAAATTAAACGATTCTTGAAGTTGTTTTATTCTTTCCTTATTGGGATAAACTCCTGTCCATACGGCGCCAAGTTGCATGGCTTCGGCTGCCAGAAGGATATTTTGCGTTGCCGCCGAGCAGTCCTGCGTCCAAAATTCGCTTGCCTCGCCTTCAAAAAATCTTTCGGAATTGCCGCATACAAGTATTGCGCCGCCTGCGTTGCGAAGCATCTTATTGTTTGGCGATTTTTCGGAAAGCGAATTTAAAACCATGCTGTCGCTCACTGCAATAAATTCCCATGGCTGTTTGTTTCCTGCCGATGGAGCTGCCATTCCTGCCTTTACCAGTGTTGTCAAATCATCTTTGCTTAGCATTTTGCGGCGTATAAAATCGCGTACGCTTTTGCGATTATGAATGTTTTGAAGCACATTGGTTTTTGTATCAACCGCTGCGTTTTCTTCTTTTTTTTCCTGATTGCTGCACGAAGCAGCCAAAATACCTGCTACTGCAAGATAAATAAAAATTGTTTTCATTTTTTGATATTTTTTATAATTAATTTATTAACTTTCATAGCGCAGTCTGTTTACGATAAAATCTTTTCTTTCGGGTGTATTTTCGCCCATATAAAATTCCAGAAGTTCGCGTATTGAATCGTTTTTGCTCAAATGTACTCTGTCGATGCGTATTCTTTCGCCTATAAATTCTTCAAACTCTTCGGGTGAAATTTCGCCGAGACCTTTGAAGCGCGTAATTTCAGCCTTGTCGCCAAATGCGTTTATCGCTTTTTGACGGTCGTCTTCGTTGTAGCAGTAATAGGTTGCATCGCTGTTTTTCTTTGATTTTGCTTCGCCGCCGCCGCTTCGCATTCCTATTTTGCGCACTCTGAAAAGTGGCGTTTGCAGTATGTATAAATGTCCCAGACGAATTACATCCGGAAAAAACTGCAGAAAAAACGTCAGCAGTAGCAGGCGGATATGCATTCCGTCAACATCGGCGTCGGTTGCTATCACTACTTTGTTGTAGCGCAGATTGTCCATGCTTTCTTCTATGTTGAGCGCAGCCTGCAAAAGATTAAATTCTTCGTTTTCATAAACCACGCGTTTTGTTTTTCCGTAGGTATTAAGCGGTTTGCCGCGAAGGCTGAAAACTGCCTGAGTATTTACGTCTCTTGATTTTGTTATTGATCCGCTTGCGGAATCTCCTTCGGTTATAAATAAGGTGGAATTTTCGGCAAGAGCATGTTTATCGTTGTAATGTATGCGGCAATCGCGAAGTTTTTTATTGTGGATGCTTGCTTTTTTTGCGCGTTCGCGTGCTATTTTTTGAATACCTGATATTGTTTTGCGTTCTTTTTCGGATTCCTGAATTTTTTTTAGAATGATTTCGGATGTCGCTTTGTTTTTATGAAGATATTTATTCAGTTCTTCCGAAAGGAAATCAATTACAAACGAGCGGATTGATTTGCCGTTTGGCGACATGTCTCTTGAGCCGAGTTTGGTTTTGGTTTGCGATTCAAAAACAGGTTCTGTTACTTTTATGCTTATTGCAGCGTACATCGACATGCAAATATCTTTTGTATCAAAATCTTTTTTGTAAAAATCGCGTATTGTTTTTCCTGTCGCTTCTCTGAATGCGCTCAAATGCGTTCCTCCCTGCGTAGTATGCTGTCCGTTTACAAACGAATAGCACGTATCTCCATAACCCGACCCGTGGGTTATTACTACTTCAATATCATCGCCTTTCAGATATATTGGCGGATACAGCGGCTCTTCGCCCATATTTTCGTTAAGCAAATCAAGCAGTCCGTATTTTGAAACATAGTTTACTCCGTTAAGCGAAACTGTCAGTCCTGTATTAAGGTAGGTGTAATTTTTCACCATGGTTTCTACAAAACTTCTGTTTATAGCGTAATTGCCGAAAACGCTTTTATCGGCAACAAATACCGTACTTGTACCGTTTAATGCATGTGTATCTCCGGTTATGTCTTCAATCAGATTTCCACATTCAAAAACAACATGTCGCGATTTGTTTTCGCGTATAGATTCCACGCAGAATTTTGATGACAGGGCATTTACCGCTTTTATGCCTACTCCGTTCAGTCCTACCGATTTTTTAAATACTTCGGAATCGTATTTTGCTCCCGTATTCATTTTTGATATGGCGTCAACAAGAGCGCCTAGCGGAATTCCGCGCCCGTAATCGCGAACGCAGATTTCATCTTCATTTATTGTAATATCAATACGTTTTCCGTAACCCATTGTATATTCGTCAATAGAATTGTCGATAACTTCTTTAAGAAGTACATAAATTCCATCGTCGGGTGAAGTTCCATCGCCAAGCTTGCCTATGTACATTCCCGGTCGGCGCCGTATGTGTTCTTTCCAGTCGAGGGTTATAATGTCATTTTCAATATATTCCTTTATTTCGCTCATATAATTTTGTATTCCCTGATTAATCGTAATTATAATAAAATGTCTTCATTAAATATTATTATTCATTACAGTAAATGCTAATGCCGTTAAAATTTCTCTGTGTATTCCTGAATTTTCGCAATACATTTTTTTGCAAATGTACAAACTTTGCGTTTACCCGGATTATAAATTTATCAACAATTATTGTTGATACCATATTGCTATCTGTATAATAATAAAGTTATCTGCAATACTTTACATCTAAAATTACCTGTGATAACTTCCAAATATTCCATGTTTAAACAATTTCATGAAGCAAAATAAAAAAAATCGGAAAAATATTTTGAATTTATTTTTCTTACGGCATAATTAATCGTTCTTTATTATTCGTCATTGCGAAAGCGAAGCAGTGAAGCAACCGAAGCGAAGCGGAGCTCAACGGAGTTAATCCAGACTTACGTTTATTATTTTCATTAACAATTTCTCTGGTTTGCTTCGTCATTTCATTCCTCGCAATGACGCGCCTTTACTCTGGTTTGCTTCACTTCGTTCGCAATGACGTTTTGCCTTCGTCGCTGCGCTCTTCGCAATGACGATGAGGCGGAAAACAGTTTTCTGCAAAAAAACTCACAATTCTCACCCGTTTGATGTATAATTGAAAATTGAGAATTATTTGTTTTTTCACTCCGACTTCCGAGCAAATTACTTCGATTTCCGAGCAAATTGCTTCGACTTCCGAGCAAATTGCTTCGACTTCCGGGCAAATTACTCCGACTTCCGAGCAAATTGCTTCGACTTCCGGGCAAATTACTCCGACTTCCGGGCAAATTGCTTCGACTTCCGAGCAAATTGCTTCGACTTCCGGGCAAATTGCTTCGACTTCCGGGCAAATTACTCCGACTTTTGAGAAATTTTCTCAAAAGTTTAAGAAATCTGCTCAAAAGATGATGCCGCCGTCATTATCCGCGTCCTGTTATTTGCTGATTTTTATTCGCAGTCAGGCGCCTGCACATATACAATTTTTGATAGTGTCTTAAATTATCAGGATTATTTTGTATCTTTGCAAAAAATAGTAAGTAATGATCCATACAATAGAAATTCAATGTCCGCATTGCCACAGTAATGATTTGATTAAGAAT
>JAISOH010000057.1 GCA_031275825.1 Prevotellaceae bacterium | reverse complement strand
GAAAGCGAAGAAAAGGCTGTTGTTTATTATCTCAACTATGCCCGAATAAATCCGCGACAATTTTGCGAAAAATATGTAAAACCCCATGCGCCATGGTACAAAGGCTATGCTTTCGACGAGCGGAAAGAGTCGCTAATAGAAACGCTCAATACAATGACGCCAATATTGGGCGGTGAAATAAAACCGGATGAAAATCTGTATGAACTTGCACAATGCTTTGCAGCAAAGAGTGGCGAACTGGGAATTACCGGACATGACAGAAGCGCAACACAGTGCACGTATCTCACCGGTACATGGGGCGAATGTTGCGACTATGGACATGCTGGCGGCTTGGAGATTGTTTTATCACTGCTGATAGATGCAGGGGAAAACAATGCAGCGCTTGGACACAGAAAAATATGTCTTGACCCTGCATATACGAAAATCGGCGTATCCATGCAGCCTCACAGGAACTACGGAAACATTGCGGTGCTGGATTTCGGAAACTGAAAATAAGAGAAAAATGAAAACATTAAAAAACAAAAAATGAAAAAATCAAATTATGGAACAAAAAATTAACAGCGAAAATTTAAACGCAGAAAATCAAACAGACGGGACGCCGGTTTTGTCGCCCGCAGCAATGCGCAACCTTGCCAAAATAAAAAATTACATGAATATCATGTGCATAATTTATTATATTATGGCAGGGTTTGTTATTTTATGGATATTAATAAATATTGTAAGTTATCAGGGCGGATACGGAGAAAGAATACCAGGAGTTGGCATAAGTGGCATAAGCATTTTTTTTTCACTCGGCATTGCCGCCATATTGTTCTTTCTTGGCTCGTGGCTGAGAGATGCAGTGAAAGCATGTAAAAAGTTTGGCGAAAATCCGCACGATCTAAGGCATTTGGAAGCAGCCATACGTTACCAGTCGGGCTTCTGGAAGATGATTACTGTCGTTATACTCATAGTTATTGGTATTCAATTACTGGTTTCTTTCTTCGCTAAAACTTATTAAGAATGGCAGAACTTCGTCAAACGGTTTGGCGATTAAAGTCTAAAGTTATGGCTGTTTAAATTAAAAAATTCCTATACAAATTCAGTGCAGGGATTTTTTTACCTGTCTTTCATAAATTTTGCAAAACATTTTTTATTTGCCTGTGCATGGTTCGTAAATTTCATGTATATTTGCAGTTAAACAATTCTGATGGCAAGTTTAAGGATAATTATAAAAATTATTCATGCAAATTTATTAATTTTGCGTCAAAACATAAAAATATATGTCGAAAATCAGTTTTAAAAAAGAAGATTTAACATCATACATTTTAATAATTACAGGCTCGTTTATAATGGCTGCAGGATTTGTTGTATTTGTTTCTCCGCTGAAACTTGCACCCGGAGGAGTGTATGGTATTGCAATAATTTTGCATCATCATTTTAATTTTCCCATCGGGCTTTCGGGAATTTGTCTTGATTTGCCTTTGCTGCTCATGGGCGCCTGGGTGTTGGGACCTAAATTCGGAGCAAAAACGCTGATAGGAATAATATCGCTGTCGGCTTCAATTTCACTGATGGAATATCTTTACAAATATGATCCGCTGATAGCCGACCCATCAACATTTTTTGTGCAGGCGGTTTTTGGAGGCGTAATAATAGGAACAGGTCTCGGAATAATTTTTAAAACCAAAGCAACATCCGGCGGCACCGATATTGTTGCTACAATATTGAAACGGTATACGCATTTGTCCATAGGTTCGGCGCTTATGATTGTCGATTCTGTGATTGTACTTGCAGCTCTTATAATATTCAACGACTGGACTGTTCCGCTTTACTCGTGGACAGTGATTTACGTGAGCAGCACCATTGCCGACAAAATTGTGAAAGGATTTAATCCTACTCAAACCGTGCTTATAATTTCGGATAAATATGAAGAAATTTCACGAAAGATTATTGATGATATGGAACGCGGAGCAACGCTTATCAGCGCTCACGGTGCTTTTTCGGGCAGCGAAAAAAAGATAATTTTTACTAACATAAGTATTCGTGAAGTTGCAACAGTGCGCCGATATATCCGCCATATAGACCCTGCGGCTTTTGTTACCGTGATTGATGCCAACGAAGTTATAGGAGATGGATTTAAAAGTATTCACGAAAAATATTGATATTTCCTGATTCTGTTTTGAAAAAAGATATGATTTTATACGGGAGCGATGGCAAACCTTACAGGCTTATTGATGAAAGAGGCTAAAAAAATATTTGCAGAACAGAATAAAGAATTAAAAGATGACGATACAGGAAAACAATATGCGAGTAAAAGCATATAACATTCAAAGCATCTAAAAGCACTATGAGACAAAGATTTCCTTATCAAATTATTCAAAATTTAAATGTATTGACCCTGTAAAATTTGCTGTTAATTGTTGAGCATTGGAAATAATTTACTAATTTCGCAGTCTTAATGCGTAGAAATGTTCTCTGCGCTTTGTAATAAAAATGTAATGCTATGGATGTTAATAACACAAACTCTGTTCGAGATGAACAATTCGATAATGTGAGAAGCAGCATCGAAATTGCTGTTGAGGTTGAAAAAACAGCAACCGAAACCGTGAATGAAAACGAACCGGAAAAATCATTTGAAAAGATTGAAACGGACGAAGTTAAAATTGATGAAACTTCGGAACAGAAAACCGAAAATAAAATTAACGTTTCCGGTGAAGAATCTTTGACTGTTGCCGAATCTGAAAAATCATTTGAAAAGATTGAAACGGACGAAGTTAAAATTGATGAAACTTCGGAACAGAAAACCGAAAATAAAATTAACGTTTCCGGTGAAGAATCTTTGACTGTTGCCGAATCTG
>JAISOH010000038.1 GCA_031275825.1 Prevotellaceae bacterium | reverse complement strand
TCCATGCAGTGACAAATAGTTTCGTTATTGTCCATAATAAAAATTGTTTTTTTGTTTTATTTTGCAAAATTACTAAAAAAACCTGTTCATTCGCATTTCATCTGATAGATTGTATTTATCGTGTCATTAGACATAAATATCGTATTGCCTGCAACCAGAGCGTTTGCTCCTGATTCGTAAAGTTTTGGAGCGTTAATTAAATCTATTCCTCCATCAACTTCTATTATTGCATTTGCATTTTTTTTCTGTAAAAGATCTTTTGTTTGCGCTACTTTACCGTATGTGTTGGGTATGAATTTTTGCCCGCTGAATCCGGGATTTACCGACATTATCAAAATCAAATCGGTTTCGGATACAATTTCTGACAGCAAATTTACAGGAGTGTGCGGATTTATTGCAACTCCGGCTTTCATTCCGCATGAGCGAATTTTTTGCAAAGTTCGATGCAAATGAGTACACGCTTCATAATGTACGGTTAAATTGTCGATTCCCGCTTCGGCAAACCGTTCAATATAACTGTCGGGATTTACAATCATCAAATGTGCATCAAGTATTTTCCGTGCATATTTTTTGATGTATTTAATTACGGGAAATCCGAATGAAATATTTGGAACAAACACTCCGTCCATTATATCCAAATGAATCCATTCTGCGCTGCTGTTATTGATTTTTTCTATTTCGGCGCCGAGGTTTGCAAAGTCGGCAGCCAGTATTGAAGGAGATATTATATGTTTCATATTTTATCAGTTGTTATCATGTTTACAAAATTTACGCATTATTGAATAAGCGTCTTCAATTCCAAGTTCTCCCGATTTGCTTATGTCCATGCAGCCTTTTTCGGTATCTTTAAGATAAATCAAAACAAGTCCGCGATTAAAATATGCTTCGGCAAAATACGGATACAGTTCTATTGCTTTGGTATAATCGTTTATTGCTTCGGGCATTTGCTGCGAAAAACAGTTCAAATTTCCTCTGTTGTAATAAGCGTAAGCAAAATCGGGCATAAGTTTCAACACTTTGTTAAGGTCGTTTATTGCATCGCTGTAATTCAGTATTTTTATTTCCTGTTTTGTTTTTGCTCTGCCTGTTCCGCTGTTGTCAAGTACTATTGTTTGAATACTGTTGTCGATTGATGAAACAAAGTCGGTCATTTCGCTGTTTATGGCGCTGCGGTTAAAATACAGAAACGGATTAAGGTGGTCAAATTCAATAGCCTGAGTGTAATAGTTCATTGCGCTTGTATATTGCTGTAAATGTCCCTGCAATATTGCTTTTTCAAAATAAAGCAGCGAATTTCCCTTGTTCGACCGTGAAATATGTTCGGTTACGGTTGAATCAAGTTTGATAAGTTCGTCTGGTTTCAATTTTGTTTCGGCGTTGCTTATGTTTACAGCGAAAAGTTCGCTTGCCTGTTTTGTAAATTCATCAAGTTTGGGATAAAAATACTGTTTGTTCAGCGGCAGTTTAGTTGCATGAGCGCCAACCGCAAATTTATATAAGGGTTTTATTGTTATATCAACTCTTCGACTGGTGAGCAGGTCCTGAGTAAAATTTTTCTTTGAAAAGTCGGCGTCAAGAGCAAGCAGTTTGTTGTATTGCTTGCTTGTGTCGGCAAAATCATCAACATAAGTGCTGTCGGCAAATTTTATGCGAAATTCCTTGATTTTCTGTTGAGCCGTTTCGTAATCTTTTTTTGCACCGGCAAGCTGTCCGATTTGTGTTTTAAGGTAAGAACGGTTTATATATGCATTTGCAAAATCGGGATAAAGTTCAATAGCCTTGCTTAAATCCTCTATTGCTTCATTATTGCGGTTCAATTCGGAAAGAACAAAAGCTCTGTTGTAATAAACAAGTACGTTGCCGGGATTAAAAGAAATTACCATGTTATAATCAGCCAGGGCATTATCAAGGTCGCCTGTTTCGGAACGTATCAAAGCGCGGTTGTAATATGCAAGAGAATTGTCGGGGTCAATTTCCAAAACTTTGTCCAAATCTTCAAGCGATTCCGAAATTTGTTTATTTTCGTAATAGAGAAGCGCCCGGCTGAAATAACTCAAAGTATTTGCAGAGTCCAGCTGTATTGATTTGTTGAAATCGGCAAGGGCTTTTTCATTTTCTTTTTTCATTGCGTATATGCGTGCGCGGCGTGTATAAACGTCCGAATCGAAAGGATTAAGAAGTATAGCCTGATTGTAGTCTTCAAGAGCGCGAACAGTATCTTTTTGCAGTAAATAGCAAGTTCCGCGGTTTATGTAGGTGTAATATTCTTTAGGTTCGTAACGGATATATTTGTTAAAATCTTCAATTGCCTTTTGAAACTGCTGCTGTAAAAAGAACGTTATGCCGCGCGAATAATACAATCCCGAAAAATTGGGACGCAGTTGAATTGCCTGTTCAAGGTCAAGCAGAGCCTTGTCGTACTGCCCTGTCTGCCCGTACGATATTGCACGGTAATGATAGGCTTGAGTAAATACGGGATTCAATTCTATTGCTTTTGAAAAATCCATCTGCGAGCCGTAAAAATCGCCGAGATTATATTTTGCAATTCCGCGGAAAAACAATGCTTCGTACAACATGGTATCTGCTTTGATAAGAGTATTGAATGTTTCAATAGCCATTGCATATTTGTTGTCAATCAACTGTTGCCTGCCGCGAAAAAAAAACTGTTCTTTATCATATTGCGCATGTAAACTGCTAATAATCAAAAAAAAAGTTATAATTACGCATGATATTTTTTTAATATTCATTTTGTAAATTTTAATAAGTTCGCACAAATATAGTTTGTAATTTTGATATAACTGCAAACATTAACAAAATTTGGCAAAAATATGTAAAGAACATCAAGTTGTTTCAAAACAAAAGAATTTCAGGCAATATTATCAAAAAACAAATTACTTTTAAACCGATTTTTTAATATTTACGTCTTTATTGTAAAAGCGCTTTTATGTTAGGATTAACAAAAAATAAAATTAACGAGTTGGAAAGTATTATTGAAGAGTATCAGGATCAATTATTTTCTTTTGCGTTTTTCAGAGTTGGTTCGTACGACATTGCACAGGATATAGTACAGGATGTATTTTTAAAGTTTTTTCAGAATAAAAGAACATTGGTATCTGTAAAAAACATAAAGACTTACCTGTTGAAATCAATAGCAAATGCGTGTATCGACTACAAAAGAAAATACGGTAAAATTAAAATGGATAATATCGAGTCTGTCGGTAACGATATTGCCGATGATGAAAAAAATGATGAAGAAAAAATGTGTATTGCCGAATTTATGAGAATAGAAGATTTGTTGAGCGAATTGCCTGACGAGCAGGCAGAAGTTATTAAACTAAAATTTGTTGATGAGCTTAATTTTGTCGAGTCGGCAGGAATCTTGAATATTTCCGTAAATACGGTAAAATCACGATACAGATATGGTATTAGTAAATTAAAAGAAACCCATAAAATAAAAGGAACATATTATGAATGAAATTATTCCGAAAATAAAACCTTCTGCCCCGTTATCACTGAAAGAAAATATTATTAATAAAATTAAAATGGAGCAAAAAAAAATGAAAAAATTAACATTTAAAAAACTTTTGACAGTAGCAGCAGTATTCGCTGCATTATTGATGTTACCGTTTGTATTTACTGCAAACAACGAAGCAAAAGCAGCCACGAAACTGCTTGACGAATCTATTAACCAGTCGGACAATTTAAAAACGATGATTGTTAAATTCCTGATGCTCACAACGCCGAATGAAAATTTTGAAGCCATCAGAGAAGACGGAAGTATGATAGAACATACATTTACCATAATGTTCGACCATCCCAATAAATGGCGACTGGAAAAACAGGGACGAATATCCGTATTTGACGGCGTTAATTCATATTCGTGGCTGAAAACGCTTGAAATGAAAATAATGGCAAATGGAGTCGCCGGATTTTTCGGCGGCTGGGATAAATTTTTAGATATTCAAAATCTCTTGAAACAGGAACAGGAATCCGCAAAAAATGATGGTTCCGAAATCAATATGAAAGAAACCGGCTCTCAAATAATTCTTACAGTAAAATCGAAAGCAAAAGGCGATTTTACTAACAATTACATGAAAAATTCATCTATTGAGGAATCCGATAACCGACGAATTTACACTTTCGACAAAGAAACCAAGTTGATAAAGGAAATGCAAATACAAATTTTTTATAATAACAGCTATCATACGATTTTTGAAACCACATCCATTTTATATAACGTTCCTGTAGATGTTGACAGGCTTTTGGAACGTCCCCAAAATGTAGAATGGATGAATTTGAACAAACCGTTGTACAGTCAGGCGTTGACAGGTATTACATCAAAAGAAGCCGCAAATTTGATATTTACGGCGCTTGCAAATAAAAATATTGAACCCGTTAAAGAAGCATTCGGCAGTTTGAATAAAAACCTGACAGAATCACTTTACGGACTGAAATTGATAGAACTCGGCGATTCTTTCAAGTCAGGTTTATACGTAGGAGAATTTGTTCCCTATAAAATAAAATTTGCAAACGGAAAAACAGCAGAAGGAAATATCGCATTGAGGAACGATAATCCAAACAAAATATGGATTATAGATGGAGGATTGTAAATAATATTCGACTCAAAATACGGTAAATGAAAACATCAATATCAGTAAATCTCTTATGATTTACCGATATTGATGTTTTTGTTTTAAATTTACGGTTTTTATGTAAACATGCCAATATTTTGCTTTATTCTATTCCCTTAAGCATTGGTACAAAAGAGAATGTTCCGAATTTTGAAGTTTTATATTTTTTTTCGGATAATTTGTCAATTACAAGCATTTCCTGTATATTAGAATCTCCTACCGGAATTACCATCTTGCCGCCAACAGCCAACTGTTCAAGTAATTTTTGAGGAACGGTTTTCGCTCCGGCTGTTACCAAAATTTTGTCAAACGGTGCAAATATTGGTTTTCCCTCATATCCATCACCAAGAAAAGAATATGGCAGACAGTTCATTTGCGTTAATATTTCCTGACATTTTATGAACAACTCGCGCTGCCGCTCAATTGTATAAACAGTTGCGCCAAGTTCAACAAGTATGGCAGTTTGATAACCTGAACCTGTGCCTATTTCAAGAACCTTGTCAAATCTTTTCAAATCAAGCAACTGCGTTTGAAATGCAACTGTAAACGGTTGCGATATTGTTTGACCCGCTCCAATCGAAAAAGGCTTGTCCTCGTAAACATGCTGTGCAAAACTGCTGTCAACAAAAAAATGCCGCGGAACTTTTCCTATTGCAGCAAGTATAGATTCATTATCAATACCTTTTGCACGCAATTCGTCAACAAGTTTTTTTCGTAATCCCTTATGTAAAAATGAATCTGTCATAAAATTTTTAATTTGCAAAGTTAATATTTTTTATAATTTGTCGAGCAGTATTTACAAACAATTATCTTTCTCAATAAAATTTACTCCTTTGCCGAATACGGTAAAATCAATTACCGTATTCTAAATAGATTTTCAGATGCAACATAATATAAAAATATTATGACAGCAGGCTGGTATAAATAGTAAATAATTCAATTCCGTTAAGTCAAAACCTTTTATGACAAAAATAAAGGCAGTTTAATAATTTATGCGAAAATGCGAATTTGTAAAAATGTCAATCAGTACTTGTATCTTACTAAAAAAATATTTGCAAACCCGTATTTCCGCTGTAAAAATGAATTTGTTTTTATGCACATGCATGTAATTAAGGAATTTTGAGTACATTTGTAGCAAATAAATCATAAGATGAGTTTAATTATTAAATGTTTTTTACTTTTAATTGCATATTTAACAGGTTCAGTTTCAACGGCAATTTTTGTCAGCAAACGATTTTTTAAAATTGATATCAGAAATTATGGCAGTAAGAATGCAGGAGCAACAAATATTTTACGAGTACTCGGACCCAAGGCGGCGCTTCCTGTTTTTATTTTTGATTTGCTGAAAGGCGTAATTGCAGTTTTGCTTGTACGTTTTACCGATTTGGAACACGAAACAAACCCTTATGTAAGTTTTCAGATTTTGCTTGGTATTTGTGTTGTTACAGGTCATATATTTCCAATATTTGCCGGATTTAAAGGCGGAAAAGGAGTTGCAACAACAGCAGGAGTAGTTTTGGCAATGCATCCTTATGCAATGTTGATGGTATTCGGAATTTTCGGACTTTGCCTGCTGACAAGCCGATACGTCTCGATGAGTTCCATAATTGCGGCAGTTTGCTTTCCCCTGATAGTAATTATTATTTTCGGTGAAATTTTTAACGAATACGAAACTTTGACAATGAAAATATTCAGCCTTGTTGCCGCATGTGCTATTATTATTACACACCGCAATAATATCAAACGTTTGCTGAACGGTACGGAAAGTAAAATCAGTTGCAGAAAAAAACAACCGCCTGTTTCCGAATTGTTGATTGACAAACCGAAAACATAAACAGTCTGAAATGTTATTTTTTACAAAATTGATTAATATTTATACCTTTGTATTAAATATTAATAATAAAACTGATTTGAAATGATAAAAAGAAAAATATCTATAATTTTACTGTTTGCGGCAATTTGTTTTGTGTCGTGTACAAAAAAACATTCCGTTTTTATAAGCGGAACTTTTGATAACATATCAGACGAAAAAATATCAATCGAACAAAAAACGGCATCGTTCATGCTCTTTTTGGATTCGATACAAGTAAATGCCAAAGGAAAATTTTCTACTGATATAAAAATTCTTACAGGCGAACCCGCTTTTATCAGTATAAAAAACAAAAATGGAAAACAATTATTGATGCTTCTTGCCGAAGCCGGCGAAAAAATTAATATCAAATACAAAAAAGGAAACTATGCGGTCGAAGGTTCGCAAGGCTCGGTATATGTCAAAGAACTTTTTGAAACATTGGGCAAAACGGCTCAAACAATAGATTCGTTGAGTAAAATCATAAACAGTGAAAAAATCTCCGATGCTGATTTGCAGACGGCAAAAACTGCTCTTGCAAAAAAAATTATTGAACAAAAACGCAGTAATATAAGATTTATTGTAAGTCATCCCAAATCGTACGCATCAATATTTGCACTGTACCAGCAATATCCCAATGGAACAAAAATATTCAACGACCAGAACGATTTTCTGTATTACAAGATGATTATCGACTCGATGGATACAAAATATTCACAGGCAGAATATATGACAGTTATAAAACGCGATTACAGCGAAATGCAACGCATACTGAATTTGAAAAACAAACTTGAATCGCAGCCGATTGAAGAAATATCGTATCCCGACATAGAATTGCCCGACCGCAACGGAAAAAAAATAAAACTTTCGTCATTGCACGGCAAAACCGTTTTGCTTGCATTCTGGAGTTCCGAAGTCGAAGGCAATCAGTTTGACAATAAATTATTAAGCAACCTTTACGAAAAATATCATTCAAAAAACTTTGAAATTTATCAGGTCTCTTTCGACATCGAACGCGACTTGTGGCTTCGTGCAATCAATAATCAAAAATTAAGTTGGATAAACGTTTGCGACTTTAAAGGTTCAAACAGTATTCCGTTCAGACTGTATAATATTAAAAAATTGCCATCGAATTTTTTAATCGATAAAAACGGACAATTTGCCGGACGCGATATTTTTGGCGAAGAACTCGAAAACAAAATTCAATCACTGTGCAGTAATTAAATGAAAACCATAGAGGAAAACAACAAGCCTTCCACAAAAATTTATTTTGCCGCCGATGTTCATCTCGGCTTGCAAGCAGGCGCAAGTGCAACAGAACGCGAAATTGCTTTTGTAAAATGGCTTGATAAAATAAAAACAGATGCCGAAATTGTGTTTTTACTGGGTGATATTTTTGATTTCTGGTTTGAATATAAATATGTTGTTCCACGCGGATTTATTCGCGTACTCGGCAAAATTGCAGAACTGACCGACAACGGAATTTCCGTACATTTTTTTACCGGAAATCACGACATGTGGACATTTGACTATCTCGAAAATGAAACAGGAATTACAGTTCACAAAAAACCTCTTGAAATAAAGTTGCACGAAAAGATATTTTTTCTTGCGCATGGAGACGGGCTTGGAAAAGACGATAAAGGATATATCTTTATGAAGCGAATATTTTCATGTAAATTTAGTCAGCGCCTGTTTGCACTTTTGCATCCGCGCACGGGAATAGCCATTGCTCGAGCATGGTCGAAACACAGCAGATTGAGCAAAGGACTAGCTGAAACATTTGACGAAAATACAGACAAACTGCTTGCCTTTGCAAAACAAAAACTTGAAAAAAAACATATCGACTTTTTTGTTTTCGGACACAGACACACGCCAATACAGTTACAATTACCAAACGATAGCCTTTTTACAATAGTAGGAGAATGGATAAACGGTAGAGAATATGCCGTTTATGATGGTAAAAAACTAACCGTTCATAAGTTTTGAATATTATGGAGATTCTTAAAAATAATTTGTTATCACAGGAAAACCAATGATTTTTCAGGATATTTTATTTGTTGCAAAACTTTAAATTTATACTTTTCCATTAAAAATGTGTGTATATTTCAAAAAAAATATATAAATTTGGCATCGATAATAATAATTAATTTTATGAATATGCTTCGCTTTTACTATATTGCCATTCGTTTTTGTAAGTGCAGTTTGCACTTACTGAACATGTTGGCAGCCGAATGTTTCGGTTTCGATAAACACAAATTTTTATTTAAAGTTTGAAGAAAAGTGAAAATTAACGTAAAAATATATTAACTTTGTGATTGTAAAAATATAAAAAATTAAATATCATAATTATTATGAAAGTATAATTTGCGAATAAATAATAAATCTATGAAAATATTAATGTTCGGCTGGGAATTTCCGCCACATATATCAGGAGGTTTAGGCACCGCATGTTACGGGCTTACAAAAGGTTTGGTAAAAAACAATACCGAAATTATGTTTGTCGTACCCAAAGCCTATGGAGATGAAGACACAAGCACCGCGCGTTTTATAAATGCAAGCGATGTTGAAACAATAGGAACTCAAACAGAACTTGAAAAATTATGGGGCAATATTTCATTTATACAGATAGATTCAAATCTTGTGCCTTATGTTGACGAAAAAGAATTTAATCTTTGCGCATCAATCGACAAAGTTGAAAAACGCGAAGGAATTTTTCGGCATAAATACAGTTTTACGGGTAAATACGGCGTAAATCTAATGGAAGAAGTTGCACGCTATGCGCTTGTTGCAGCCACAATAGCAAAAAACAATACCTTTGATGTTATTCATGCGCACGACTGGCTGACTTATGCGGCAGGAATAATGGCAAAGCGCGTATCAAACAAGCCGCTTGTAATACATGTGCACGCAACCGAATTTGACCGTACCGGCGAAAATGTCAATCCAAATGTTTTCGATATCGAAAAACAGGGAATGGAACAAGCCGACAAAGTAATAACGGTAAGCAATCTTACACGAAATATCGTTATAAACAAATACGGAATTGACCCCGAAAAAGTTGAAACAGTTCACAATGCCGTTGATTTTCACGGACGTGAAAATATTGAAATAAAACGCAATGTAGGCGATAAAATAATAACATTTTTGGGAAGAATAAC
Organism: Prevotellaceae bacterium; assembly: GCA_031275825.1. GTDB lineage: Bacteria > Bacteroidota > Bacteroidia > Bacteroidales > UBA932 > JAIRKV01. Next base: position 9,749 of record JAISOH010000038.1, on the reverse strand, counting down.
ATATCAAAAAGGTCCGGAATATTTTATCGAAGCGGCATGCAAGGTTATGGAACGCTGTAATAACGTCCGTTTTGTAATGGCAGGCAGCGGCGATATGATGAAAAAAATGGTGAGGCGAGTAGCAAAACTCGGCATGGGAACACATTTTCATTTTACAGGATTTTTGAAAGGCGAAGAAGTTCAGCAAATGTTTGCCTTGAGCGATGTTTACGTAATGCCTTCGGTATCGGAACCGTTTGGAATTTCACCTCTCGAAGCAATGCGTTCAAATATTCCGGTTATCATATCAAAACAGTCGGGCGTGAGCGAAGTACTGAAATATGCCATAAAAGTTGACTTTTGGGATGTTGATGCAATGGCTGATTTGATGTACGGACTTGTTATGTATCCATCGCTTTCCAAATTTTTTGTGCGTAACGGGCAGGCAGAAGTAAACTCGCTGAAATGGGAAAATGCAGCGGCAAAAATTCGTGAAATATACAATCAGGTAACAAATATATAAAATAATTAAAATTAAAATATTAACATTCAAAATAATAAGGCTATGAGAACAATTTGTTTATATTTTCAGATTCACCAACCGTTCAGACTAAAAAAATATCGTTTTTTCGATATCGGCAAAGACCATTTTTATTATGATGATTTTTTGAATAAATCAATACTTCGCAAAGTAGCCGAAAAATGTTACCTGCCGGCAAATCAACTTATGCTTGACCTGATAAAAACATACGGGAAACAGTTCAAAATTGCATATTCACTGTCGGGAACAGTAATTGAACAATTTGAACAGTTTATTCCCGAAGTTATAGAAAGCTTTAAAAAACTTGCAAAAACAGGCTGTGTCGAATTTTTGGGCGAAACATATTCGCACTCGCTTGCATCACTGCAAAACAGTAATGAATTTGAAGAACAGGTAAAATTACACACCAATCTTATACACAAACATTTCGGTCAAAAACCGGCAGTATTTCGCAATACCGAATTAATTTATTCGGACGATATAGGTAAACGAGTTGCCAGCCTCGGATTTAAAGCAATGCTTACCGAAGGAGCAAAACACGTTCTCGGCTGGCGAAGCCCTAATTTTTTATACACAAACGCTGTAGAACCAAGACTGAAAATATTATTAAAAAATTTCCGCATGAGCGATGATATTGCCTTTCGTTTTTCCGACAAAAATTGGGATGAATTTCCATTAAATGCCGAAAAATATGTAAAATGGCTCAATGATATTGATGGAAAAGATGAAATCGTAAATTTATTTATGGATTACGAAACCTTTGGAGAACATCAAAGCAGAGAAACAGGAATTTTTGAATTTTTACGTGAACTGCCAAACAGAATTTTTTTGCACAGTAATTTTGAATTTAAAACCCCAAGCGAAGTAACCGAAAAACATCAGCCAGTTTCGCCGATACACGTACAGTATCCAATATCGTGGGCTGACGAAGAACGCGACCTGAGCGCATGGCTCGGCAATGAAATGCAGGATGAAGCATACTCGAAAATATATAAAACAGGTGAAAAAGTTTTGAAAACAAAAAACGAAAACCTGATAAAAATATGGCGTTCACTGCAAACAAGCGACCATTTCTATTACATGTGTACAAAATGGTTTTCGGATGGAGATGTTCACATCTATTTCAATCCTTACGACACTCCTTACGAAGCATTTATAAATTACATGAACGTAATAAGCGACTTTGAAATACTGGTTGATAAAGCATTGGAAGACTCGAAGCCGGCGAAAAAATCCGCAACAAAATCTTCGATAAAAAAAGTTAAACCCAAAACAGAAAAAACCGTTGCAAAAAAATCAGCGGCAACAGCAAAAAAGAAAAGCAGGAAATAATCAGTCCCTCTTTACGAAGATAATTATTTTAAATATTTTGTTCGTCATTCCGAACTGCGAGCGCAAGCGAAACAATACTGAGCAAAACACAGTGCAACGATTTAATCCGACGACAATTTTTATACGTCTGTGTACAATCTCGAAAATTTCATGTACATTTGTAAATAAATTTATAAAAAATGAATATTCGTAAAAAGGTATTTTTAGGCTGTACTGTTGTTGCGTTTATTTTGCTTTTGGCAGGAGTTGCAATAGTTTTTGAGATGCAGCGGATACGTTCTTCAGTAGAGCTTGTTGTTTCTGAAAACATTAAGAGCATGAACGCCGCGCATAATATGCAGCGGTTATTTTACAGTCAAAATATGATTTTGCTTGATTATGAGTCAATAAAAAATGATTCTGTTTTAAATGTTTATACTTCGGACTGTAAGGCTGCCTATACCGAAGCTCAAAACAGAATTACGGTTAAAGGAGAACGTGAAATTTTGGATTCTCTTAATATCTGTTATTCCGAATACATGTCAATAGCAAACAATATTGTAAAACTGGTAAAAGCAGACAGAAAAAACCTGTATTTGCAATATCTTAACGAATTAAATAAAAGATATGCAAAGGTGTCGAATTTGATAGACCGACTGTTTTTGTTAAATCAGAAAGCAGTAGAAAGCAATTCGTTACTTATGAACGATAATTATTACCGAATGATTATGCCGGCAATTATTGCTATTTTGACCTGTATTGTTTTGATTTTTCTGCTCAATTATTTTATTTACATATATTTTATATCGCCAATGGTGAAAATAGCGAAAGGCATCAATGCATTCAACGAAACGCGTGTCCCGTATAATATTGACGTTGAAACAAAAGATGAAATTTCGGCGCTTAACGGCGAGATAAAAAAACTTACGGAACTTACTAAAAAATACGAGAAAGAAAATTAGAAATCAATATTATGAGACCGGGGTTAATTGTGCGATATATCAGTTTTGTACTGTTGATAAATGCAACATTCATGCTACTTTCGGCATTAGTTTCGATATTCGATGGCATAGGTTCTGATTTTTTTCCGTTACTGTTAAGCGCATTCATAACTTTTACCGTTGGCTGTTTTCCATTTATCTTTGTTCCTAAAAATCCCAGTCTTAACAACAGAGAAATAAACGTTTTTGTGGTGCTTGCATGGCTTATAAGCTGCGTTTTCGGAATATTGCCTTATGTTTTATGGGGTGGGGAATTTGATGTAGCGAATGCATGGTTTGAAAGCGTTTCGGGATTTACAACCACAGGCGCAACAATTTTGAACGATATAGAAAATATTCCGCACGGTTTGCTTTTTTGGCGTTCGGCAACACATTATATCGGCGGCATAGGAATTGTAATGTTTGCCTTGCTTGTGCTGCAATCGCAATATACAACTCAAGTTCGACTTACCCATGCAGAAGTATCATTGCTGGCGAAAGAAAACTTTCATTTTAAGGCACAACAGCTGTTACGCGTGATAATTTCGGTTTACATCGGAATAACAGCAGTTTTGACCGCGCTTCTTATGTTATTCGGTATGAATCTTTTCGATGCAATCAATCATGCTTTTTCAACGGTAGCAACCGGCGGATTCAGCACAAAAAATGCAAGTATTGCTTCGTTCAACAGTATTCCCATAGGAATAACAATAATAATATTTATGATTATTTCAGGAATGCATTTCGGAGTTATATATTCCACAATTACGGGACGCCCAAAAACAATGTTTAAATCGCCTGTCATCAAATTTTATTTGACAACGATGGGAGCAGGAACAGTAATTGTAACAATAAGCCTTTTGACAAACGGAAATTATTCCGATTTTTTTGATGCGGTTTATCATTCTGCATTTCAGGTTGCAGCAATAGCAAGCACTTCAGGCTTTGCAACTGCGGATTCAACAGGCTGGCATCCTGTTGCAATATGCGTATTAATATATTTTTCTGCTCAATGCGCATGTGCCGGTTCTACTTCGGGAGGAATAAAAGTTGACAGAATTTACATATTGTGGCGCTCAATAGTTGCACAGTTAAAAATGCGCCAGCATCCCAATGCCGTAGTGTCGGTGCGCAGTGCAAACAATGTAATCGATTCGGGGCGCGTATCATCTGCAATGACGTATATTTTGCTGTATCTGTTTATTGTTTTTGCCGCAACTTTTATAATGTCAATGTTTAATATTGATTTGCTTTCGGGATTTACCACATCTCTGTCGTTTATGGGAAACGTAGGACCCGGAATAGGACAGTACGGTTCGCTCGGAAATTATGCCGCATTGCCGGATTCCATAAAATTAACATATCCGATATTTATGCTGCTCGGACGTCTGGAAATTTATGCTTTATTCCTGTTATTTTTACATGACAGACATCAATAATTAAATATTCATTTTCACAATAACAAACAACATCTGTGTTCGCAATAAATAAAATTTTCATATTGAATTTGCATAATGTTAACGCTTCCTGATATATTTTTACAAAGAACCAAAAACATACTCGGCAACGAATTGGATGATTTTATCAATGCTTTGAACGGGAAAACTCCTGTAAGTTTACGCAAAAATCCATGCAAATTTACGGAAACAGCAGGAAATGAAAATGTTAAATGGTGTAACAGCGGAGTTTATTTGCCTCAACGAACAGTATTTACCCTCGACCCCGATTTTCATGCAGGAGCGTATTATATACAGGAAGCAAGTTCGATGTTTTTGGAGCAGGCGGTAAAACAATACTTTCAAAATAAAAACAAAATTATTGCTTTGGACTTGTGCGCGGCTCCCGGAGGAAAATCTACGCATTTACTTTCGCTTTTACCCGAAAATTCATTGCTTGTGGCAAACGATGCTATTCGCAGTCGAGTAAAAATTTTACGCGAAAATATTTTGAAATGGGGAAATTCAAATGTTGCAATAACAGGCAACGACTCGAAACATTTTTCGGCATTGACTAATTTTTTTGATTTTATTTTGGTTGATGCGCCGTGTTCAGGCGAAGGAATGTTCAGAAAAGATAATAGTGCGGTTAAAGAATGGTCGATTGACAATGTTAAACTTTGCGCCGAACGCCAGCGCCGGATATTGGCAAATGTTTGGAATTCGCTGAAACCCGGTGGCTTGCTTGTTTATTGTACCTGCACTTACAACATTGAAGAAAACGAAGAAAATATCAAATGGATGATTGACAGTTTTGATGCAAAAAGTTTACATGTGAAAACCCAACCCGAATGGAAAATTACTGAAAATCTGGTTCCCGGAATTTTTTCTTACCGTTTCTATCCGCATAAAACAAAGGGAGAAGGTTTTTGTTTGAGCCTGATACATAAAAATGGCAACGGCGCGCATTTCAGCGAAAAAAAAGAAAATCATAACAGACGTAATATTCCTAAAAATTTAGACTTTGTTCGCACATATTTGATTGACTCCGAAAAGTATAATTTTATTATCGACAATTATGTTGTAAAAGCAATTCCCGGAATATTGTCAAACGAAATGAATACTATATCAAAGCGGTTGAACTGTTTATCGTCTGGCGTTACGGTTGGAACCGTAAAAGGCAATGATTTTGTTCCCTCTCACGAACTTGCTCTGTCGGTTGATTTAAACAGAGCAGAATTTCCCGAAATCAATTTCGACAAATATTCCGCACTGAAATTTTTGCATAGGGACAATATCCGATTCAATTGTAAAATCACAGGATATAACCTTGTATGTTACAACAATAATGCGATTGGCTGGGTAAAAAATATAGGCACGCGCACAAATAATTTATACCCTCAGGAATGGAGAATACTTATGGATGTATAATTGTAAACAGTTTTTATTAAACTCAAATTGCTTGTTAACAACGGGCAGAAGTAAATTTTCGAATTTAAAATCGCCGCAGTCAAATACGCCATTTAAACAGTTTTTCTGTTACATTTATGTTAAATCTTCGGTAAACAGGTCAAATTATTGGAAAGTCAATTTATATTTGCAGTAATTTTATTTTTATTGAAATGAAAAAAAAGAATATTCTTGTTGTTGATGATGAAGAATCATTATGTGAAATTCTTCAATTCAACCTCGAAGTTGAAGGTTACAGTGCAGATGTGGCTTACAGTGCAGAACAGGCATTGCAAATGAATCTGGAAAAATATTCATTAATTATTCTCGACATAATGATGGGTGCAACAAGCGGTTTGAAAATGGCTCAAATTGTTAAAAATGACGAGCGCACGGCAAATATTCCGATAATTTTTTGCACGGCAAAGGAAAGTGAAGATGATACCGTAACAGGACTGAATATCGGCGCCGATGACTACATAACCAAGCCATTTTCAATACGCGAAGTTATGGCGCGCGTTAAAAGCGTTTTACGGCGAACGGCAAAACATAATCAGACAGACGAAACCGGAGAAATTCGATATGAAACGCTTTGTGTTGATATTGAAAAAAAATGCTGCACTCTGGATGAAAAAGATATTAAACTCACAAAAAAAGAAATGGAAATTCTTACTCTTTTCCTGAAAAATACGGGAAAAATATTTTCGCGTGAAGAAATCTTAAAACGCGTATGGGACAATCAGGTAATTGTACTTGACAGAACCATAGATGTTAATATAACCCGTTTACGCAAAAAAATAGGACAGTACGGCAAATTTATCATAACACGAATAGGTTATGGCTACGGGTTTAAAAACTAAATTATCGTTTCACAAACGGTTATTAATATTTTTATTCCTGTCGCTTTGCTTTTTTTTGTTGTGTTTTTTTATTTTTCAATATCATCGCGAAAAAATTTTTAAAGCCGAACAGATAAACTTTAAACTGCAAATTTTTAATGCTCAGGTAGGAAATATAATATCCGACATTAATTCAATAATTTCGCTTGTTGAAGAAAAACAGGAATCTGAATTTAAAAATTTACGCCTGACTATTATCGATTCGCTCGGAAACGTAGTTTTTGACACCGAACAGGACAATTTTCACTTTTCAAACCATTCAAACCGCCCGGAAGTAAAAACGGCGTTGGAAAACGGAACGGCATATACCATTCGCCGACACTCGGAAACAACAAATAACGATTATTTCTATTCATCGAAAAAAGTAAACGGATATATTGTGCGTTCTGCCATTCCATACAGTCTGCCGCTTACGGAATTATTGAAAGTTGACAAAGATTTTTTATGGTTTATGATTATAATTGCCTCCATTATCGGCATCGTAATCTATGCATTTACACAACAGCTGGGACAAAATATTAAACGCCTTCGGCATTTTGCCTTACGTGCCGAAAAGGGTGAAATTATTGATGAAAACGAATATTTTCATACCGATGAACTTGGCGAAATATCGCGCTTTATTGTAAAAATGTATTCGCGTTTGCAACAGGCAAAGATTGATTTGGACAAAGAAAAACAGGAAATTCTGTTTTATGAAAAAGAAAAAAACCGAATAAAAAAGCAGCTTACACAAAATATAAACCATGAATTGAAAACTCCGGTAAGCAGTATTCATGGATATTTGGAAACAATTCTTTGCAATCCTGAAATTTCAAAAGAACAAATGCTCGATTTTATTAAAAAAAGTTACAGCCAAACCAACCGTCTTTCGCAACTGCTCAAGGATGTAGCAACCCTCACGCGAATAGATGAAGCAAATGCTTTAATTGAAAAACAAAGCGTGGATATTAACGAAATATTAGTGGAAATAATAAACGATGTTGCGCTGTTGCCCGCCGATAAGCGCATGAGAATAAGCACAAATATCAATAAACCGGTTATCGTGCAGGGAAATCCCGCTTTACTGCATTCAATATTCAGAAATTTGACCGACAATGCCATAATACATTCGGGCGGACGCGATATTTTTATAAACATAACAGCCGAAACCGAAAAAGATTACACGTTTTCATTTTCAGACAATGGAACAGGCGTTGAACAAAAACATCTGTCGCGAATTTTCGAACGTTTCTACAGAGTCGACAAAGGTCGCAGCCGCAAGCTCGGAGGCACGGGACTGGGATTGGCAATAGTTAAAAACGCCATAATTTTTCATGGAGGCGCAATTACGGCAAAAGCCAGCGAAAGCGGCGGTCTTGAATTTGTATTCAATATTAAAAAATAAATTTTTAAGATACGGTTTTTATGTTATTTTCTGATATTATAAAGTTGAAAAATAAAAAACGATAACGGCTTTTCAGTGTGAATTGTTGATAGTCAATTCCATTTCTGTTTGGATTAATCGAAGATAAAGCAGAGCAACAGTAAATACATCCTTTTCGCAATATCGTGCAATTCGCTCAATATCATTTTGATTGTAATAAACATCTGCAACCATTGAGCCATCAATATCATCCTTGGGTGATTCTATATTGAAAAGCGTTGCCAAAAGATTAAGCGATGTATAATTTTTGTAATCGCCGAAACGCCAAAGTTCCATTGTATCCAAAAAAGATACTTCCCATGGTTTTTTGCCGCCAACATTCAATATTTTCGGCAACTTTATTTTATTTATTAACATTCGTCGCGCAATATACGGAAAGTCAAATTCTTTGCCGTTGTGAGCGCAAAGCATGACATTGTACTTGTGTTTTTTTGAAAACTTTTCCAGACTTTCATTAAATTCATCCAGCAATTTTTCTTCATTATCTCCGTAAAACGATTTTACTCTAAATATGTTTTTATCATTATTTTTGTAAATAAATCCTGCCGATATGCAAATAATTTTACCAAATTCAGCCCAAATTCCGGCTCTTTGATAAATCTGTTGCGCATCTTCGTCCGGCTTTATATTGGACGACATTTTTTTTATCCATAACTCCCTGATATTTTCAGGAACATCGTTAAGACATTTATACTGAGGAACTGTTTCAATGTCAAGAAACAGAATATTATTTATATTTACGTTCATCGTTTTTGCAATGCTTTTTCAATAGTTGTTTTCAAAATATCAATGGCAACTTCGTTGTGTCCGCCCTGCGGTATGATAATGTCGGCGTAACGTTTTGATGGTTCTATAAATTGGAGATGCATTGGTTTTAATATTTTTTCGTATCTTTCTATTACTTTTTCGACAGTGCGCCCGCGTTCCACAATATCGCGGGCAATAACACGAATAAGCCTGTCGTCGGGGTCGGCATCAACAAAAACCTTTATATTCATTTCTTTACACAATTCTATATTGGTATAAATCAAAATACCTTCAATAATTATAACCGGTTGTGATTTTACATGAATTGTTTCTTTTGATCGCGTACAGGTAAGATATGAATAAATCGGCTGTTCAATCGATTTTCCCTGTTTTAACATTTTCACATGTTTTATCAGCAAGTCAAAATCGAAAGCATTAGGATGGTCAAAATTTATATATTGCCGTTCTTCGACAGGAATATGACTGCTGTCTTTGTAGTACGAATCTTGCGGAATTATGGAAACATCGCCCGGAGGGAAAAGTTCTGCAATTCTTTTCACTACCGTGGTTTTACCGCTGCCTGTGCCTCCTGCTATACCTATTACTAACATAAAATTACGATTTTTTTTACAAATTTAATTGTTTTTTGAATAACATAAACAAATCCGGACAAAAATACGGATATTTTTTGCATTACGGGAAAAATATTAAAAATTTACGGGTATTTTTAGAAACTGTTTAAATTTCATGCAGCAATTATTTTATTGAGCAACCCGTTGTGCATTATAGGAAAAAAATAAAAAAAGATTGTTCATTTGACAAAAATGTCGTATATTTGCATGATTATAAGATAATTAAATACAACGAACAATCTGCTGCAAAATTACAAAATTATTTTTGATAAATTGACAAAAATCTGCTCTCACATTGAAAGTTTTTCACAAATCAGACAGCCAAAACTGTCAAACATTGAATTGGTCGCCC
>JAISOH010000016.1 GCA_031275825.1 Prevotellaceae bacterium | reverse complement strand
CATTTTGTTTGAGGATGAATTTTCGATTAGCAATATAGCAACACTTTCTTATACATGGGCGCCGGTTGGAAAACAGCCACAAATCGCCTGCAAACAGAAATAAAAAGAACGTGTTACCGGCTCTGGCAGAGTCAATCCGATTACCGGACAGCTGACTGTAAATTTTGATAAGAAAGGAAATTATCAATCATTCAAAAAAACACTTGAAGAAAGTACTTTATACTTATCGGGATAAAAGCAAGATTATCATGTATGTAGATAAGGTTCGTTTTCATTACACAAAAAAAAATGAAGGATTTTTGGCACAGCATCGCAAGTTGGAAATACGTTATCTCTCCAAAATGCTTAAACCAAATCCAAATCTTAAAATTATTTGTGTAATTAATTTTTAGAAATTATATAATATCCACGTTGACAGTTAAGTTGCCTCTTTTAAATTCAAATTCTACCAGATCATGCTTAATGAGGTATTCGGCGAGCGCATGAACGAGTTCCTGCCTCGTCTGCACAAACTCATCCACGCTCGCCCGACCGTCAACCTTATTTTTGATTTCTATTGTCATTTTCCTTATCATTTTTCGCAGTCAGGATGACAAAACGTCATTCATAAATAATGCAAATATCATTGCTAATATAAAGTATTGCGATGCCAAAATAAATATTGGATTCAATAATTGAAATCTTTGCAAGGTGAAAATGCTAATAACATGTTTATATTTAGTTAATCATAATTTGTTTTTGCGAAATATTTGCGGATATTTACATCATGTATAACAAAAAAAGAAAACAAATGAGTTTCAGCGACGGCTATGTGTAAAAATATGTTCGTAAAAATGTGTTTTCCAAGCATATCAATGTTGTTATAGATTGGTCAACACTAGAAAAAGAAATTGATAAAACATACAAACAGGGTAAATATGTAGATGAACATCCTGAATACAAAGGCATACTGCTGTTCAAAATGCTTTTAACAGGTATTTGGTAAGGCTTAAGCAAAGAAATGGTAAACGACAGCCTGTCGGCAATGCGGTTTTGCGAATTGAATGTTGAAGATGACGTTCCCGACCACAGCGTTTTGAGCCGCTTTCGCACTGAATTAACTCAAAAAAAGACATTTGACAGACTGCTGAAAAAGATAAATCACAGGTTGGCTCAATGTGGCGTTATTTTGAAACATGGCGCAGGAATAATAGATGCAAGCGTAACTTAAATTCTTTTTGTCCGAAAGTCACGCCAAGGTACGAAGTAGTTGAAGACAGATAAAGAAGACGAACGCGATGAAAAAGAAGAGCAGGAAATGAAAGTAATAAAACAAGAAAAAACATTTTTTTTGACCAAAAAACCGCAAAAAAATCAGAAGATTTTTCTGCAAACTAAATTACGAGACTGTCTTAAAACTCCGGTTTCGTCATTGCGAACTGCGAGCCTCCACGCTACGCTCGGGGCAGGCTGCGCGAAGCAGGAAGCAACCGAAGCGAAGCGGAGCTCAACGAAGTTAATCTGAATGTTGATTATCAATGGATTGCTTCACTGCCCTCGCAATGACGTGTAAAATACCATTTTGAGACAGCCTCGTGGTTTGTACTGTTATTAAGGAATGGGTAATTAAGCACAAACGGATAATTATCGATAATTTAAAATTAATTCAAAATGGCTGTAACTGAATTTTTTTTGCGGAAACTGTCTTAAATACAAAAAAATGCAGTAACGATTTTTGCAAAAACATGATAATAATTTAGGTAAAAAGTTATGCAGATTTTATCAAACGCAAAAAATCATCATTAAAAACGGTATTTTCATAAAAACCTTTTCCCCATTTTACACAAAATTCTTCGCAAAAGTAATAAAAAAAATAATATTTGAAAAAAACAATAAAAAAAAATATTTTTGCGATATTAATTAGTTTAAATTCATTAATTTTGTTGTTTCAAAAAGTTTTTTATAAAAAATAGAAGAAAAAGTAAGATGGCAAAAGAAATAAAATTCAGTCTTTTATACCGCGATATGTGGCAATCGTCGGGAAAATATCAACCGCGTGTTGATCAATTGGAGCAAATAGCGCCGGTAATTATTGATATGGGCTGTTTTGCCCGTGTTGAAACAAATGGAGGCGCATTTGAACAGGTGAATCTGTTATATGGAGAAAATCCCAACATAGCGGTTCGCAAATTTACAAAACCGTTTAATCAAGCCGGCATAAAAACACACATGCTCGACAGAGGATTAAACGCTTTGCGCATGTACCCTGTTCCTGCAGATGTACGTAAATTAATGTATAAAGTTAAGCACGCTCAAGGCGTTGACATTACCCGCATTTTTTGCGGACTCAACGACAGCAGAAACATTATTCGTTCAATAAAATATGCAAAAGAAGGAGGAATGACGCCTCAAGGTTCGCTTTGCATTACTCATTCGCCCGTTCACACTGTCGAATATTATGTAAACCTTGCAAAAATATTGATAGAAAACGGAGCAGAAGAAATATGCCTTAAAGACATGGCAGGAATCGGACGCCCATATAGCATAGGGCAGATTATCAAAGGAATAAAAACGGCGTATCCTGATGTAATTGTTGATTATCACGGACACAGCGGACCCGGATTTTCGGTGGCTTCGATGCTCGAAGCCGCAAAAAACGGCGTTGATATAATAAACGTTGCAATGGAACCTGTTTCGTGGGGAATGATTCATCCCGATGTTATTACAATTCAAGCAATGCTCAAAGACGCCGGATTTGAAGTTCCCGAAATAAATATGAAAGCATATATGGAAGCTCGCCGTTTGACGCAATCGTTTATCGATGATTTTCTGGGATATTTTATGGATCCAAGCAATAAAGTGAGTACATCGCTGCTGGTTGGCTGCGGACTTCCGGGCGGAATGATGGGTTCGATGATGGCTGACCTCAAAGGTATGCACAATGCAATAAACATGGCGCTTCGCCAACATAAAAAACCTGAAGTTACGCTAAACGAACTTGTTGTTCAACTGTTTCAGGAAGTTGAATACGTGTGGCCCAAACTGGGTTATCCCCCATTGGTAACGCCATTCAGCCAGTACGTTAAAAATATTGCATTAATGAACATTTTCTCATTGGCAAAGAACGAACCGCGATTCTCAATCATCGACAAGGATACATGGAACATGATTCTTGGAAAAGCAGGAAAATTACCCGGTGCATTGGATCCCGAAATTATTGAACTTGCTCAAAAAAACAATCTCGAATTTTACAATGGCGATCCTCAGGATGCTTTCCCCGACCAACTTGATGAATATCGCAAAGAAATGAAGGAAAATAATTGGGATTTCGGAAAAGACGAAGAAGAACTGTTTGAACTTGCAATGCACGACCGCCAGTATCGCGATTATAAATCGGGAGTTGCCAAAGAGCGTTTTAACAAAGAACTGGAAGCCGCAAAAGAAAAAGCAAATGCACCGATTACAGTTACCAGACCTGTTGTTGAAATGCCAAAATTTGACATAGAAAAAACGCTTGAACAGTATCCTAATGCCAAGCCGCTTCATGCTCCGTGCAAAGGCGAAGTTATTTGGCAATACGATGTTGACGATAAATCAACAGCGCCGACAACAGGAACAAAATTCAACGAAGGCGACAAAGTTTGTTTTGTGCAGGCATATTACGGATTGGAAGCCGTTGAAGCGCCTTTTGACGGTAAAATTGTTGCTGTGTTTGCAAAACAGGGCGATAAAATACAAAAAGGCGAAATTCTCGGTTTTATAAGTTAATACCGCAAAGTCATATTTTTATATATTTTAATTGTGTTCCGGCAAGACAAACAATGCTTTGTTTTGCCGGTTTTTTCGGAGTAAAGATGCAAAACCATGCATTTTCTCAAATATCTTTGCAGATATTTTGCTGATATACAATAAAATAGTATATTTGCAAAAAATAATTGTATAAAATATTTTCACAAAAAACAATCCAAACAATAATTTTGGTTAAATTTGCATTTTTAATTTTAAAAATATCTATGTATGAAAAAAATATTAGGTTTAGATTTAGGCACAAACAGCATTGGCTGGGCGTTGGTTGATATGGAAATCCAAAAGATTTTGGGAATGGGAAGTCGGATTATTCCGATGGATGCTGCTCAAATGGGAAATTTTGATGCGGGAAATTCTATTTCTCAAACAGCGGAACGTACAGGTTATCGTGGCGTTAGGCGTTTGCGCGAAAGGCATTTGTTGCGCCGCGAGCGTTTGCACCGAGTGTTGAATGTTTTGGGGTTTTTGCCCGAACATTATGCTAATCAGATTGATTTTGAGAAACATTTCGGGCAGTTTTTTGATGAAAAAGAACCGAAAATTGCTTGGAATGAAGTTTGGAATGAACAGAAAAATAAAAATGAATTTGAGTTTCTGTTTCAAAATTCTTTCAACGAAATGGTTGAGGATTTTAAAAATAATCAGCCTCAATTGTTTTACATAAAAGCAAATTGTGAAGAAACCAAAATCCCTTACGATTGGACTATTTATTATTTGCGTAAAAAAGCGTTATCGCACAAAATAGAAAAAGAAGAGCTGGCATGGATTCTTCTGAACTTTAATCAAAAGCGCGGATATTATCAACTGCGTGGGGAGGATGAAGAAGAAAATCCGAACAAATTGGTGGAGTATCATTCGTTGAAAATCGTTGATGTTGTAGCAGATGAACAGCCAAACAGTAAAGGTGATACTTGGTATTCATTGCATTTGGAAAACGGTTGGATTTACCGCCGTTCGAGTAAAACGCCACTGTTTGATTGGAAAGACAAAGTCCGCGATTTCATTGTTACAACCGATTTAAACGATGACGGCTCAGTAAAAACAGATAAGGAAGGTAACGAAAAACGCTCTTTTCGTGCGCCGAGTGAAGATGATTGGACTTTGCTGAAAAAGAAAACTGAAACCGATATTGAAAAGTCAAATAAATCTGTCGGAACTTATATTTACGAATCCTTACTGCAAAATCCCACTCAAAAAATTCGCGGAAAATTAGTGCGCACCATTGAACGTAAATTTTACAAAACCGAATTGGAGCAAATTCTCAAAAAACAAATCGAACTTCAACCCGAATTATTTACCGACGAAAAATATAACGATTGTGTTAGAGAGTTATACAAAAATAATACGGAACACCAAAATGAATTGAACGGCAAAAATTTCGTCGATTTGTTTGTCAAAGACATTATTTTTTATCAACGTCCTTTGCGCAGTCAAAAATCGAATATCGGAAATTGTGCTTTGGAATTTGTAAAGCACAAAATAAACATAAAAGATGAAAAT
>JAISOH010000195.1 GCA_031275825.1 Prevotellaceae bacterium | reverse complement strand
GCATGGGAAGATGCGAGAAACAATATAGATGCTAAAATAAACTGGCAATTTACGACGGAAGACGCAAGGATAAAATTACGCAGGCTTTATCCGACATTTAAGGAGTGACATGACAGTAGGTCTGTTTTCGGCTGCCATAATGCCGCGCGAAGACGTAACATCGCCGGTGTATCAGAATACGGAAGAGAAACTGAAAGTACAGTTTGACAAAAACCCGAAACTCTACTGGATAGCAATAGGGAAAACCGATTTTCTGTACAGAGCAAATCAGGATTATATTAAACAGCTTGATAACAAAGGATACAAATATATTTATTATGAAACCGATGGCGGGCATATTTGGCGCAACTGGCGAATATACCTGTCGGAATTTGCGCCAATGCTGTTTAAATAAATTGACAGTGTATGATTGATAATGAAAGTAAAACAATGTTCCGTCAGGAACAGACGTTGATAATTGATAATGGAAATAATAATAAACAATACCGGATTGGCTTACGCCGATATTCGGTTGCTTTCCTGCTCCGCAGTTCACAATGACGGCAAAAGGCAGATGCAGCGCGTTGCGAGGAATGAAATGACGAAAAAACCATAGTAATTGACGATGGAAATGAATAATAAACTAATAACAAACTAATTAAATTTTAATATTATGACAAAAAAAAGTAATTTTAACAGTTTGCCTCGCCGCATGTTTCGGTTTGGCAAAATCACAGGAATTAAAACTGGAAAAATCTAATGTTGATAAAGTAATCGAAGCGATGACGCTTGAAGAAAAAGTTCAACTTTTGATAGGAACGGGTATGGCAGGTGCCTCAGGCAACAGTGCGGTTATAGGCTCTTGTACCCGGCGCAGCCGGCACAACGCAGCCGGTTCCGCGTTTGGGCATCCCTGCAATAGTTTTGGCAGATGGTCCTGCTGGACTGCGTATTGCGCCCAAGCGTGAAAGAAGCAGCGACACTTATTACTGTACGGCTTTTCCCGTAGCCACGGCATTAGCCTCTACATGGAACGCCGAACTGGTCGAAAACGTAGGATTTGCAATGGGAAACGAAGTTTTGGAATACGGCGCCGATGTGTTGCTTGGACCAGCATTAAACATTCATCGCAATCCGCTTTGCGGACGTAATTTTGAATATTATTCTGAAGACCCTTTGCTGTCGGGTAAAACGGCGGCGGCAATTATTCGCGGAGTGCAGAAAAACAATGTTGGAACATCCATCAAGCACTTTGCTGCAAACAATCAGGAATCAAACCGCATGGACAACGATGCTCGAATAAGCGTAAGAGCCTTGCGCGAAATTTATCTCAAAGGCTTTGAAATAGCCGTGAAAGAATCAAATCCGTGGACTGTAATGATGTCATACAATTATATAAACGGAGTTATTCGTCTGAAAACCGCGACTTGCTGACAACTATCCTGCGGGATGAATGGAAATTTGAGGGAACCGTAATGACTGACTGGTTTGGAGGTCGCAATGCTCCTGCTCAGGTACATGCCGGCAATGATTTGCTGATGCCCGGCAGAGCCGACCAGTACAATGCAATAGTATAAGCGGTAAAAGATGGCAAACTGTCGATTGAAGATGTAAATACCAACGTAAGGCGCATATTAAATCTGATACTTGCCTCGCCACGTTTCAACATGTACAAATATTCAAACAAGCCCGACCTTAAAGCAAATGCCGAAATTACGCGTCAGTCGGCAACAGAAGGAATAATACTGCTTAAAAACAGTTCGGCTTTGCCGTTTGCATCATCCGTAAAAAAAATTGCAACATTCGGCGTTACTTCATACAATTTTATTTCGGGAGGAACAGGCAGCGGAGATGTTAACGAAGCCTATACCGTTTCGCTGGGCGATGGACTGGCAAATACAGGCTATCAAATCGACGAAGCATTAAAGTCGCAGTATCTTAAATATATTGCCGATGAAAACGAAAAAAACAAACCCGATACAAGCAACAGATACGCAATGTTTATGCCCAAAGTTCGCCTCGAAGAATTTGTACCAGATGCGGATGTTTTAAATAAGGCGGTAAAAGAAACAGACGTTGCCTTGATTACCATAGGAAGAACTTCGGGTGAATTTATGGATAGAAAACTTGATAACGATTTTAATTTATCCGAAAACGAGCAGAAACTTATTCAGGCAGTATGCAAGGCATTTCACGAGGCAGGCAAAAAAGCCGTTGTGATTTTGAATATTGGAGGAGTTATTGAAACGGCATCGTGGAAACAGTATCCTGATGCAATAGTACTTGCATGGCAGCCCGGACAGGAAGGCGGAAACTCGGTTGCAGATGTTTTATGCGGCAAAGTAAATCCTTCGGGAAAACTGCCGGTAACGTTTCCTGTTAAATATACGGATATAGCCTCTTCGGCAAATTTTCCTGTTGATTACACTCCGAAAATTAATTTTGGAGGCAGTACCGCTACAGAGAAAAAATCAGAAGTCAGAAATATAGATTTCACATATTACGAAGAAGATATTTTTGTAGGTTACCGCTATTTTGATTCGTTCGACAAGGAAGTTTCGTATCCGTTTGGCTACGGGTTGTCGTACACAACATTCGACTATGAACAGCCGCAAATCAGGCAGGTTGGAAACGATTGTACAATAACAGTAAATATTAAAAACACAGGCAAAACGGCAGGAAAAGAAGTTGTGCAGCTGTATGTTTCGGCACCGAAAAACGATAAACTGCAAAAACCGGCAAAAGAATTGAAAGCATTTGCGAAAACAAAAATTCTGAAACCAGGCGAAACGCAAAGCGTTGAACTTAAAATTAATGTTTCCGATTTGGCATCGTTCGACGAAAACGAAAGCGCATGGGTAACGGATGCAGGCGAATATAAACTGCTGACAGGAGCTTCGTCCGAAGACATTAAACACACGTTGAATTTAACGGTTTCAAACAGACTTGCAGAAAAAACACATGATGTAATGAAATCCGAACAGTCAATAAACGTATTGAAAAAATAAACTGTAACTTCGGTTAATTGTTTTACATTAAGATAAAAAACCAAATAAAATCAGTTTTTATCGTCTGTGCAACGCATCAAAGCAATGATACCGAACAGGATTTGTACAGTTTTTTTTACGCTGTACAGTCAAATAAAAAGGGATGTTCTGTTTTGAACATCCCTTTTCCTAAAAATAAAAATTTAACTAAATTGACAAATAAAATCCAATGGACGACTGATAACCGCTCAGATCAATATTAAATCCTTTGCCGTATCTGTTTCTGCCAACGCCTTTTCCATCATTATAACCCATGAAACCAATATTGGCGACAACACTTAATCTTTTCGTTAAATCAATAGCAACGCCAGGTCTGAGTCCTGCTTCAAATCCCTTCAAATCCGAAAGCCCAAATGTAGCGCAACCATCAATAAAAACATTTACAATTCCTGATTTCAGAAATGTGTAACGGAGATATGGTCCGATTACGGTTCCTTTTAATTTAGCCTTGCTTCCGTTATTATTTTCAGTTAAACTCCTGTATTCAAAATAACTTGCAAGTGCAAATTTATCCGAAAATCTGTAACCTACTTCAGGCGCAAATGTAAAATAAGTTGTTTTTACATTTCCCTGTTTTCCTGAGGCAAAACCGGCTTTTCCTCCGATAAACCATTTGTAATCCTGCGCATTGGCGCTGAATAAAATAGCCATAGTCAAAATGGCTGATAAAATAATTTTCTTCATAATTTTTACAAATTTTATTTTATATAAACATGCAAAAGTACAGAACAATTATTTCTGTCAATATCATTTTGATATGATTAACAAAAAATGAAAATATTTAATTATTTGCACGTAAATACGAAAAAACAGTTAACGTTTACTCAATTTATTTTTATTTTTGATATTTTTTGTAATTGTGCAAACTGTTATACAACAGAGATAATGTAAATGTATTTAACTTTTCATTAATAATGACATGAAGACATACTTTTTTTATTTATAAACAATATAATCATAAACGACAGATTTTATAATGAAACCGCCAAATGATAAATATAAAACATATTTAATGATTTAAAAAAAATATTCCGAAAAGAAAGAAAAACAACAACTTGAATAACTGTTTTACACGTAATAATCACAGGCAGTCAATGCGCGTGCATCACAACCGGCGGAAATATAATTTAATTTCATACGTTCATAATGAAAATTATAAAAAATACTAAATTTTAACATGATGCTTTGATATAAGCCTGTTGCGTATTTGGAAAATACTGCTTTTGATGAGATTCAAATAAGGGTTAAAGACAAATAAATTGAGAAATTAAACCATAGCCGCTAAAATCAAAACCGGTGAAAACCTATTATTTTTTTTACTTCATACAAAGTTTTACTTGCGCTTTCGCGTGCTTTTTCAGCTCCGAGTTTTGCAATCTTATTCAGGTATTCGGTATTTTCTCTAATATCAATAATTCGTTTGCGAATGGGTAATGTGATTTTGCAAATATCTTCGGCAAGCTGTTTTTTCAATTCGCCGTAACGTATTTGACACGAATTGTATTTGTCGCTGAAATACTGCACCGTATCGGGCGATGAAACGATTTTGAGCAGAGTAAATAAATTACGAATTACTTCGGGCATTTCTGAATTGGGAATTGAAGGTCCGCTGTCGGTTACGGCGCGCATCACTTTTTTAACGACAGTCTGCTCATCGTCGATTAAAAATATTCCGTTGTTTTCGCTTTTACCCATTTTTCCCGAGCCGTCGAGTCCCGGAATTTTTATCAAATCATTTCCGAAATTATAAGCCTCAGGTTCGGGAAACAGTTTTACTCCGTACAGATTATTAAACCGCCGTGCATAAATTCTTGTCATTTCCAAATGCTGTTCCTGATCTTTGCCAACGGGAACTTTGTCGGGTCGATGTATTAAAATATCCACAGCCATAAGCACGGGATAGGTCAGCAATCCCGCATTTACGTTGTTTTGTTGCTTGCGAACCTTATCCTTAAACGAAACCGTACGTTCCAGTTCGCCTGTGTATGCAAGCATGTTAAACAAAACATACATTTCCGAAATTTCGGGAACATCGCTTTGTATAAACAATGTTACCTTTTCAGGCTCAAGTCCCGAAGCTATGTATTCCGAAAGAATTTGTTTCACGTTTCCTGCCAGATCATCCGGTTTGGGATGTGTAGTTAATGAATGTAAATCGGCAACAAAAAAGAAGCATTTGTTTTCATCTTGCATCTTTATAAAATTGCGCAACGCACCGAAATAATTACCTAAATGCAGGTTTCCCGTAGGACGAATTCCACTTACAACTGTTTCCATCTTTCTTTTTTTAATTAAAAATTTTGCAAATATACAATTTAATTAAATGAATATACTGCGAAAACAGTTTAAATTTGACTGCAGATTTGTTTTTTTTAACATTATCATAATCAAAACAGGATAAATTATGGCAGTAATTGAACTGACGCAATATTTGCCATTGACTGGCTGTTTCAATATATAAAATTTCAGTTAAATTTAAACCGTTTGGCAATACAGGACAAAAACAGTTAATAATCTAATAAATATTAAGCAAAATGAAGTATATTTTATAAAGTGTCAATAAAAATCTTAATTTTTTCAATTTATTGTTGTATTTTGCTGACTTAAACTTTTAATTTTAATAAATATGGTAATAAAATTTCAAAAATTTCTTGAAAAAAACGAACTTTCAAGCAACACAATCGCAGCATATATGTGTGCTGTAAACAACTATTTCATTATTCATGAACGTATCAGTAAAGAAAATCTTTTAGCCTACAAGGTTTGGCTGATTGAAAATTTCAAAGCAGGAACGGTAAATTCACGAATACAGGCTTTAAACAAATTTCTCGAATTTATGAAAAGAGACAGTCTGAAAATAAAATTCGTGAAAGTACAGCAAAAAAACTATCTCGAAAATGTGATTAGCGACGCCGACTATAAATTTTTCAAACAGCAACTCAAAAAAGACGGATTTGTTGAATGGTATTTCATTGTTTGGTTTTTGACGGCAACAGGAGCGAGAATCAGCGAACTGTTACAGATAAAAGTTGAACATATTGAAGCCGGATACATGGATATTTATACCAAATGCGGAAAAATCAGGCGACTGTATATTCCAAAAGTTTTGCGCAACGAGGCGGCAGAATGGTTGAAAAAAGAAAAAATTTCGTTAGGCTACATTTTTAAAAATCACTTTGGCGAAAGATTTAATGCAAGAACAATATCTCGATATTTAAAAGTTTTTGCACAAAAATACAGTTTGAATTTAAAAGTAATTTATCCTCATTCTTTTCGCCATCGCTTTGCTAAAAATTTTATTGACAAATTCAACGATATTGCGTTGTTAGCCGATTTGATGGGACATAAAAGCATCGAAACAACAAGAATTTACTTGCGCCGAACAATAAGCGAACAGCGAGAATTGGTTGACAAAATTGTAACATGGTAATTAACCTGTAATTTTGCAAGGGATTGTTCATTTGTATCTGTATTAATTGTTTTATAACTAATCAAATATACGAATTTTTGTCAAATGAACAATCTTTTTTTCATTTTTCCCAAAATACACAGCAGATTTTCGTATGTAATTATATGGTTAAAAAAAGTAAAGATACTGAAAATACCGACCGTTTGAACGAATTTGTCTGTGCGCGATTTGAAAATTTAATGATACCTTTGTCTTCAAATGATGTAAAACAAAAAATATGCTGCTGATTAAAAACATAAAAAAACTTGTACAGGTTGAAAAAGAACCACGCGATTGGATTGCCGGAAAAAATATGGCTCGGCTTAACTGTATCGACAATGCTTTTTTGCTTGTTGATAATGATAAAATTGTTGATTTCGGTGAAAATAAAGATTTAAATATCGAAACTGTAGATTACAGCAGGCTTACTGAAATTGACGCCGCCGGACGAATGGTATTTCCTTCGTTTTGCGATTCGCATACCCATTTGGTTTATGCCGGAAGTCGCGAAATGGAATATATCGACAAGATTCGCGGACTTTCGTATGCCGAAATTGCCAAACGCGGAGGAGGAATACTTAATTCTGCAAAACTTTTACACAATACCGGCGAAGATGAACTTTTAGAGCAGTCGTTAAAACGGATTGATGAAATTGTAAGTTACGGAACAGGCGCTGTCGAAATAAAAAGCGGCTACGGGCTTTCAACCGAAGATGAAATTAAAATGTTGAAAGTAATCAAACGTTTGCGCAAAATGACTCCGCTTGCAATAAAATCAACATTTCTGGGAGCGCACTCTGTCCCTGAAAAATATATCGGCAAACGGGAAAAATATATAGATTTGATAATTAACGAAATGATACCTCGTGTTGCCGATGAAAAATTGGCTGATTTTATTGATGTATTTTGCGACAGGGGATTTTTTACAGTAGAAGAAACAAAAAAAATATTAATTGCAGGAACAAAATACGGATTGCAGGCAAAAATTCATGCAAATGAGCTTGCGGCGTCTGGCGGAATACAGATTGGAGTTAAATGTGGAGCATTGTCGGTTGACCATCTTGAATATACAGGCGACGATGAAATAAATTGCCTGCTTGGCAGCAAAACTATGCCTACTTTACTTCCGGGAGCCGCTTTCTTTTTGGGAATGAATTATCCTCCGGCTCGAAAAATGATTGAAGCGGGTTTGCCTGTTGCTCTTGCATCCGATTATAATCCGGGTTCATCGCCATCGGGAGATATGAAATTTGTATTATCGCTGGCTTGCATAAAATTGAAAATGCTGCCCGAAGAAGCCATAACCGCAGTAACGGTTAATTCGGCATACGCAATGAATCTGTCGAAAACGCACGGAAGCATTGCACGGGGAAAAACTGCAAACATATTTATAACAAAACCAATACCAACTTATGAGTTTCTTCCTTATGCATACGCAACAAAACTTGTTGATACTGTAATTTTAAACGGGAATATAATAAAAACGTGAAAAATACCGGTATGGAAAAATAAACAAAAACCTGTGTTTATACATTTAACTATTTGCAGTTACAATGGCAATTTTCGCAATCGCTACGATTGCACGATGCTTGCATTTCGGCTAATTCTTCAAGAGTTACATCATGCACATCAACAATTTCGCCTGTAAAATTTAAATCGCAGCCTGCAAGCGGATGATTAAAATTCATAACAATATAAGTATCCGAAACGCTATCGACCGTTCCGGTCAGTTTGTTGCCTTGCGAATCGCGCATTGGAATTACGTTACCTACTGTAAATAAAGTTTCATCAATTTTTCCATCAACTTCAAATAAACTTTTTGATAATTCAATAAAAGCATCTTTATCTATTTCACCATAAGCATCAGCAACTTTTAATTCAAATTCAAAGGTATCGCCTGTTTTTTTGCCTTTAATATTTTCTTCAAACTTCGGCAATAAATAACCCTGTCCGAAAATAAGACGCATAGGTTGTTCTTTATTAACAGTTTCAATAATTTCACCATCAACTTTTAACACATAAGCCAATGCAACCGATTTGTTGTTTCCAATTTTCATCTTTCTATACTTTAATTAAATAATCCATATTCGGGACACAAAGGAACAATTAATTTTTGGTATCACAAAAAATAAATGCATAAAAATTTGTTTAATCGGATTTAATTAATTTTATTTGTTGAATATTTCTAAAAGTTTTTATTATGAACGGAAAGGTTAAATGGTTTAATAAAGTAAAAGGATTTGGCTTTATTACGACAGAAGAAGGAAAGGAAATTTTTGTACACTTCACAGGGATTGCAAGTGAAGGTTTTCGTACGCTAAAACAGGGTGAAGCCGTTGTTTTTGATATAGAAGATGGAACAAAAGGACCTCAGGCGGTGAATGTTAAACCGGCGGAATAATTTATATTTGGTTTTAACTTCAAATTATTGAAAAAACCGATGCAAATCGGTTTTTTTTGCAAATAATCACAAAGCGTTCATTAAAAATAAAAATAATCGAAACCTTTGTGAAATATTCAGAAACTGTTTAGATTTAACAAAAAACAATATAATTAATTGAATTTAATCTGTTTGATTGATATTTATTTTGTATATTTATTTTGTATATTTATGATTATTAGTAATATAACCCACACAGCAATGGACAAAACAA
>JAISOH010000191.1 GCA_031275825.1 Prevotellaceae bacterium | reverse complement strand
GCATGGGAAGATGCGAGAAACAATATAGATGCTAAAATAAACTGGCAATTTACGACGGAAGACGCGAGGATAAAATTACGCAGGCTTTATCCGACATTTAAGGAGTGACATGACAGTAGAGGTATTGGTCAGGGCATATGCAGTTAAACACGGTCGCGGCGGCCGTTCATCGAAATCAAGCATGGAGGATATGTTGCCGGCTACGCCGGGATATTTACGGGAATACCGTACATACGCTCTCATTGCCGCTGACTTCGGCATTTCAGAGAGCAAGCTGTTCCGTGCGGTCAGGTAGGTTGAAAATACGCTCATAAAGGATGGCGCTTTCATTTGCCCGGCAGGAAAGTGTTAGTTAAAAGCGATTACAGTATGAAGTGGTGTTGGTTGATGCAACCGAAACTCCGTGCGAACGCCCCAAAAAAAACAGCAGAAACGGTATAGCGGCAAGAAAAAACGGCACACGATGAAAACGCAGATATTGGTTGACAAAAAGGACAGGCGAATATCTGCACGACATTTGCAGCCGGCAAAAAGCATGATTTCAAACTGTTCTGCGAATCGAAAACAAATTTTGCCAAAACAACCGGCGTCAAAACCGATAGTGGCTATCCCTGCATAAGAAGTTTGCATCCAAACTCGGAGTTACCGCACAAAAAATCAAAATTTCATCTGCTGTCGAAGCAAGAGAAGTTGGAGAACCGGGCTGTTGCACGCACGAGAGTTGCAAATGAACACGCATAGGCTTTGTCAAACAATTCCGCATACTATCAGAACGGTACCGTAACCGGCTCGTAAACGATTCGGTTTGAGATTCAATCTTATTGCTGCTATTTGCAATCTCGAATTGATTTGTTAGTTTCGCAAGAAGTCTAATAAATACTAATGAAATTCAACATTTTGACAGATATTTTTAAAATTTATTTCTGTTATATGATTTGGAAGATATTGTAAAAAATATTGCTTTTAATGAAGAAACAGCCGTATTTCAAAACGCTTTGAGCAAGGCTGTATTATTGCAAAATTGCCCGTAACAATATATACCAAATAAACGCTTATTACGGATTAAGTTCATATATTTTCGGAATAAACCGGAATATTGACGATTATTACAAAACTTTAGACTGGTACAAAGACATTTACTGAACAGGTTGATGTTTGGCGTAGCGATTAAAAAAAACGTATATACATAAAGTTTGATAAACATTTTCAATTATCATTTTATTTGTATTAAAAAAAATATTTATAATTATATGTTTGCATCTAATTTAATTGCAAGTTATTTTTGGACTTAAAAAAACGTTTTATCTTCTATTGTTGCGACGGTTATTGCTGTGTTTGTTATGATTATTGCTGTTGTTGTTTCGCGAACGTTCCTGTCTTTCGGGCTCTTTCCAGTTATCGGGTTTTTCGAGCAATGCGCGTCTCGACAGTCTCATTTTTCCTGTTTTTTCGTCTATTTCCAGAAGTTTTACTTCTATTGTATCGCCTTCCTTTATTCCTGTTTCTGCCATATTGCCGAATCGTTTGTAATCAATTTCGGATATGTGTAAAAGTCCGTCTTTATTGGGAAGAATTTCAACGAATGCGCCAAATTCCAGAATGCTTTTTACCGTTCCCTGATAAATCTCACCGATTTCGGGAACTGTAACAATAGCTTTTATTTTTCTGATTGCCAATTCCATTCCTTCTTTATCATTACAGAAAATATCAACCAAGCCCTTATCTCCTTCTTCGGTAATTGTAATAATTGAGTTTGTAAGTTTCTGAATTTCCTGAATAACTTTTCCGCCCGGACCGATAACAGCTCCGATGAAATCTTTATCAATTATAATTTGTTCGATGCGCGGAACATGAGGTTTATAGTCGGCTCGCGGTTCGCTGATTGTTTCCAGTATTTTTCCTAAAATATGCAATCTGCCTTGTCGAGCCTGTTCGAGAGCCTGTGCAAGCACTTCGTACGAAAGTCCATCAACTTTTATATCCATTTGTGTTGCGGTTATTCCGTCTTTTGTTCCTGTAACTTTAAAATCCATATCGCCGAGATGGTCTTCATCGCCGAGAATGTCGGAAAGAATGGCATATTTGTTATTTTTTGTATCTGTAATCAATCCCATAGCAATACCTGAAACGGGTTTTGCAATTTTTACTCCGGCATCCATCAGGGCAAGCGTACCTGCGCATACTGTAGCCATCGAAGATGAGCCGTTTGATTCCAAAATATCCGAAACAACGCGAATTGCATAAGGATTGTTTTGTCCTATCGGAACTAAGGTTTTAAGAGCGCGAAATGCGAGGTTTCCATGTCCTACTTCGCGCCTTGAAGTTCCGCGTGAGGCTCTTGCTTCGCCGGTTGAAAACGGCGGAAAATTGTAATGCAGTACAAATTGTTGAGTTCCCTGTATCAATACTTCGTCAAGTTCTTTTTCATCTAATTTTGTTCCGAGCGTAACAGTTGTAAGCGACTGTGTTTCGCCTCGTGTAAAAATTGCAGAGCCGTGTGCCGATGGAAGATAGTCAATTTCGCACCATATCGGACGGATTTCTGTTGTTTTGCGACCGTCAAGCCGGATACCTTCGTCAAGAATCATATTGCGCATTGCTTCCTTTTCAACATCATGATAGTAACGTTCTATCATCGATTTTTTTTCATCTGCTTCTTCTTCGGGAATAGTTGCTGTAAATTCTTCTTTCAAAGCATTAAAGGCTTCTGTGCGTTCGTGTTTGCCTGTTCCGCTTTTTGCAATCGCATAGCATTTTTCGTAGCAGAATTTATGAATGGCAGTTTTCAGTTCTTCGTCGTTCGTTTCATGACAGTATTCGCGTTTAACGGTTTTGCCTGTTTCTTCGGTAAGTTCCATTTGTATTCTGCAATGTTTTTTAATTTCCTGATGCGCTATTTTTATGGCTTCGAGCATTTCGGCTTCCGATACTTCTTTCATTTCGCCTTCAACCATTAATATATTGTCAAAAGTGGCTGCCACCATAATGTCGATATCGGCACTTTCTTTTTGTGCGAAAGTCGGATTGATAATCCATTTTCCATCGGTACGTGCAATTCTGACTTCAGAAATAGGTCCTCCAAACGGAATATCCGAAACAGACAAAGCGGCCGAAGCTGCAAGACCTGCAAGAGCATCGGGCATGTCGGTTCCATCTGCTGAAATAAGATTAACGGTTACATATACTTCGGCATGAAAATTATCGGGAAACAATGGACGTAAGGCTCTATCTACCAAACGAGATATAAGTATTTCATAGTCGGACGGTCGTCCTTCGCGTTTTAGAAATCCGCCGGGAAAACGTCCTGCCGAAGCGAATTTTTCTTTATATTCAACTTGCAGCGGCATAAAATCCACATCTTCTTTAGCTTCTTTAGCGCATGTAACTGCTGCCAAAAGCATGGTTTTACCCATTTTTACAACCACAGAACCATCTGCCTGTTTTGCCAGTTTTCCTGTTTCTATTTCAATTACGCGATTGTCGTCAAGCGTAATAGTTTTTTTTATTATATTCATTTGATTTTTATTTTACAGCTTACCCTGAACGGGTTTATTATTTTTGTCTTAAATCAATATTTAAATTACTTGATAATTATGAATACTATAATTTCAACATTTTTGTAAATTGCAAATTGTAAGAGGCTGTCTTAAAATGGTATTTTACACGTCATTACGTCATTGCGAGGGCAAAGCCCAAAGCAATCCATTGATAATAAACATTTGGATTGCTTCCTGCTTCGCTTGCGCTCGCAGTTTGCAATGACGAAACCGGAGTTTTAAGACAGCCTCTTTTTTTACTTTCTAAGGTTGAGAGCCTTAATAACATTTCTATATCTTGTAATATCAACCGTCTTCAGATAATTTAACATTTTACGTCTTTTACCAACCAGGCGGAGAAGTGAACGTTCGGTATTATGATCTTTTTTGTTTCGCTTCAAATGCTCGGTTAAATGATTGATACGGTAAGAAAATAGGGCTACCTGGCTCTCTGCCGAACCTGTGTCCGTATTAGACTGTCCGTACTTTTCAAAAATTTCTTTCTTCTGTTCTGCGTTTAGATAATTCATAAAACGATTTATTAGTAATTTATTTTTCTTAAAATGAGCGGCAAAGGTAATAAAAAAATCAGTATTAAATGAATAAAAATAAAAAATTATTTGAAACTGATTTCTGAAATATACAACAATTTACAGTAAATAAGATATTTGCATGTCTAAATTTTGAGATTTGTATGCAACGAAACCTTCTCAAAATAAAAATATCAATAATATATTAATATTCAAATAATTATAATTTATTTTTATGAGAACTGCAACTAATTGCGCGGATTATATTTGGATTCGCGCAGTATTTTTTCGTAAGCGGTTTCATTCATAAGTTCGCCAAGACTTGCATTTGTATTGTCGGCATATTGTTTTACTATTCTGAATCCAAGCCAGTTTGCAGCTTTTCCCGGCGATTCCTGCGAAAAATCGTATGTGAAAGGCGCAGCTTCGGTAAATTTTGTAATAACGGTATAATTGTCCGAATATAACATTTTGTTTTCTATAAGATACAGCCACATTTGACGTTCGTTATTCATACAAAACCGCATATCGTTACTGTTAAATCCGAATAATTCGTTTTCGGCTATCAGCGGACATAATTTTTGTTTCAAATACAGAATTTTCCCTTCATAAATCATTTTCTCTATCAGCGTGTAATGGATATTTCCGAGTGGAAATTCATCCATGCCGAGCGCTCCGACAACTTCGCAAACTATTAATTCTTTCCTCATGTTTTGCACAATATATCTGCTAAAGCCGAGAGATTTATAAATATCTTCATCGCTGCCCAGAAATTTATCCATGCCAATGCCTATAATGTTTTGGTCGAGTATAAGCGAAGGATTAAATCCGGAAGTATAAATGTATATTTGCGGAATTTGTTTTTGCGGAAAATAGTATTTATATAAATTAAAAGCATTAGTCAATTCTTTATTTAGAATCTGTTCGTAACTGTTCAATATTTTTTCGGCTTTGGTTTGGGCAAGCCTCACCGTGCTGTCGTTGCGAAAACTGTCAAAATTGCTTTGAAAATTTGCGCTGTCGGGTCGTCCTATGCCGAGAATATAATCGCAAAAATTATCAAAAAAACTGCCATATTTTTCATGCAAAACAGAAACATCGTTTATGGAAAAAATATCTTTGTCAAACCTTACAACCTGCACATCTACATCAATATTATCAACATCAGGAATTTTTGTTGAATTTTTGCACGCAACAAACGCATATAATGCAAATAAAATATATATTTTAATTTTTTTCACGTTAATCTGAATTTCGGATAAGAAAAAGTAAAATTTGCAAGTATCAAATACTTTATATATCTTTTCGATTGAAAATCAACAAAATATATTAATAATACAAACATGCTTACAACGGACAAAATTACTGATTTTTTTTGTATCTCATACAATTTCTGCAAGAAATTTTCAAAATAATTGGGAAAAACTTAAAAACTGCTTTGAAAACAGCAAAAAACGCTGTGATAATCACTTTTG
Organism: Prevotellaceae bacterium; assembly: GCA_031275825.1. Lineage (GTDB taxonomy): Bacteria > Bacteroidota > Bacteroidia > Bacteroidales > UBA932 > JAIRKV01. The sequence continues at coordinate 1,785 of JAISOH010000191.1, read as the reverse complement.
CAAGCTGTTCAACCGAAAAATTATATTTATTCATGTTTATTAAATAAAAAACAAGCCGTACGGTACTAAATAACAGTAAAAAATCCGAATACGCCTGACATGGAAAATTTAATTTTTTCAAGTTTTACCATCAAAAATTCACGGAATAAATCTGTTGCTCTGATTTACAATGATACCTAAAAGTATCATTGTTTTTTAATCAATATTCGCCTGTATGCAGTAAAATTTATCTTGTTGTTTGAGCATTAATTTTTACCTTTGCAAATTCTTGTTTTTACATGAACGTATCTCAAATATTATGAATTTGACAAGTAATAAAAATATATTCAATATAGCATATCCTGTTTGTTTAACGCTGATAGCTCAAAATATTATAAATGTTACCGACACAGCCTTTCTTGGGCATTTGAGCGAAACGGCGCTCGGTGCTTCGGCGATTGCCGGAATGTTTTACATAGCTGTGTATGTTGTCGGTTTCGGATTCAGTCAGGGAGCGCAAATACTGATAGGAAGGCGCAATGGCGAAAAAGATTATGAAAAAATAGGTTTGATATTCAATAACGGACTGTTTTTTAATTTTCTGTTGAGCATAATAATATTTACATTTTCATTCTTTTATATTTCTCAAATCATACGTTTTCTGGTAACATCAAACGAGGTTTATAATGCTGTTATTGAATATCTCGACTGGCGCATATACGGATTTTTCTTTTCGTTTCTCAACATAATGTTTCGCAGTTTGTATGTAGGAATAACCCAAACGCGCGTGCTTACGGTTTCGGCAGTTATTACATCCGTTACCAACGTTTTTTTTGATTATGCAATGATTTTCGGTAATTGCGGATTTCCCGAACTTGGCATTGCCGGCGCTGCTATTGCTTCGGTTATTGCAGAAGTCGTTACATTTTTGTTTTTGCTGGGATACACTCTTTTGAAAATGGATACCAAACGTTATGTTCTTTTTTATTTTTCAAAAACAGACTGGAAAGTGATTAAACAAATGCTTAATTTGTCGATTTTCATAATGTTTCAGTTTCTCATTTCAACATCAACATGGTTTTTGTTTTTCATATTTATCGAACACATGGGTGAACGACCGCTTGCCATAACCAATATCGGACGAAGTTTGTATATGCTGCTTATGATTCCCGGAATAGCATTATCTACAACAATAAGTACTTTGGTGAGTAATCTTATTGGCTCCGGGCGTAAAAACGAAGTATTGCCGTTTATCAATCGAATGATAAAAATAACATTGATAGCAGTTATACCTTTTACAGTATTTACATTTGTTTTTCCCGAACTTATAGTTCAAATTTACACTGATGATATTGATTTGATAAGGGCAAGCGCGCCTGTAATACGGGTTGTGTCGGCAGCAATGATATTTTGCGCTGTGGGCAATATGATTTTCAATTCTGTTTCGGGAACAGGAAACACGCGAACGGCGTTTTTGATTGAATTTGTAACAATGTTTTTTTACATTACATATATTTATTATACGGCTATTGTGTACCCAAGCACAACAGCTGTTGTGTGGCTGTCGGAATTTGTATACTGGATATTGATTGGCGGCTCAGGATATTACTACCTCAAAAAAGGTAATTGGCAAAAAAAAGAAATATGATTTAATAATCAAATGGTAAAAATGTTAGATATATAGTCATTCCTTACCAATCAAAATTCATGCGGCATTTTGGAATGAAATAATTGAGAAAAAACAACGGAAAAAACTGAACGAAAAAATCGTTTGGCTTTTTCGGATAATATTTCCATCTTTTTTCT
>JAISOH010000166.1 GCA_031275825.1 Prevotellaceae bacterium | reverse complement strand
TCAGACGTTTGGCTAAAGACTTTGAATATAAAGAAAGCAGACTCAAGCGTTGCCATGATACAACTCTCCTTTATCAAAATTATGCTCAATAAAATAATTGCTGCATGAAATTTAAACAGCTTCTGAATCTTCATAATGCTTCTGCCTTTTTGTCATTATTTTACTTTTGGCAAGAATTTTGTTTAATATTCCAATTATCAAATTTTCAAACATGAAAAATAAAAACAGAAAAAACATAGAAAATCAAAACGATACAAGCAAAGATATTGAAAACAAAGATATGGAAATCGAAAATTCTGTCGAAAGCATAAATGAAATACAGACAGAAGAAACGACTTTTGAGGAAAAATTGGCAGAAATTAATGACAAATATATACGTTTGTCAGCAGAATTTGACAATTATCGTAAACGTACGGCACGTGAAAAACTTGAAATTTTGCGTAACGGCGGCGAGGAAATCATAAAAGGCTTGCTTCCTGTTCTCGATGATTTTAACAGATGTATTGCATCTATGGAAACGGCAACGGATATCGAAGCAATAAAAGAAGGCATTTTATTAATTTACAGCAAATTATCAGGATTCCTTAAATCACAGGGATTAACCGAAATCGAAACAACAGACTGTGAACTGGATACAAACTTACACGATGCCGTTACAAAATTCCCCGTATCGGATAAATCAAAAAAAGGTAAAATAATAGATGTTGCTCAAAAAGGCTATAAGCTAAACGACAAAGTAATTCGTTTTGCAAAAGTAATTGTAGGAGAATAAAAATCATGGCAAAACGCGATTATTACGAAGTGCTGGGCGTACAAAAAAACGCAACTGAAGAAGAAATAAAAAAGGCTTACCGGCAAAAGGCTATCCAATATCATCCCGACAAAAATCCCGGAAACAAAGAAGCCGAAGAAAAATTTAAAGAAGCTGCCGAAGCATACGATACGCTTAGCGATGCAAACAAACGTGCCCGATATGACCGCTTCGGACATGCCGGATTTGAAGGCGGAGCGGGAAGTGACGGATTTAATATGAATATGGAAGATATTTTCTCGCGTTTCGGCGATATTTTCGGTGGAGGCTTTGGAGATGCTTTCAGTTCAATATTTGGCGGAGGAAACGGTTATTCGCAACAATATACAAATCGAGGCAGCGATATCAGAATTCGTATAAAACTTACGCTCGAAGAAACAGTAAAAGGCGTTGATAAAAAAATAAAAATAAACAAACTTGTAGCTTGCAGCCATTGCAACGGCAGCGGAGCAAAAGATGGAAAATACAGCGTTTGTCAATCATGCAAAGGTACCGGTAAAACTGTTAGAATTGTACGGACAATGCTTGGACAAATGCAGCAAGTTTCGGTGTGTCCTGCATGTCATGGACAGGGAAAAACTGTTACAGCGCCTTGCAGCTATTGTCATGGCGAAGGAACAGTAAAACGCGAAACGGAAATAAATTTCAAAATTCCTGCCGGCATTGGCGAAGGAATGCAACTTACCGTAGCAGAAAAAGGAAATGCAGCGCGCCGCGGCGGAATAAACGGCGATTTGCTCGTACTTATTGAAGAAATTCCCGACAAGGAACTCATACGCGACGGCAACGATTTGTTGTATACGCTGTTTATAAATATTCCTCAAGCTGCTCTCGGATGCACAGTCGAAATTCCTACTGTTGACGGAAAAGCAAAAATAAAAATAGCGCCCGGAACACAATCGGGGAAAATATTACGTTTGAAAGGCAAGGGAATTCCAGACGTAAACGGCTACGGCATTGGCGATTTGCTTGTATATGTAAGCGTGTGGATACCAAAAAAATTAAGCAGGGAAGAAGAAAAAATCCTCAAAAAACTTGAAGAATCCGAAAATTTCAAACCAAATCCAAGCAGCGAAGACAAAAGTATATTTGAACAGGCGCGAAGCATGAACTGATCTTTATATAAAATTCGCTTAGTAAACACCTGCTTTTTTGAGAGGGCTATTTTTGAGAAAATAATTTCTCTTTAATCAGTTCCTTGCCAATAATCGTACAAATGAGAATTGAGAATTATTTTCTGAACTGACTGGCTGCGCCGAACCCTGAGGTTTCTTCGCAGTTTGCAAAAACGAAAAAACAAATCATTCTCAATTCTCCATTCTCAACTTTTATTTGCAAGGAACGGCTATTTACATGCAACGTATGGTTTCAACTGTTTGAAAAAATCATTACCTTTATCATCAACCAGAATAAATGCTGGAAAATCAACAACTTCAATTTTCCATATTGCTTCCATTCCAAATTCTGGATATTCAAGACATTCAACTTTTTTGATATTGTTCTGAGCCAAAATTGCAGCGGGTCCGCCGATACTGCCGAGATAAAAGCCTCCGTATTTTTTGCAGGCATCGGTAACTTGCTGACTGCGGTTACCTTTTGCAATCATAATCATACTTCCGCCGTTTTGTTGAAATAAATCAACATACGAATCCATGCGTCCTGCCGTTGTTGGTCCAAACGAGCCGGAAGGCATTCCTTGCGGAGTTTTTGCAGGTCCGGCGTAATAAACGGGATGGTCTTTCATATATTGAGGAAGTCCTTCACCGGCGTCTATACGTTCTTTAAGTTTTGCATGTGCAATATCACGACCTACAATAATTGTCCCGCTTAACGACAGTCGAGTAGCAACTGGATATTTTGCAAGTTCGGCAAGAATTTCTTTCAAGGGACGGTTCAAGTCAATCTTTATTGCTCCGTTTTCTTCGGTTTTACGCAATTCATCGGGAATAAAACGTCCGGGATTTTCTTCTAATTTTTCAATCCAAATTCCATCTTTATTGATTTTTGCCTTTATATTTCTGTCGGCTGAACACGAAACTGCCAAACCAACAGGACATGATGCTCCATGACGGGGAAGACGGATTATGCGAATATCGTGGGCATAATATTTTCCTCCAAATTGTGCTCCAAATCCTGACTGCTGCGCCGCTTTCAAAATTTTTCCTTCGAGTTCCATATCTCTGAATGCCTGTCCGCCGTCGTTTCCATGAGTCGGTAATTCATCATAATATTTGGCAGAAGCAAGTTTTACTGTTTTCAAACATGCATCTGCCGAAGTTCCGCCTATAACAAAGGCAATATGATATGGAGGACAAGCCGCCGTACCGAGCGTTTTCATTTTTTCAATCAGGAAGTTTTCAAGCGTTTCGGGATTTAATAATGCTTTTGTTTCCTGATAAAGGTATGTTTTGTTTGAAGATCCTCCGCCTTTTGCAATAAACAAAAATTTATATTCATCTCCATCTGTTGCCTGAATATCAATTTGTGCAGGAAGATTACAGCCCGAATTTTTTTCTTTATACATTGTCAATGGAATAGTTTGCGAATAGCGAAGATTTTCTTGAGTATAAGTATTGTAAATTCCAAGCGAAAGCGCTTCTTCATCGCCGCCGCCCGTCCAAACCTGCTGACCTTTTTTTGCTATAATCGTTGCCGTACCCGTATCTTGACAAAACGGCAAAATTCCTTTAGCCGATACTTCGGCATTTTGAAGCATTGTAAGCGCAACGTATTTGTCGTTTTCGGCTGCTTCGGGGTCAGACAGAATTTTTGCAACCATTTGCTGATGTTCGGTGCGCAGCAGAAACGAACAGTCGCGTATTGCTGTTTGCGCCAGTCTGGTTAAACCTTCCGGTTCGATTTTCAATATTGTTTTGCCTTCAAACTTTGTTATTGACACATGCTCTTTTGTAAGCAGGTAATATTCCGTTTTATCCTGTTTCAACGGAAAAGGATTTTGATATTTAAATTCCGGTATTGACATAATTTTGTACTTTTTTGTTTTTACGACACAAAAGTAATAAGATAATTCAATTTTCGCAAGTCAGGTTTAAGCGGCAGATGTAAAAGATTTTAAATAAAAACTGTGTTAACAAGTAAATTTTTTGATAGAAATTTATTAATATACATGCGGTTTTTAATAATACGGAATGCCTGTATGAGTAATTTATTTGCAACGGTTATCAATACCTTTTCACTTTTTTTCCTGAAATTTCATACTTAAATACTGCCTGATTTGATTCATAAGGAACGGTGTTTAAGTATCTGTTTGGTAAAAAGGATGTCCGTTTATTCGTTTTTTTGTTTCTGCCTTATCGCTTCATACATTAAAATGCTTGCCGCCGCCGATACATTCAGCGAATTTATTTTTCCGCATACGGGAATTTTTACCTGTTCGTCGCAAAGTTCGATGTTTGTGCGTGAAATTCCGGTATCTTCGGCGCCCATTATTATTGCTGTCGGTTTTACATAATCGGCGTCATAATAGGGTTTTTCCGCTTTTTCAGCGGCTGCTATTATTTGAAATCCTGTTGATTTTAAATAAAAAATCGCAGTTTTCAAATTGGGAACCCTGCATACCGGAATTATGTTTAATGCTCCGCACGAAGTTTTAACAGCATCGGCATTAATTGGCGCTGCTCCTTTTGCAGGCATAATCACAGCCTGCGCTCCTGCGCATTCGGCCGAACGCGCAATAGCTCCGAAATTGCGTACATCCGTTACTCCATCAAGAATAACAACAAGAGGATTTTTTACGGTTTGTATTATTTTTTCGACGGTTGTTTCAAAATCGGCAAGTTCAACAACAGCACACAGGGCAACAACTCCCTGATGGTTTTTTTGCGTAAATCTGTTTAATCTTTCTAAGGGAACCCACTGTACTAAAATGCCATGCTGTTTTATCAATCGTAAAAGTTGATGAAAAAGATCGCTGTCAGCGCCCTGTTTCAAGTATATTTTTTCAATATGTTTCCCTGTTTCAAGGGCTTCAATTACAGGGCGAATACCAAAAATTATATTATCCATACTTAAAGTTTTTAATTATTCATTATTCATTATCAATTCCAGTTCGTAATTAAATTTTTCCCATTCGTGCATTTGTTTTGCAAGTTCCGATTTCAGCAGTTTATACTGTTCAAAAATGCTGTTATCGTTAATGTCGGTATTATAAATGTCGGGATTGGAAAGTTTTTTATCCCAGTCGGCAATTTTTGCTTCCGTTTCTTCAATTTGTTTCTCAATTTTTTCGATACCTGTTTGTATTTTCCGCAAATTTTTTTCATTTTCTTTTTTCTTCAAGTATTCATCTTTTCCTGATGATTCCTTATTTTTAGGGTTTGCGGCAATATTATTTTTTTTCTCTATGTCGCTTAAATTTTCAATTTTTCGCTGTTGCAAAAAATAATAAACTCCGCCAAGGTATTCCTTAACTTTTTGGTTGCGAAATTCATAAATTTTATCAACCAGACCATCAAGAAATTCACGGTCGTGAGATACTACAAGAAGAGTTCCATCATATTTTGCCAGAGCATCTTTTAAAATATCTTTCGAACGCATGTCCATGTGATTTGTAGGTTCATCGAGGACTATAAAATTGTAAGGTTCCAACAGTAATTTTGCCATTGCAAGCCGAGAACGTTCTCCGCCTGAAAGCACTTTTACTTTTTTATCAACATCGTCGCCTCTGAACAGAAAAGCGCCAAGAATATCGCGTAGTTTTGTGCGAATATCGCCAACGGCAATACGGTTGAGAGTTTCAAATACCGTTATGCTGTCGTCCATTATAGTATCCTGATTTTGTGCAAAATATCCGAGATTTACGTTATATCCGAGTTTTGCTTCTCCGTGGTCATAATTCAGTTCTCCTGCGATTATGCGCGCCATTGTTGTTTTTCCTTCGCCGTTGCGACCTACAAATGCAATACGGTTTCCGCGCTCTATTTTTAGATTTACATCTTTAAAAACCATGTTGTTTCCAAACTGTTTGGTAAGATTTTGAGCTTCAAAAACAACCTGTCCCGAACGTGGAGTCGGTGGAAATTTTATGTGCAAAGCAGAATTGTCTTCTTCATCTATCTCAATTATATCAATCTTTTCAAGCTGTTTTATTCTTGACTGCACCTGATTTGATTTTGTCGGTTTATATCTGAATTTATTTATAAAATCCTGAGTACTTTCAATTAATTTTTGTTGATTTTGATATGCTGCAAGTTGTTGTTCGCGGCGTTCTTTCCGTAACTGTACAAATTGTGAATAAGGCGCTTTGTAATCATAAATTTTACCTGACAAAATTTCAACAGTCCGCGTTGTTACATTATTTAGAAATGCGCGGTCGTGAGAAATTAAAATCAGGGCGCCATCAAATATTTTTAAATAATCTTCAAGCCACTGTATTGATTCTATGTCAAGATGATTTGTCGGTTCATCAAGCAAAATCAAATCGGGATGCCGTAAAAGTATTTTTGCAAGTTCGATTCTCATTCGCCAGCCTCCGCTAAATTCATCGGTTTTCCGATAAAAGTCGGTTCGTTTAAAACCAAGTCCCAGCAAAGTTTGTTCGATGTTTGCTTCGCGGTTTTGTCCTCCGTGAATGTTATACAAATCGTTTGCTTCATTAAGTTTTTCAATAGTTTTAAAGTATTCCGGCGAATTGTAATCACTGTATTTTGATAAATCTTCGGTAAGTTTTGCAATTTGTTTTTCGATATTCTGCAAAACATCAAACGCTTTCATCACTTCGTCAAAAACGCTAAGATGGTCGTAATGCGGCATTTGCTGCGGCAAATATCCTGTGCTGATATCGGCAGGACACGACACAATGCCGGATGTCGGATTTTGTAAACGTACAAGTATTTTCAATAATGTGGATTTTCCTGCGCCGTTTTTGCCGACAAGACCAATACGGTCGCGTGAATTTATCATTATCGAAATGTTGTTTATCAAAGTAAATCCGCCAAACGAAACTGTTATATTATCTAATGAAACCAAATTTTAAATTTTAAATTTTGCTGCAAAAGTACATATTTTATTGTAATTATGAATTGAGAATTTTTAAATGTAAACACACTTTGAAATAAAATTCGGCAAAGCCGGTTTTGAAAAATATATATTGCATGAATTTTTTAAGAAACTGTTTAAGTTTAATCGGTTGTCCCTTACGAATCAAACCAACACACAACTATATATTCAAAAAAAGTTTATTTCAAAAACCGGGTTTCGTAGTTGCAACATAACAGTGAAGATGAAAGCAACCGAAGTGTCATTCCTGTTTTCGCAGGCATCCACTCAATCAGTTCCTTGCAGGTAAAGTCTGCAAGGACGCTCTTCCTGTTTGTTAATCATTTGCAAAATGATACAATATTTGGCTGACATGGCATTATCTTACTGCCATTATCGCTGCACCTGTAAATTTTTGCAGGAAATTTTTATATCTCTGTGTGTAATCTCTAAAATTTTATATACATTTCGCCTGTAAAACTGTTATTACAATTTTAAATGTAAATAAAGTTTTGACAATGTCGAAGAATTGCAGACAACAGGCGGGAAAGTTTTGACAATGTCGAAGAATTGCGGACGGCTGTCGGAAAGGTTTTGACAATGTCGAAACAGTAAAAAAATGGAAATTATATATGAAATTTAAACAGTTTCTAATTATTCGCAAATTTTTATTTTAATGCGAAAAATCATAACTTTGCGCATAATTGAAACATAAAACATGCAAACTACGGAGATTAAAACGGCAACAGGCAAACATTCAAAAATATTTACAGGCGTGGACTTTACCAGATTTCAAAACTGTTTGTCTGCGCACAGAGTTGTTATTATAATTGATGAAAATGTTTATAAGCTCTATCCGTTTTTTAAAAATTTTGACTGCATAAAAATCCGTGCAAACGAAAAGAACAAAACACTTGAAACAGTAAAAAATATAATTTCACAATTAATTGAATTACAAGCCGACAGAACAACATTTATTGCAGGAATCGGCGGAGGAATAACCTGCGATATTGCAGGATTTTCGGCATCTGTTTATATGCGGGGTTTGCGGTTCGGATTTGTTGCTACATCGTTGCTGTCGCAAGTGGATGCTTCAATTGGCGGAAAAAACGGAGTGAACTTTGATGGTTTTAAAAATATGATTGGAACTTTCAATCAACCCGAATTTGTGATTTGCGACACAAATATGCTTGCTACTCTTCCTCAAAACGAATTTATCGGCGGAATGAGCGAAATTGTGAAAATTGCTCTGATAAAAGATTCGGAAATGTTTGATTCTATAGAATATAATACAGATGCAATCTTGAAGCGTGATAAAAAAATTTTACAGGAATTAATTGAAAAATCAATACGGCACAAAGCCGATATTGTAAGAAATGATGAATTTGAAAAAGGCGAAAGGCGAAGTTTGAATTTCGGACATACTCTGGCACATGCAATTGAACGAAATTCGGATATTTCGCATGGATTTGCAGTCGGTACGGGAATAATGTTTGCAGCAAAAATTTCAAAACATTTCGATTTGATTTCGACTGGTAATGTTGTCCGTATAAAAAATCTGCTTTCAAATCTGGGTTTGCCTTTGCATACCGATATAGACGGCGAAATACTGTTCAAAACAATTATTGCCGACAAGAAAAAAAATGATGATGAAATAAATTTTGTATTGATAAGGGAAATAGGAAAATCATTAGAAAAAAACATAAAAATAAATGATTTAAAAAGTTTAATAGCAAGTTTCAAGTAATTATGATTTGTGTAAGCATAGTAGAACAGAATATTGACAAATGCATTAAAATATTAAAACAATGCGAAATGGCAGAATTGCGTTTAGATAAAATACAAGCCGAAACGAATGAAATGAGAAAACTTCTGGCGCTTAAAATTCCTTTAATTGCTACTTGCCGCACGGGAATTTACAGCGATGATAAACGGTTGGAATTATTAACATTTGCAGCAAAAAACGGAGCGGCTTATATTGATATAGAACTTGAATCGGATGAAAATTACAAAAAAAAACTTGTTGATACCGCACGTTCAAACAACTGTAAAATAATTATATCATATCACAACTTTAACGAAACGCCTGATACCGGTATGCTCAAAAATATTATTGCACAGGCAAAAACATCAAATCCTGATTTTATAAAAATTGTAACTCATGCGCAGACAATAAATGATAATTCGATAATTCTTTCGCTTTACGAAACCGAAAAAAAACTGATAGCATTCAACATGGGAAAATTTGGAAAAAAATCGAGGATAAAAAGTTTGAAACTCGGTTCTCCGTTTATTTATGCGGCTTACAGGAAAAAACAGCAGTCGGCGGAAGGACAGATGACTGTGTACGAACTGGAAAAAATATTAAAACAATGAAAAAATTTGCGCTTGTCGGAAAACCAATATCGCACAGTAAAAGCCCTTCTTTGTTCAAGGCTGCGTATGGCGACTGCGATTTTGAATATTCATTAATCGAAACTACGGATATAAAGTATGTGGAAAATTTGTTGCGAAGTAAAACATTATGCGGCGTAAATGTTACCATACCACTAAAAGTAGAGGCAATGGCGATTGTTGATGAAACAGACGAAACCGCCGAAATGACAGGTGCAACAAATGTAATTATCTCAACCGGAAGCAATAAATTGAAAGCATACAATACGGATTATTTGGGCGTTTTACAAACCTTGATTGATTTTAACATAGATATTGATGGCAAAGAATGTTTGATTATCGGAGCGGGAGGAGCGGGGAGGGCGGTTGCCTTTGCCCTGCACAAACTTGGCGCAAATATTACAGTAGCAAACCGCACACCGGACAAAGCAAACAGCATTGCCGAAAAAATAAAATGCAATGTTATAAACATAAATGAAATAAACAGAAATATTTTAAATAAAAAACTGATAGTAAATGCTTTGCCAGCCGGTATTTGCGTTATTGATGAGCAATATTTGAATTTGAATCAGATTATTTTTGATGCTTCACCTCAACAGTCCGCTTTTTTTAAAATGGCGCAGTCAAAAGGCTGTCGGTGTATTGATGGCAGATTTTGGCTGTTAAATCAGGGTATTGCAGCATACAAAATTTTTACGCAGCAGCAACCTGATATTGGTTCAATGCGTAAAATATTAAATATTTGAATTATGCAGATAAAATTAAGCCCGTGTAAAATATCCGGAAATATTTGCGCTCCATCGTCAAAAAGCATGTTGATACGGGCATGCGCCGCTTCAATTTTGTGTAAGGGTAAAACAATTATCCGAAATTTCACCTTGTGTGATGACGTCGAATCTGCAATAAATATAATAAAATCGCTTGGAGCGGAAATAGAAATAAATAAAAACGAAATACAGATAACAGGCAAATTCGTAAACAGAATAACAAATTTGTACTGCGGAGAATCGGCGCTGTGTTTAAGAATTTTTACGCCTGTTGTCGGTTTCTTTTCAAATGATTTTGAAATATCAGGTACAAACACTCTGTTGAGGCGAAATGTGAGCGACTTGTTACAAGCCTTGAATTTATTGGGATTGCAGTGTGAAAATAAAGAATATTTGCCTGTGCGGGTAAAAGGAAAAATAAAAGGCGGGAAAATAAAAATTGATGCAGGCGGCACTTCTCAAACGCTTTCAGGTTTATTGACAATATTACCGCTTTGTAATGAAAATTCTGTTATTGATGTTGAAAATTTAAACAGTAAACCTTATATTGATTTAACTGTAAGTATTTTACGGAAATTCGGAATAAAAATTACCTGCGAAAATTATAAAAGTTTTTTTATAGAAGGAAACCAAAATTACAATGCCTGTTCGCTAGATATTGAAGGCGACTGGAGCGGAGCATCGTGTCTGCTGGCTGCTGCGGCAACAGGCGGAAGCATTACGGTTGAAAATCTGAATTTACATTCAAAGCAGGCAGATATTGCAATTCTTGAAGTGTTGAGGCTTTGCGGCGCTGACGTTACGGTTGGGGAAAATAAAATTACAATCAGAAAAAAACTGTTGAATGCATTTGAATTTGATGCAACCGACTGTCCCGATTTGTTTCCTGCTATTGTAGCCTTAGCCGCAAACTGCAAAGGCACAAGCATTGTGAAAGGCGTATTGCGACTGCAAAACAAAGAAAGTAACAGAGCCGAAATTCTGAAATGCGAATTTGCCAAACTCAACATAAAAATTGAACTGGAAAAAAATATAATGTATATTTTTGGAGGCAGCATTGATTATGCAACAGTTAACACTCATAACGACCATAGAATAGCTATGGCTTTGGCTGCCGCATCTGTTAATGCAGCCGGAGATATAATAATTGAAAATGCAGAATGTGTTGCAAAGTCATATCCCGATTTCTGGAATGATTTTTCTAAAATTACAAATTAAAAATTTAATGTTTTATTCGAGCAATTTTGCTTTTTGTTTTTCAAATTCTTCTTTTGTAATCAGCCCTTCATCCATCAATGCTTTCAATTTGCGAATTTCGTCGGCAACGCTGAAACCTGTTGTGTTTTTTTCCTGTATTTCCGCCTGTTTTACTTCGGGCTTTATATTCTGTTCGTTTGCTATATTTGTTTGCATTACAGCAATTTCACCTGCATTGAGCGCTTTTTCAAGATAGCAATACATATTTTCTTTTTTAGGAAGATAGTACAAAGTAATCAACCATATTTTTTCATCTTTTTGATTTATCTGTTTGATTTTTTTTACTCTTACCTTTTCGCCTGAATACAAAGCATAAACGTTTTTAGTGAATTTATGCGTAATTTTAGGAATCATTTCTTCAGGCTCTTGAAATATGTGTTCAAAGCAATTTTCATAGCAGCCTGTCGGCTTGCCTAAATAAATCATGTCGCCTTCGCTTAATATGATTCCGTTTTTCAGATGCAGCGTTTTGTCGTTTAATTGAGCAAAATCATCCGATTGCGTTTTGGCTGTCTGTACAAGGCAAACGACAGCAATAAATGTTATAAATGTCTTTTTCATAATTTTATTTTTTACAAATGTATATGAAATTTTCGAAATTATACACAGTCGAATAAAAACTTCCCGCAAAATTTATAAAGGCAAAGGTAAATTATCATCATCGTGAAATGCAGTAAAAAAACAAATTGGTTTAATATTTTGCAAAAGTTTCCAATGTTTGATATTTACAAGCTAGGCAGGCGTCAAAACAGAACTGTCGCCATAGCTGAGAAACCGAAAATCGTTTTTCAGTGCATAATCGTAAACTTTGCGCCAGTCGTTACCTATAAATGCAGCAACCAGCAGCAGCAGTGTGCTTCCGGGTTGATGAAAATTTGTAATCAGTCTGTTTACTATTTTGGGTTTATATTCGGGCATAATCATTATTTGCGTTGTTGCTTCAAATTCGTGTAAATTATTATCATCAAGATAGTTTAATATTGTTTGCAAAGATTCCTCAACGCTTATTTGGAAATTGTTTTGATAAGGTTCAAACTGTTGAACGGTCATATTTCTGATATTTTTATTTTGCCTGATTTTACAACCTGTCCAGTATAAACTTTCGAGTGTGCGCACGCTTGTTGTACCAACTGCCGTAATGTTTCCAAGATATTTGATTATTTTTTGAATACTTGTTTTTTTTACAAAAAAACGTTCTCCATGCATTACATGTTCGTTGACAAACTTTGTTTTTACAGGCTTGAATGTTCCTGCTCCGACATGCAAGGTTATTTCATCGGTTTCGATATTTTTTAATTTTATATTCTGCAACACATTATTGCTGAAATGCAGTCCTGCTGTTGGAGCGGCAACCGAACCTTCTGGTTTGGAATAAACCGTTTGATACCGTTCGTTGTCAATTTTCTGCGATTCGCGTTTCAAATATGGCGGAACAGGTATTTTGCCGCATATATCCATAATTTGAGCAAAAGATAATCCTGAATTCCAACTGAATTTAAGTTTCAGCAAACTGTTATTATTTTCTATTTTATCAACGCCAAGTTCATCTTCGATATTGTCGCAAATATATTTTTTTTTTAGGGTTTCGCCTTTCCATTTTTTAAGATTTCCAACAGCACAGTTCCAAATACATTCGGCTGTTGATGCAAAATTTTGCTCGTAACTGTTTGGTAAAGCAGGTTCAATACAAAAAACCTCTATTTGCGCTCCTGTGGTTTTACGGAAAATTATTCGTGCATTAACAACTTTTGTATTGTTAAATACAAGCAAAGAATTAGGATTTAACAAATCCGGCAAATCAGCAAACGATTGATGATTTATTTTACCTTTGTTGTAAATCAATAATTTTGATGAATCGCGCTTTGGCAGAGGAAATTTTGCGATGCGTTCATCGGGCAGTTCATAATCAAAATCAGATATGTTTATTTGGTTCATGTATTTATAACAAGTCTGTTTCCTTATACGGATTTGATTTGTTAAATCTATTGAGACAATTTGCAAAAATCCGAATTTTTACTGTTTTTTACAATTCCTTTTTTCTGTTTTTCGTCTTTTGATTTCGGTTTTAATCAGTTCCAGCTCACGTGTTGTTTGTCCTGCTATTGCCGTATTTTCTTCAGCGCGCCGAAGAAGATAGGGCAAAACTTTTTTAACCGGCGCATAAGGAATATATTTTGCAACGTTATAATTTTCGTGAGCAAGATTATACGAAAGATTATCGCTCATTCCGTACAGTTGCGCAAAGAATATGCGGTTGTCGTTACGTTCAAGATTATATTCTTCAATCAATTTAGATAAAACCATATTACTTTCTTCGTTGTGAGTTCCCGAAAATACTTCAAATTTATCAAGATGTTCAATGACATAACGCAAACCTTTGTTGTAATTTTCATCGGTTGCCTGTTTTGTTGGACATATAGGGTCGGGATAACCAAGCTGTTTTGCGCGTTCACGTTCTTTTTCCATGTATGCTCCGCGAACAAATTTCATTCCTACTGTGTAATTATTTTCTATGGCGTCTTTGTACAGTTTTTCGAGATACGGCAAACGGTCGTGTCGATACATTTGAAGAGTTGTGAAAACTATTGCACGTTTTTTATTAAACCTGCGCATCATTTCTTCGGTCAATTCATCTATTGCATCTTGAAAGCAATAATCTTCGGCGTCAACCAGAATACGAACATCGTTGTCGTAAGCGCGCTGGCATAATTTCTCAAATCTTTGTCTGTACTCATCGTACTGTGTTTGTTCGTTTTCATTAAGTTTTACTTTTGCCGATGCTTTTTTCAAAAGTTCATCAAAAACAAGCGCCGTAGGCTTAAATACGGTATATGCAACATTTTTGTTGTTTTTTGCATATCCTATCGAAGAAATAAATTCATTGAAAGTTTGTTGAATATCTTTGTCGCTTCCGCCGCCTTCTGCCGAATAGTCGAATATTGAACGTATATTGTATTTCATAAGTTGCTGAGCCAGCGGAGTACATTTTTTCAATGTTTCGCCGCCGACAAACTGTTTGTAAATAGTTGGTTTCAGCATCCAGCCTACAGGAAATCCGGTTTTGCTTGTAATATAAACAAAAACTTTTCCCAGTTTAACAACCCACGGATGTTTTATTGTGTTAAACAGGAATTTTGCACGCCGCAAATCCGCATTGTTTTTTGCTTCAAAGGCAATTTGAGTGTTTTTAAAATCTATCATAATATTCTTTGGGTTTTATATAAATTATTTGTTTTTAATATCCGAAATAGTCAAAATCAATTTCTTTTGTGTCATCATATTCTGTAATTTTTCCTTTATCGCATTTATATATCTGTGCAGGATATTTTTTGAGTAACTGATAATTGTGAGTTGCCATTATAATTGTGATTCCGAATTTGCTGTTTAAATCAAAAAGTATTTCCATTATTTTGTCAGATGTTTCAGGGTCGAGATTTCCTGTCGGTTCATCGGCAAGCAAAAGCGTAGGATTGTTGAGCAAAGCGCGGGCAATGGCGATACGCTGCTGTTCGCCTCCCGAAAGTTGATGCGGCATCTTCGATATTTTATTTTTCAGTTCCACACTGTCAAGAACTTCGCTAATACGTTCCTTGATTTTTTTTCTGTCTTTCCAGTCGGTTGCACGTAATACAAAGGCTAAATTTTCAAACACATTTCTGTCGGTTAATAATTTAAAATCCTGAAAAACAATTCCAAGTTTGCGCCTTAACAGGTGAACATGTTTTGATTTCAGAGTTTTCAAATCAAATCCGACAACTTGCGCAACGGTAGCTTCTTTTACCGATATTTCGCCGTTTATTGCCCGTATCAAACTTGTTTTTCCGCTTCCTACACGTCCTATGATGTAAACAAAATCACCGGAATTTATTTTTAAATTCACATTATCCAGCACAGGATTTCCATCATGCGATATATCTGCGTTTTCAAAGTTTATGATAATTTTATCTTCCATAAAGTATTTATCGTTAAGAGGAAGCAAAGGTAATAAAATTTTAAAATAAATTTATGCGAGATTAAAAAAAAACGGAATATTATGTTTAGATTTGCAAAATAAAATGATGAATATATTTGTAACTTTAACCTTAAATGGTTATGAAATGGGATATTGCAATAAAAGATTTTAAAAAATATTTGCGGTTGGAACTGGCGCTTTCGGAAAATACCATAGATGCCTACGTGCACGATGTAGTCAAACTCAGAACCTTTGCAGAAAAAAAAAACAATCTGAATATCAATGATATTAAGGAATGTCATATTCAGGAATTTCTTGCCGGTTTGTATGATAATAATTTAGACGGTCGAACTCAACAGAGGATTTTAAGCGGCATAAAAAGTTTTTTTTTATTTCTTGAAATGGAAAACGAGTTGCAAAACAATCCTGCCGAACTTGTAGAAACTCCCAAAACATCACGAAAATTGCCTGATTTTTTGACTGTTGAAGAAATAAACAGACTCATTTCAAGCATAGATTTAAGCGAACCTCTTGGACATAGAAACGCCGCCATTATCGAAATTCTTTACAGTTGCGGTTTGCGCGTTTCCGAAATTGTTGATTTGAAAATATCGAATTTATATTTTACAGACGAATTTGTACGAATTGTAGGAAAAGGCAACAAAGAACGACTTGTGCCCATAGGCGAAAGAGCAATTAAATCGCTGAATTTATATCTTGACCGGCGAAAGTCAATATTTGTTGATAAAAAAGCCGAAGATATTGTTTTTCTTAACCGTAGCGGAAAAAAACTTACGCGCGTAGCAATTTTTAATCTGATAAAAAAATATGCAAAAAAAGCAGGAATTGCAAAAAACATAAGTCCTCATACAATTCGACATTCTTTTGCAACGCATCTTATTGAAAACGGCGCCGATTTAAGATCTGTACAGCAAATGCTTGGACATGAATCTATTCTTACTACCGAAATATATACGCATCTTGACCAGACGTTTATAAGAAATGCAATTCTTTTGTATCATCCGCGTGCAAAACGCTCAAACACACACTAAAGCAAATGACGTCAAACATAATGACATAAAACAAATTTCCATCTGCGCTGCCTGCGCCTTTTGCGCTTCCGTCAATTCTTCCATCTGCTTTTGAAACTTCTTTGTTCCCTCGCCAAGTTCCTGATAGTTGGCTGCCTTTTTTACTTCTTTATATGTAGCAATAAGGTC
>JAISOH010000072.1 GCA_031275825.1 Prevotellaceae bacterium | reverse complement strand
TACTGGTTAAAATATATAATGTGGATTGCAATATGCGCAACGATAATAACAGCAATAATTTACGCATACAAATTTATAAGCAAATTTAAGAAATAATTTGTTTTTCAATTTCTTTTTTTTTGAAAGCCCCGAAAAGGGCTTTCTATATTTTTTTGATTTTCAATATCTATAAAAATATTTTCTTCTTATTAAGATTATTTAACGGAAATGATTTTTTTGCAGATAGAAAATTATATCTATCTTTGTAGATATTTTTATTAATTTAAATCCTGCGGAGCCAGCAGACTAAAAACAGGCAAAAAAATATGAAAAAAATTAAATGTTACTCGGTAAGGCTTGAAAGTCTTACAAATTACACGGACAAAACTTACAAGGCAGCAGCCTACGATGGCTCAACTGCGATTATTCCCAAGTCAATGGTATTTGGATACGATTACGATCCGCAAAAATCACAGGCGGTTTGGATTGCGGCTTTTATTCTTGAAAAAAACGACTGTAAATTACAGTATTCTTCAAAAAAAGTAAAATGGTTTAATTATTAAAATTTTAAATTATGAAAAATAAGGAAATTAAACTTGAAATTATAGATGACAAGGTGAAAGTAACATCGCCTTATCATTCGCAGTTCATATCCAAAGCTCGCAATTTGCGCGGAATATGGAAAGATAACGCATTCTGGTTTGATGACAGTATGCTGGAATATGTTCGCGAAATAATGCTTAATTGCTTTGGAAGCACAGGCGAAATATCCTGTAAAAATTGCGAAGTGAAGCAGGCAAATCAGCAGAAAACGCGCGAGAACATAATAAAAATGATACCCAAAAATCATTCGTTTTATTCTGCAATTATATTACGTATAGATGCGATTATAAATTTTTATGAAAAATATCCGCAGTATGATTTTTTGAAGCCCGAAGAAGTGTTTTTTGTATTATTATCAATGAAATTTAGCGGCGAACTTGGCGTTAGAGTGTACGATTTTGGCGGCAAAATCGGTTTTGTCGGTACTTTTATAGATGACGATAATACGCCAATAGCAGGCGATTTTCCTAATATTATTGAAGCAGGTAAATCATCATTCTACGATTTGCTTGATGAAAATAAAATAATAGACATATTAAAATTATAAGGATGAATCAGCTTGATAAATTGCAGGCGAGGATTAAATATTCTCGCCTTTTTAAAACCGACAAAGTCGAGCGGTTATATTTTAAATTCGGGCAAAATAACAGAGATATTACAACTGTTGCATGGTTTGAAGTTGTAAACGACAGACTGACTGTTTTTGTGCGCATTGAAAATATGAGGTGCGCCGAACTGCGCGACCGCTCGCTTGAAACAGAATATAAAGCGGAAATTGAACGACAGTTTTACGAGATAATAAACGACTGTGAACTTGAACGCAAACAGACGCCGCTACATATCCGATTGCGCGATGATATTCTTCCTGTTTATGACGATAGCAGTCTGCGCCATCAGGCTGATGCGTTGCGGTTTTGCTGCTCGATGAAAGTGTCGGCGCTGTATGCCGATACCGGCACCGGCAAATCTAAGATTGCTATTGATATTGCCGTAAGTCGATACGAGGCAAAAGAAATAAAGAAAGTTCTTGTATTTCTGCCTGTTTCGACTAAAAAAAACTTTCAGGCGCAAATTGACTTGTGGTGCGCCCACAAGGAAATCGAATGGAAATTAATCGGGCATGAGAGCATGAGCAGCAGCAACAGGGCTGTTTTTGAGGCTCTGAATTTCGCCGACAGCGAAACGCAAATCATTATAGACGAAAGCCATGCAATAAAAACGCCGACTGCCAAGCGGTCGAAACGTATTAAAATGGTTTGCGATAAAACCAGTTACAAACTTGTAATGACAGGCACGCCTGTAACCGATAATGTTCATAATCTTTATATGCAGTATGCGTGTTTGTCGCCGCTGATTATCGGAGTTCGCGACTGGAAAAAGTTTGAAGAAAGATATTTAGTAATGGGCGGCATGTTCGGTGATGAGATTATAGGTTACAAGAATATTGACCACCTTATGGGTTTACTCGAACCTTACACTTATCAAATCACGAAAGAAGAATGTTTAAATTTGCCGGCAAAGCAATTTTATATACATACATGTAAAATGAATGACATTCAATATGAACTGTATCACGAAGAAAAGGAATGGCTGCTTGATAAGATAAAGAGCGATAATTTCTATGCAACAGACATATTCAAGTCATTTACTCGAATGCAGCAGATTTGCTGCGGTTATTGCAGGCATGACAATGAGCGTGAATATTTGGGAACAAACAAATTTTCGCTTATGAACAATATTCCCGCTGATGAACAGGTGATTTTCTTTTGTAAATATATATTTGAAATTGAAATGATTGTCGATTATTTCGGATATGAAAACTGTGCTGTTTTTACAGGCAAAAATCCGCAGGATCGCGATGCCGAACTTGCCGACTTCGTGAGCGGTAAAAAGAAATATTTTGTTGCGACAATGCAGTCAGGCGGCACAGGGCTGAATGGATTACAGGAAGTATGCCGAAGGATTGTATTTTTTTCAAATTCATTTTCATATTTTCACAGAAAACAGTCTGTCGGACGTATCGACAGGCAGGGGCAAAGAAATAAAATGTTTATACATGATTTTCGCACGGAAGCAAATATTGACGATAAAATCATGCGAAATTTGAGGCGCAAGGGCAATCTGGCAGATGAGATAAAACGGCTTATGCTTGACAAAACAAAATTGAAAAAATATATCGAAAGTTTATAACAATTAAAATTATATCTATATTTGTAAAAAAAAATGAAAATGAAAATACAAAAACTATCAGGAACAGACAAACGGCTATACGAACTCATTGCTCCGTATGCAATGAATCGCAGTATTGTGGCAATGTTTGATGGTTATCCGATTTTGACAGACGAAAATTATTGCTGGTTTATTGTTTTCGATAATGAAAATTTGGCTGGATTTTCAGCAATACGGCAAACACAAAAAGATGTCGAATTTACGTATGATTATGTTATTCCCGATTACAGACAAAAAGGCATTCATAAAAAATTAATATCGGAACGTATAAAATGGTGTAAAAAAAATGGAATAAAGCACATTAAAGCAGACTGTACCAATGAATGTTTGCCGCACTATTTGAAGGCGGGATTTAAAATAATCAAGGCATTTACAAAATGGCACAGGGTTGAATTGATATTATGAAAAAGTATTACTTAAATATTAATGTTTACGATGCCGCTAACAACAGGATAGATTATATATTTAAAAATTTTGAAAATATTTATGTTTCATTTTCAGGCGGTAAGGATAGCGGGGTTGTATTTAATCTCGTTGTTGACTATATGCGTAAAAATAATATTAAGAAGAAAATAGGTATATTATTCATTGATTTAGAGGCTTTTTATAAAGGAACGATTAACTTTATAGAAAAAATGATTTTTGATAATTTAGATTTGATTGAGCCGTATTGGGTATGTTTGCCGATGCTTACAACAAATGCGGTTTCGATGTATGAACCTTACTGGATATTCTGGGAAGAAAGCAAGCGCGATAAATGGGTGCGACCGATGCCTGCATATAATTTTATAATCAGCGAAAAAAATAATCCGTTTGATTTTTATAAACAGAATATGACATTTGAGGAATTTATCGAACAGTTCGGAGACTGGTATGCCGCTGTTCATGGCGGCGGAAGTACCGCCTGCCTTGTGGGTATCAGAACAGATGAAAGTTTGAACAGATTCCGTGCGATTGCACGAGCCGACAAGGGAATTTATGATAGTAAAATATATTCGACAGTCGTATCTGACAGTACGGTAAATTTTTATCCGGTTTACGATTGGCATGTGAATGATATTTGGACATACAACGGTAAATTTCATAAGCCTTATAACAGGATTTACGATTTATTCTACAAAGCCGGCGTTCCGCTTCATAAGATGCGGATTTGCGAGCCTTATGGAGATGAACAGAAAGCGGGATTAAATATGTTTAAGATAATAGAACCGGAAACATGGTTTAGGGTTGTGGACAGAGTTTCGGGCGCAAACTTCGGCAATATCTATGCAGGCAGCAAGGCAACCGGCGCAAAACATATTGACCTGCCGCAAGGTCATACATGGAAAAGTTACTGTAAATTCCTGTTAAAAACCCTGCCAAAAGAAACCCGTGATATTTACACAAAAAAGTTCGTCAGATTTATTCGCTACTGGCAACAAGTCGGATGTCCAATCGCTGAAAATGATATTAAATTATTTGAAGAACTGGCTCCCGATGCGTTTATTAATACACATACATTCAGTAATCGCGGTAAAGGCTACAAAGAAGTAATAAAGGCAAAATCCATTCCCGATGTATTGCCGGGGCTTGACAATAAGGCTGATTTTCTTTCATGGAAAAGATTGTGTATGACCATTTTAAAGAATGATATTACCTGTCAATCGCTTTCATTCTCAATAACAAAACGACAGGTATTGCGACAAAATGAATTATTACAGAAATATAATGATATGTTATGACAGATTTATTTAACAATCAGGCAAATATAAAAGATAAAATTAAAGAACTGTGCGCATTGATAAGCGCAATAACCGATGTAGATGAAAAAATTGATGCACTTAATTATGTTCGCGCTGAACTGCACAAAGTAAGCCCATTAAAACACCATCCGGTTGATTTTGTAGCATGGGAAAAATCAGAAAAAATAGAAGGTAACGATTATAATCCGAACAGCGTGGCTCCGCCCGAAATGGCGCTGCTTATTACTTCCATAGAGGAAGATGGCTATACAATGCCGATTGTTGGCAATCCGGAAGAAGATATAATCAGAATAGTTGATGGCTTTCATCGTCGGCAGTCGGAACGAAAATCGAAAAAAATAAGCGCAAGCACTTTTGGACGTTTGCCTGTGTCGTTTATTCGCGAAGATCACCGCGAACTTGACAGCCGCATGGCATCAACAATTCGACACAACCGCGCTCGCGGCTCGCACGATATTGATTTGATGAGCAATATAGTAAAAGAACTGATACTGCTCGGTCGCAAGGAAACATGGATAAAAAAACATATAGGTATGGATACAGACGAAATATTGCGGCTGAAACAGTTAACAGGCATTGCTTCGCTGTTTATCGATAATGAATTTTCGCAGGCATGGGAGGTGGAAAATGGCTGATTATCCTGCGTTTTTAATTGCCGAAAACAAAATGGTAGACCTCGATGGCGTGTATATTTTACATACGCGCAAGCCTCGATTTTTAGCAAAAGTGAGAGAAAATGGCAGGTTTGAAATCGTTGATATGATAGACTCGTTCAATGAGCATTACAAAGGTAATGCCGACAGAATAGAAAAATTAATGAAACGCCTTGCGGAATGGCATAGGGCTTATAAAATTTATGAATATGAAAAAACCAGAAATAGACGAATTTACCCAAAAAATTAAATACCTGAAATGCCGCAGTTTTTTTCCTGATTATTGCGCAATACGCTATACTTCAAATACAATGCGCAAATTGGCAGGTAGAAATGCCAATGGCAATCCCAGTTGTTTTTCTGCCGAACAAAAGCAAAAAATAATAGCGGGAATTGAAAAATTTTTAGAAGAAATAAGAACAATATCTCAAAATCAAAAATAATTGAAGATGGATTGAATTTGTTTTTTAGTAAAAATAAATAATTTTTTTACTATATTTTTACGGACAAAAAATATGCAATATATAATATATTGATTTACAATATATTGTTGGCAATAAAATTAATGACTCATAATCAGGGGGTCGTAGGTTCAAGCCCTACTGGGCCCACAAAATATAAGCAGGCAGTTAAATGAAAATTCAACTGCCTGCTCTATTAAGATAAAGTCAAAAAATAATGATGTGCAAAAGATATTTCGGCGTTTACTGTCAATATACATAAGCCTTTTTCCGTTTTTCGGCTCTTTCTTTCATTCGCTCTTCTTTGGTTGGTATGCCAATGCTGATGCCGCCGGAACGTCTTCCAGAGGAAACGTTTCCATATTTTTCTTTATATGTTTTTACTATTTCCAACGAAAGTTTTTTTCCTAATTCTTCATCTGATAACAAACCGAAACTTTGTTTTTTGAATTTGAATAATTTTGAATCGGGAGAAAAATAAGCGCTGCGAACAAACAACAGTTCGGGATTGATTTTTTGCTCATGCGGCATGTTCAACGAATCTCGCTGTAATGTATCCTTTATTGAATGATAAATGTTGGTATGATTTGCCGTAAGTTTTGCAGGAAAAGGATTTATCAGTAGATTAAAATTATTGTTAATCGGAGTTGCAGGTTTCAAGTCAAACAAAAATTTACTTGTGTCGGACAATTTTTGTATTTCCGTTTGAGCCGATATTTTAATCGAATTGACGATTAAAATAAATATTACAACATTTTTTATCATTATTTTATATATACCGCAAAGGTAATTTTTGATGTTTTTTCCTAACAGTCGTTTTGTGCTGATTAACTATAATTAATGTAATTTACGTTATTCCAAAATAATTAATTCTCAAAAAATTTTAACACAAAACATTAAAAATCATATCTTACCTGTATTTTCAAATTTATTTGTCGGTGTGTGATTTGAAAATTTAATGCTATCTTTGTAAAACAATTATGAATTTAGGTTTTTATTTTCAAAATAAACGATGAAAGCATATCTTGACTTACTTAATAAAATTTTAAGCGAAGGCATTGAAAAACACGACCGTACAGGCGTCGGCACTTTGAGTATTTTTGGTTATCAAATGCGGTTTGATTTGAACAATGGTTTTCCGCTTGTTACTACAAAAAAAATTCATCTTAAATCTATCATTTACGAACTTCTATGGTTTTTGAAAGGCGATACCAATATAAAATTTCTGAACGACAATAATGTTACAATTTGGGATGAATGGGCTGACGCAAACGGCGATTTGGGACATGTTTACGGTTATCAGTGGCGTTCGTGGCAAAATGCCGATGGTAAACATATTGACCAGATAAACAATACGGTAAATTCAATAAAAAACAATCCCGACTCGCGGCGGCATATTGTTTGTGCGTGGAACGCAGGCGATTTGGATAATATGGCTTTGCCTCCATGTCATGTGTTATTTCAGTTTTATGTTGCAAACGGCAAACTTTCGTGCCAGCTTTACCAGCGCAGCGCCGATGTGTTTTTGGGCGTGCCTTTTAATATTGCTTCATACGCTTTGCTGACAATGATGATGGCTCGGGTTTGCAATCTGCAAGCCGGCGAATTTATTCATTCTCTCGGCGATACGCATGTTTATCTCAATCATATCGAACAGGCAAAAACCCAGTTGTTACGCAAACCGTTTGAACTTCCTCAAATGAAAATTAATCAAAACGTAAAATCTGTTTTTGACTTCAAATATGAAGATTTTGAACTGATAAATTACAACTGCCATCCGGCAATAAAAGCTCCCATAGCTGTTTAAATTCAATTAGCATGAAAACATTTTCGATAATAGTAGCAATAGCCGAAAACAATGCAATAGGCAAAAATAACGATTTGCTCTGGCATATTTCGGATGATTTGAAATATTTTAAAAAAATAACTTCGGGACATACGGTAATTATGGGAAAAAACACATGGCTGTCGTTGCCTGTGAAACCTTTACCGGAACGCAAAAATATTATAATTTCGCAAACTTTGAATCTGCATGGAGAAAATGTTTTTGCAGTACGCACAATACAGGCTGCCATTGATGTTTGCGATGAAAATTCCGAAAATTTTATTATAGGCGGAGCTGCCGTTTACAAACAGTTTTTACCTGTTGCCGACAGATTATATATTACCAAAATACATCAATCGTTTGACGCCGATGTGTTTTTTCCGAATATTGATAAAAATAAATTTATTGTTGAAAGCCAAAGCCAAATTTTTACTGACGAAAAAAACGGATTGGAATATTCGTTTATAATTTATAAAAAATTGTGATATATCAACTCATGTTGATAAGATTCATAATTTCTGACAGTATCAAGTTTTTTCAGGCGTTTTTTATTCGTTAAAATTAAGAGCAAAATTGCGCACAAGCTTCAATCTCTCCGATTTGATATATGCCAACAAAAAGATAAATAAGCGATTAGTTTGTGAGGTTACTGTTGTTAAAGGGTATTTTGCAACAGAAGTATTGGATTTAAAACTCATAAATTTTGCATGAAATATCATAATTTTGCGCAACGGCAAAAAAATAAATTCTAAAAAAACGAAAAAAAATTTGCATATCCAAAAAAAATTGCGACCTTTGCAGGCTAAAATTGAAAATCAGATTTTAATTTTAATCATAAAGATATTTTGAAAACAGAATAAATTCTATAAAAAAGATGTCACGAATTTGTCAAATTACAGGAAAGCGCGTTATTATAGGTAACAATGTATCGCACTCGAAACGCAGAACCAAAAGAGAGTTTTGTCCAAACCTTAAAACAAAACGTTTCTGGCTTGAAGATGAAAAGCGTTTTGTAACGCTTAAAGTATCTGCATCAGGTATTCGCACAATCAACAAAAAAGGATTGAAAGTTGCGTTAAAAGAAGCCAGGGAAAAAGGTTTAATTAATATTTATTAAAAACGGGAGATTAAACAATGGCTAAAAAAAGTAAAGATGTAAGAATTCAGGTAATACTGGAATGTACCGAACAAAAAGAATCGGGAGTTCCCGGAATATCAAGATATATTACCACAAAAAACAAAAAAAACAATCCTGACCGGTTAGAACGTAAAAAATATAATCCGTATTTGAAAAAAGTAACTATTCACAGAGAAATCAAATAATTTTTTAAGTTATGGCAAAAAAAGCAGTTGCAACCCTTAGAGATAAAAGCGCAAAGAAAAACGTAAAGTGCATCAAAATGGTGAAATCGCCAAAAACAGGCGCTTATGCTTTTAAAGAAGAAATTTTAGATAACGAAGAAGTAAAAACATTTTTTTCAAAATAATTGTTTTTATATGTTGCCAATAAAAATTGGTATTTTTAATCAAATTGAAGTTCCCTCACAGGGAACTTTTTTATTTTAATGCAAAAATAAAGGCATTTATATGTGAAAATGTATTATCTTTGTTGTTAATTAATCTTTTTTAAAAAATATTATGAAAAAATTATTGTTATTATTATGCGTTTTTTGCATTTTCGCATATGCTAAAGCGCAACAGGCAAATCCCGACTGGTCGTTTCCTGTAGAAGGAAAACCTGAAAAAATTTTTGTACATAATTTTACCGGAGTTCCGGTAGTAAAAACATCCGCATTTTATTACGGAGTAAACTACATTGCAGGCGAAGTATTATGGAAATTTGAAAAAATAAACGATGTATTTGAAGAAATACCGCTTACTCCTTTTGCAACTGTCAACAACATGTTTGTTAATGCAGAAACAGGAAAAATACTGTTTGGCGCAGATTCTGCAACAAAAGTTTTGAGTATTGAAGAAACAAATATCATTCCCGAAACATTTGTGCTTTTGGTCAAGGCAAATTCTCCGAACAGAATTGTAAAACTGCACTGCATAGATTTGGAAAAAAGCGAATTGATGTGGAGTATTGATTTGGAAAAAGAAAGCGTAATGAAAAATCTGGGAAAAATCACGGGCATAAGCTCTTTTGGACTGTACAATGCGTTTGAACCCAAAATTACTTCAACAAAAGACATTGTTTACAAACACGGCAAAAAACTGTATCTGATAAACAGTAAAAACGGCAGCATTATTTGGGAAAACGAATGTAATCCGGGAACATTCTTTATGGACGACAAAGAAGAACATTTGATAGCGGTTGACCAAAGCGGAGGCTTGCTTTCGCTGTCAACATCATCATTCGGTAAAAAAGTTTCGGCTATTGACTTGAAAACCGGAAAAAATTTATGGAAAAAACCTGTTGAAATTGCCGATAACTTTATAAAACAAATTCAGGTTGACGCCGAAAGTGTATTGATTGCAGGAAAAGATGGATTTAATATTTATAAATATTCAACAGGCGAAAAACTGTGGAAAAAAGATTATGAAGCCAAAAAACTCAAAGATGTAACGGTTGAAGAAGAAGGGTACGAAGTTTTTTACGGAAATAAAACCATGCTGGTTGATAAGGCAACAGGAAAAAACCTTTGGAAAAAACCATTTGAAATGGATTTGGACGATGAAGATAATGATGTATCGAAAAAAGAATATAAAAAAGGTTATTTGATTTTAAGCGCCGAATTTGCAAGATTTGTAGATAAGGTGAAAGGAAAATCAATATGGCGATTGAATTTTGGCAAAGATGCAAAAATAGCATTTGACGATAAAAACAAAAAAGTTGCAATACTTGACTGGAAAAGATTTTATTTGTTTAATCCGGATGAATTGACTAAAAAACCCGAAAGCATCAAGGTAGATATCGAAAACCCAAAAGAAATATATCTTTTTGAAACACGCAACAAAGGCTATTTTGTACAGGGAATAAACGAATATTTTTTTATAGATAACAACGGGGAACTATTGGCGCATAAATATTTCAAGCAACTGGCAACTGACCGTCTGGAAAGAACATTGCTGACAGTCGGCAGTATAGGCGCAGGAATAATGTCAACGGAAATAACAGTATCGGACGGAAGTGGCAACAGCACAACATTCGGAGCGTTTACAAGCAACACAAAACAATATGCGGAAGCATCGAAACACATGTCGGGTACAGTTGCGAAACTTAAACAGCAGGCTAAATTACGCAACGCTTCAAAAACAACCAACGATTTTGCATACTTTATATCGGGCGAAAGAAAAGATGGACAGGATTTTCTTTCGCTGGTAAAAGTTGATAAAAACACAGGCGAAGAAATAAAATCTTTCAATATGGGAAACAATCGCAAAATTATTTATGAACTCGTTTCCAATATCAATATGGCATTTGTTATTATCGGCGAAAAATTGGCTGCATATAATCTGTAATTCTGTGAATTTCAACAAGAATAAATACTTTTGAGACAGCCCCTTATTCAGTCGCTCTTTACAGGAATAATTGATAATTGACAGTTGATAATGGATAATTTGTTTGTCCGTTATTATCCATTATCAATTATTCTGGATTGCTTCGCTGCCCTCTCAATTAGAAATGACGCGCTATATCCTGTCTGTTCGTCTTTGCTAGGACTTTAGCCCGAAGCAATCCAGACTTACGTTTATTATTTTCGTTATCAATTATCCATTCCACAGGGTGTTGCACTGCGCTAATGATTTAAAGGCTTCACTCTTTTATTATCAGTTATCATTGACAGCAACATCAAACACAGGCAGTATGAAAAACACAGCAACAACGCCGTCCGGATTTGGCAAAAAGATGCGTACGTTCGGGATAAACGTACTTACGTTTGACATAAAAGGACATGTGTTTTGAGCATTAAATTGAGTAAAATAACAAAATATTAACAATAAAATATTAAAGACATGCATAGATACGGCACACTTAATTTGGAGTTTAGAATTGAGAACGGGTTGCTTCACTGCGGCTGGCTGCGTCGGACAAACAAATAATTCTCAATTACCCCTGTAAGGAGCGACTGAAAAAACGAGGGCATCCTTTTGGGATGCCCTCGTTTTTTAATAATTAACCATCCGATAAAATTTATTGCTTTTCAAATTTTATAACAGACATCAAGCCTGATTAGTGTTTATTAGCATTAAATTGGGTCTTATATATCATCTGCCTTTTCCTCACATGGACAAGGATGCTCTGCGGATTCACCATCACAATATAGATAGATATGATAAATTCCATTTAAAAAACAGAAGTAACAAGTTGCCATTTCATAACTCATCATTTCTTCCGAATCATCATAATCTGAAGCATTAAAAGGACAGCCTAATGTTTGTGCTATCAAATAATGAATTTCAAATTGGGTTAAATGAATAACCGAATGGATTACAATATTATAAGATTGTCCACAAGTATGTCCTGAAACAGTATATTCATACCCATCTGCTTTGGCTATATTGGACATACATAATACCATTAATCCACTTATAAGCATTATTAATTTATTTTTTATTGTCTTCATATCTTTTATATTTAAATTTTATTTACTGCTTTTCAAATGATGGATAAAAATAATATGATTGTCCATCTTTTCCGTTTATAACTCCCATATTTGTAGAATTATCATAAACTCTAATATTAAATCCTGCGGTTTTGCGAGTCCATACGCCGTTATCTGTCATTTTAAATGTAAGTATTCCATTAGAAAGTTCAATATTGGAAGAAACCATGCCGTATGTTGTAGTCCTTGAAACATAACTGTCTTCGGAATATGGAAGCCACCATGTATCCCAAGTAGTGCTGAGATATTTGAACATTATTTGACCTAAAATAGAAAGAGTTCCATCTGAATTGTATTTAACAGTTATATTGCCATATTGAGCAAATTCATCAGTCAATATACCTTCAAGATAGTATGTTTTGTCTGTTGCCGATTTTACCGATAATGTTACAGGAAGCGACTGCGTAGAAACGGACGATGTATTTGTTATTGAGTAATACATTGTATATGTTCCGAGAAAATCTTCGTAAAGAAGATAATTTTTTTCCTGCGTAACATTAATGTCATACGTAAATATGTTCGTACCGCCTTCATTCTGTAAGGCTATTGTAGCAACAGTCGATCGCGCAGCGGTTATGCTCGGATTGCCTGCTGTTATTTTCAACACTATTTCGTTACCATCTATCGAAGCATCCAGCCACGAGTCGGCAACTGTATCAATCGCCAGCAATGCCTCGGTATGGCAGGCAATACGCGCTTCACCTCCTTTGCCATCAATATTGACGGCGGCGGCATCTATGGCGAAAGTTATTGAAGTTTGCGTTACCTGAACGTAATTCACTCTGTTTCCCGATTTAATTGTTATTCGTGCGCTGCGTCCCGATATAGATATGTTGGGAGTTACCGTTAAGGAAATTACCTTGCCGTTTATATTAAGACTGCACCAGTCCTGATCAACATCAGCCGTAAAATTTCCCGCTTCGGCTACAACAATTTCGCCTGTTCCGCCTGTGGCTGTGAAATTAACGCCGGCGCTTTCTATTTTTACCTGAGTGTCTTCAAACTCATAGTATTCCGTAGAATTGCATCCTGCCAAAAATATCGACAGCAGCAATATCTGTATTATATAAATCTTTTTCATATATTAATTTTTAATCTACTTTTGTTAAAACCAAATTTCTAAAACCATATTTTCCGTCAATATTACCGCTATAATTGCCCTGACTTGTATTGGATGCATTGTATAATCTTAAAAGTATTCCATCTGCCGTGTAAGTGCTCCATACTTTGTTGTCTTCAAATGTAATTATGCGTTCGCCGTTTTCGTCGTTGTTCCAAACGCCTATCAGTCCTCCAAGATAGTCTGGCGGATTATATACCGAAGTGTATATATAACCTGCCTGAGTATCGTAGGGGCATTGCCGTATAAAGTTTCCGCTTGAATGTACATCCGTATTGATACAGTTAATAGATACCGTTCCTTTACGCGAATCAAAGGTTAAAGTTATACCGGCGAAATTAAACATTTTGTCGCACTTCATCATGAATGAGGAATTTCGTTTCAGTTCTACAAATTCAACAGTGTCCATATCAGCCGTTAACCATCCGGAACTGTTTCTCGGCTGATAATTCAATTTCCACTTTCCTAAAAAATCATCATACTTTATTTGGTAATCGGGAGGAAAATACGCTTTAAGATAAGCATTTGCGCCCTGGTCGGTACAAACGTACCTTTCGTTTGCATCGTCCCACACGAAATTTCTCATGCTCACTCCGTTTAAGGTATAAGGTTCGTAAAGCTTTATTCCATCAGCAGTAAATGCATAACTTATTTTTGCAGTATTCGTGTTGTCTGCATATTCCATGTCAAAAGTTCTTTCTGTTACAGTGGCAATTCCTATAGAATTATCGGCAACAACAAATTCAAACATTCCGTATGTTGACAGTTTATATACAAGGTCTGCAATTTCGGCAAGATGAGTATCCGGATTAAGATTGCCGGTATTGCGGCGAAGGGTCATTTTATTTCCGCCTTTTTTGCCTTTAATAATAATTTCGTCGGTTTCGGTTTTCATGATTATAAATTCATAATCGCCTTCGCGTCCGTTGACGTCGGTAGAATAAGGTTCGCTGAAATAGTGCATTACTTTATTGTAAGTGCTGAACGAAAGTATTGGTCCCTGCTCCATGAATACTTCAAATTGAGAAGTTTCGATTTGGCGCGCAGGCAGGTTTGTTGCAATTTCGCAACTTACATCAACCGTGCCATCGGATGAGAATTTCAGATACATTGCATATCCGCCTACTTTATGGTCAAGTTCGGGATAATAATCAACATACCATCCGTTTTCGGCGCTTACGAGCAATTGTCTGTATTCTTCAACAGCCTTTTGACCCCGCGCCGACGCGGTATCATCAAATATGTTTTCTTCGTCTTTTACGCACGACTGCGTCAGAAATAACGAAGCGACAAATAAATAAACTGCATTTTTAATTAATTTCATAACATAATTTTTTAAAGATTAGACAAATCCAGATAATTTAGCATTGATGCTTTTGATTCAAAAACACGGCGAAGTTCATCGATTTCAATATTCCACGAATTTCGCAGATAGGATTTTATTATTTCCAATTTTTGATTGATAATAGCGGCGCCTGAGGTTCCTGCCTGCGCAAGAATAGAATCCCAGTTAGCCTGACCGCGGACTATATATATGGCTATTATTTCAACAAAATCTTCATTTGCTTCCTGACGCGAATACCGGCTTACAAATCCCAACTGATATGCCATTGCCAAAGTCGCACTGTTTGACGACCAGTCGCCTCCGATATAATCGGAATTGGAAATCGCTTTAAATTCAGCCGGATAATCCTTTGTTTGATGCAATATATGCGCAAATTCGTGATACATGGTTTTCAAATACCAGTCAGACAACAATTCTATGCTTACATTGTTTATATCCAAATCATTTATGCGGAAAAGAGTAACTTTAAGCCCGCCTTCGGCAGTTCCCAGCAGAAATGTGTTGTTGGTATTGTAAGCGCCTGAACCTATAAGATGAATAACTCTGGGAATATAAGTTCGGGTAAAATCAACTCCTGCTACTTCATCATATACTTCGAGCCACAGATGCTTTATTATTTTTGCCATGGCAATGGCTTTCTGGGTAGTTGCCGGCACCAGGTCGTAAGTCATATTCGATTCAATATCTTCCATTTTGTATTTGAAACTGATATTGTAAGGATAGGTATAATTATTTAAAATCCATTTGTCAAACTCGGTCAGCAACGCAGGATCGGGGTCTTTGAATACGCTTTCGTCGTTCAATTTTTCTTCGGAACACGACCATGCTATAGCCGCAGTCATAATTATTATTAAGAATATTTTTATTTTTTTCATGATATCTTTATTTTAATTTTTTCATAATATATTATCTTGGATTAGGTTCCATTCCTGCGCTTATAACGGCGGCAGGAAGTTGAATAGCCCTGCGCTGATCATCCAGCGTAAGCTCATCGATAACGGTAACCATATTGTTTACATCAAGGTATCGGCGATATATCACTATGCCGAAGCGTTTAATATCAAACCAGCGCAAACCTTCAAACATTGTTTCGATACGGCGGAACTGTACCAGGCACTGCAGGAAGTTTTCCTGTTCGTCAGAAACAATGGGAATTTCCGGATTTAGCCGTTTCTTAGGCGTAGGATCATCGGGTTTGTAATATTCCTGCGCCGAATAAAAACTGTTTATAAGTTCACGCGTAAGAGTTACTGTTGAAGTTGTATGCTGCGACATCCACAAAGCCAAATCTTCCGTAGCTTTGTCATATTGTTCAAGCATAATGTAAGCTTCGGCTCTGCACAGCAGAGTTTCATCCGTATGCAAAGCGGGATAAACAGTTCTGCGGTATCCTGTTCCCGCCACAGGGTCGGTATATTCAAACAGGTTTGGTAATTTGGGCACAGCTATGAATCCGCCTGCCGAAGTGTATGTAAAAGTTGGAAGACGAAATATTCCCGAAACAAAGTTTCCCCATGGACCTCTGCATTGAGTTGTTTCGGTACCAGCCAAATATATGGAATGCATGTATTTTTTTCCTGTTGTATAATTTCCGAATATGCGTCCTAATTGAGAATATCCCGTCATTAGCAACAAATTTGCATTTTGTTCGGGCTTTACATAGTCTTCGGCAATAGGTCCGTATTCCTGTACAAGGCTTGAAATTCGGGTAAGGTCGCGCAGCACCCTTGCAGGATTTTCTCCAAGAACTTCATTTGCGCAGGCAATAACTTTGTCGTATTTTCTGTAAAACAGATAAAAACGCGCTGCAAAAGCATAAGCGGCTTTTCGGTTGAAATGGTATTTAGGCACTTCGTAGATATTGTCATCAATCAGCGGAAGAGCCTTTTCAATATCGAGTTCAATTTTTTTGTAAACTGCGGCAACCGATTCGCGTTTATAATCAGGTTTTACGGTTGTTTCCGTTTTCTCCATATATACAATGCCGAGGTCTGTGTCGCCGTTAGCCGTTGAATAATGTTTTGCAAATACATTTACAAGATAAAAGTGATGGAAAGCCCTGATCATAAGCGCTTCGCCGCGTTGCGGGTTCAGCCGTTCGGGATTTCCCTCTTTTTCGATAGCATCAAGAGCCTGATTGGCTGTTGCAATAGCCAGATAGTAAGTTTCCCATACGCGTTTTGGCGATTCGTTTCCTATTTCCTGAATATCTTTCCATGCGTACATTTCATCCTGAAGAAGAGAATAAGATGACAGTCTGTCGCCTACGTCGTCAACATTGTCCGACATCATTTCCGTAGTAAATACCATCAGATGGTCGGCATATCCGCTTCCCAGCAATCTGGTAATTTTTTCATCGGTATTTAATTCAAGTCTGTTATCCGGTATTTCGTCAAGAAAGTCGTTACACGAAACGTTTAACATTATTAATATAACAGACGCTATTGATATAAGATATTTTTTCATATTCATAATTGTTTTATAATCCTAATTTTAATGTCATTGTAATTTGTTTAGGTACGGGCAAAGAAACTCCGCCCGAGCGGAAATATTCGGGATCCTGTCCGTTTAATTTGGAATCCGCATAAAGCAGGAACAGGTTTGTAGCCTGAATTTTTGCGCTGAGAGTTTTAAATCCTAAAGGTGAAATCCAGTTAGACGGAAAATCGTATGACAGGGATATTTCTTTAAGACGTATAAATCCGCCATCGGCTATTCTGGCATCCGAATAGTTGTACGCATTGTAAGCATAGCTCAAATGACTAATATCGTAGTATTGGCGATAGCTTGGAATAACTGGAATGCTGGTATATGCTTCGTCTCCCGGCAATACCCAGCGGTTTTTAAATTCTTTGGGCATAGACCGTACATCCGAATAGGCAACTTTGAATACGGGGTCAAGACGAACCTTGTTGCCGAATGAATAGGTAATAAATACATTTAATCTGAAGTTTTTATATCTGAATATATTTCCAAAACTGCCGAAATGCGTAGGTTCTGTCGGTCCTTCGTATTTCAGGAAACCGGTTTTTTCAATTTCCTGAAAATTAATATCGGTAGTTGTCAGTTCGCCTTTTTCATTAATAAAAGTCGGCAGTCCATCTTCGTTCAGTCCTTTGAAAGGAATGGAAAATAATGCTCTGTACGAATATCCCTGCATACCAAAACCGGTTCCGCTGATAAGGTCAATAACTCTTTTCTTGGCTAACAGTTCGGTGATTTCGGTTTTGCTGTATGAGAATATAAAGCTTGATGTCCATTCTATATCTTTTGTGCTTATATTTTTTGTTGAAAGAGAAAATTCAATACCGTTTGATTTCATTGTGGCAATATTTGCATATTTGTCAACATCTCCGCCTACTCCGGTTGTTGCAACAGGTCCTATAAGGTCGAAATTATTGCGCCAATACCAGTCGGTACTGATATTTATTCTGTTGTTCAAAAAACCAAAGTCGGCGCCTATGTTTATCTCGTTTTTCTTTTCGTAAGTAAGTTCGCTGTTTTCCAAATCGGATATTTCGAGCACGGTTTCTTTTGCGCTTTCGGTAGGTCTCCATGGTCTTGCACTGTTGATAATGACCTGTGAATTTGTTACAAAGCTCGGACCTCTGTCGGCTGTCAAACTGTACGATGCTTTCAAAGCAGCATGAGACAGTACCGATTCAAACCGGCTGAAAAAGTCTTCTTTGTAAATATTCCACAAGCCGGCAATATTCCATGTAGGCAACCAGCGTGACGAACGCGATTTGCCCAATTTATTTGAGCCTTCGTAACGTATTGTTCCGTTAACTGTATATTTCGCCTTATACGAATATGTTCCCAAGGCAAAAAACGCAACATTGCGCGATTTTGACATTCCTGTTGTAAAATAATCGGTATTTTCCTCCATTCCCTGTTTAAACACCTGATAAGCGTAATTGGGAACATCTCCTAAGGTATATTGGCGTCCCCAGCCTCTGAACCACGAATTTTCGCGGTCAATGGAATTCAATTCCATGCCTCCGAAAAAATTAACAATATGAATATCGTTGAACGTATTATTCCATGTTACCGATGTACGAAAATCGTATCCAAGCATTTTATTGTCGGTGCGATTGTATATGCCTCCGTTGGGTAATACCGAAATGGGCAAAGCATAAGGAATATCGGGGTCGGTATAAAGGAAAGGATTGTTGTCTCGTATTGTAGCATCGGGCATGGTGCGGTAAGCCAGCGCCTGATTTGAATTATCCGTGATATTATGTTCTACGGATGATCCTGTGTATTTAACGGCTCCCAATAAAGACAGTTCAAGGTTTTTCCGAACTTTCCATTTTAATTCTCCCTGAAACTTCAAATCGGTCAGACTTATATCCATATAATTATTGTCTAATTCTGAACTGATATTAAAAGATGCATAGTTACGCGTATAATATTCGTTGGGGCTCATTGTTCGCGATGTATTCAACGCATAACTGTAAGGATTGATGTCAAAGTCGCGTTTTACTTCTCCCGAAACGGCATCTACATCCTGACTTAATGTTCCGGGCGCTTTCTGTTTACGGTACGAAGCGTTTGAAATCAAATTTAACGACAAATTTTTATACATGTTATAAGTAACATTGGTATTTGCCGTATAGCGATTTACCGAACTTGCCTTTGACCAGCCAGGGTCGAGCAGCGCGCTTATCGAAGCATAATACGTAGTTTTGTCCGTACCGCCCGACATGCTTACCGAATGAGACTGCATAATGCTTGGTTTGAACAGTTCTTCAAACCAGTCGGTATTTCGCATTTCCGCCTGACGCAGGTAAGCGTTTTTTGCTTCATCGGTATTTGACAGCATAAATGTTTTCGTTACTAGATCGTAAGTATTTATTAACTGATACATTTTGCCATAAACTCCGCTTTCTCTGTCTCTAACCGTACTCGAAAGATTCATCCAGCCTTTTTGCTGCATTTCCTGATAAACGCTCATTTGTTCCTGAGAATTCATAATGTTAAAATCGGCGTAACGCGGTACCAGACGCACAGTGTATTCGCCATTGTAATTGATACTGCTGCTGCCCGCCTTGCCTTTTTTGGTGGTAACAACAATAACTCCCGCCATAGCGCGAGCACCGTAAATAGATGTTGCCGAACCGTCTTTCAATATTTCAAAACTTTCAATATCATCTGCATTAAGTCCGGCTATGGCAGAACTGATAAGAGTTTCGGCATTACCCGACGACAATCCGTCAGAATCAACTTCGATTACATCTTCCATCACAATTCCATCAACAACCCACAGCGGTTTCGAACTGCCATAAATTGAAGTAGCGCCGCGTACTCTTATTTTTGGCGCAGTTCCGAAAGTTCCCGATATGTTTTGAACGGAAACTCCTGCCGAACGACCTTCCAAAGCTCGACTTACATCGGCAATTCCGTTTAACTTGGCGGTTTCAGCCGAAATATGGTCGGATGCTCCTGTAAACAAACGTTTGTCGATTTTAGTCATACCTGTTACGACTGCTTCTTCCAACATTGTTGTGGACGATTTAAGCCGCACATTTATTTCCTTTTTTCCGTTTATTGCAACTTCTACCGTTTCGTAGCCGATAAACGAAAATACCAATATTCCCGAAGCGGGAGCAGTTATTGAAAATGAACCGTTATCGTTTGTTGTTACGGCATTATTGGTTCCTTTTACAATAACAGACACAAAGGATATTGCCTCGCCTGTTGCATCATCAATTACAGTTCCTGTAATTTTATCCTGTGCATAAACCGGACAAATCTCTATAATTAAAATCATTAATAATAAGATTTTCTTCATAATAATTTTTGTTTTACAATAATATAAATATTAACCTTGTCCAATAATATATATTATCGGACAAAAAATTTTAAGCGAAGATAACAAAATTTTTTAAATAACAGGACTGTAATATATTTTTAAAATTTGTAAAAAAAGCGCTTATTCTATTGATATGCCAGCATTTACTCTGTCTCATAATATATATTATCGGACAGAAAAAAATTGAGGGAAGTGTTAAAAAAGCAGTTATTAGTGATTAATCATTAATTAGT
Source organism: Prevotellaceae bacterium (assembly GCA_031275825.1). Classification (GTDB taxonomy): domain Bacteria; phylum Bacteroidota; class Bacteroidia; order Bacteroidales; family UBA932; genus JAIRKV01. The sequence continues at coordinate 20,158 of JAISOH010000072.1, read as the reverse complement.
GGCTGACTCCCTCGCAAAGGTGTATTTTAGGATTTTATATAAAATATAATAAAATTTTATAAATAATTGTGATTTATTGCATTAAAAATCAACAATTTAATTTTAATATAATTGGAATTTTCGACTGTATTCTATATAATAAAATCTAAACAGGTTTTCAGAATAACGGCAACAAAATACAAGTGCTGTCAAAGTTGCAATTTATCAGTTTTTTGTTTTACATAAAGGGAAATCAGGAAACATGGCTGCGGCGCATCAAATATATATTCAAACTTACAGCGTAATTTTATAATTTACGGAACAGGGTCGTAACCGCTTTTGCCCCATGGATGACACGATAAAATGCGTTTTACGGCAAGGCACAAACCTTTTATCAATCCGTGTTTTTTTAATGCAATTATTGCATATTCCGAACATGTAGGCGTAAATCTGCATGTCGGCGGTTTCAACGGAGATAAACAAATCTGGTAAAATTTAATCAGCAGTATGAATGGAAATATTGCTGTGCGTTTCAATATTTTTTGCAAGGTTTTCCAATAATTTGATGATACCTTTTTTGATGTCTTCATATGGCAATTTTTCTTTTGACACATATACTATAATTGCGTTTATAACTTTATTTTGGTTGCATGCAATTTCCAAATCATGTTTATGCTGCCTGTATGCTTCGCGAATTCTTCGTTTTAACAGATTTCTGTCAACAGCCTTTTTGAAGTTTCGTTTTGTAACCGAGATTGCAATTTTTACTGTTCCGCCGTTTTGCTTATCTTCATCTTTAATTTCATAATTAACAAAAAACGGATATGCCAAAAATTTTTTGCCGTTACGCATAACACTTTCTATATCTTTACGCAAACATAAACGTTCGCTTTTTTTAAAAACATGTCTGCTGTTTTGTATCATTTTGCACTGCGTATTGCTGTATTTACGCAAATCGAATTTACTGTTGATTTTATTGCTGTTGCTGTTTCAAAAATTTTTCAAGCGCTGTTTTTATCGATGGCATTTCAGGCGTTGGCGCTTTAATTGTAACGTTTAATTTTGCATCTTCTGCAGCTTTTGCTGTTGCGGATCCGAATGTTGCAATAATTTTATCGTTTTGTTTGAAACGCGGATAATTTTCGCAGAATGATTTAATATCTGCGGGACTGTAAAACACAATTATATCGTAATCTTTCAGTGAAAATTTTTTCATGTCGGCGTTTACTGTTTTGTAAAATATTGCTTCCGTATAAGTAAGTTTTGCCTTTATAAAGGCGTCCGACAAATCGGTTTTATGATTATTGTTAAGAGCAAGCAAAAATTTATTGGTTTTATGTTTTGAACTTATCGGTTTCATTATGCTCTCTATACTGCCTGAACCGAAAAATATTTTGCGTTTTCTGTAAACAATGTATTTTTGAAGATACAGTGCAATAGCTTCGCTTGTGCAAAAATATTTCATTGATTCGGGTATGTTTATTCTTAATTCTTCACAGATGCGAAAAAAATGGTCAATAGCAGTACGCGCAGTAAAAACTATTGCCGTATGCGACAATATTTCAACACGTTGACGGCGAAATTCTTTTACCGTAACTCCTTCTATCTGTATTAACGGTTTGAATTTAACCTGTACATTAAAAGTTTCTTCCAAATCGCTGTATGGAGATTTTTCTGTCGGTTCGGTTTGTGATATTAATATTTTTTGTATTTTCATATCATTTATTTCTATAAAAAGTCAATAATAAGCCATGCCGGCAATATTTCGATGGCACAAAGGTACAAAATCAAAAAGAATGGTGAAATTTTTTCATCAACAAAAATCATTATTATTTTAAAAATTTTGAATAAATACAACAATAATGTAATTGCTGAAATTACTGTCAACCAAATATTTACTTTATAAACAGGATTGGCAAAACATAATGTTAAAAAAAAGCCGGAAAACAGTATATATATACTCAAAATTATTATTTCTATGGCAAACAGTTTACTTTTCAACCCGTCATTTTCTGATATGTATCCGGTAATTTTTATGATTAGTATTTTAAAAACAAAATACAGGCATACGGCAATTGCAATCATTGTAAAAAGTTCCGATGGAGTTTTATTAAGTTGGCTTGCATGTTTTTCAATCAAATAAAAAAACATGGAAATAATGAATATAGAGAAAGCCACAAGTATGTTAGTCGTTCGTATAAAACTGTGCGACAAATCATTGTATCTGATATTCTTGTGATTTTTTGAGAAAAGCATAATTCCGATTACAGGCATGTTTTTTTTTGACAGTATAAGTGCGCCAATATAAAGTATCAGCAAGCCAGAAATCATCCAACTTGTTGTTTCTCTGCCGTTCATGAATATATTTGGCGTCACTTCCGCAATTAATGATGAATGTAGCAGTTCCTGTTTACTGCTGTACATTTCAGTTGTTGAAATCTCAACATCGGAACTGCCGCAATATTGCAAGTCATTACAAATACTGCATGTATTGCATGATTTATCTGCTGATATGTAACCGGAAATTAATGACATTTTTATTGTTAATAATTTTAACCGCCTGAACGTTTTGCTTTGTAACCTGCTTTTACAAGCAATTCCAATATTTTACTGCAAAAGTCGCCCTGAATGATTATTATTCCATCTTTTACCGAACCGCCTGTACTGCATTTTGTTTTCAGTTCTTTACCCAGATTTTTCAAATCTTCGGTTGTACCTGTAAAACCGCCGACAAGCGTAACCTTTTTCCCTTTGCGCTGTTTTTTATCAAGACAAACTGTCAGATTTTGCTGGCGAGGCGGCAGTGTTTGCTGTTCTTTGTCGGTGTTCGCCAATGTGTACTGATAGTCGGTATTTGTTGAATAAACAACGTTTAACCGTGATTTCCAATCGTTATTTTTCATGTTGTATTGAATTAAAAAAGTGTCTAAAAAGCAAAAACTTTTTAGACATTTTTTTTTACAAAAAATTATGAAAAGACACACAAAATATGCGTCTGATAAAAAGATTTAATATTCCCAAAAATCGTGTTCGGTATTCATTATTTCTTTTTCCAGCCGCATAGATTCGAGCATTGACTCCAAGCCTGAACGGCTGTAATCGTCAACATGTCTGTTGTTCATCGAAAGTCCTTCAGAAATTATGCGGGACGAAAATCTGCGCCTTTGAAACACATCATCGTAGGACATTGGCGCTGCTTCGTTTTTAGTTGTATAACACAACGTTTTTGACAGATATTTACGTGCATCGGGATAATATATCCAGAATAATTGTTTTTTTGAATAATCGCTTGTTTTTTCTTCGTCGCCATCGGCAGTTGTTAATGAGCGTTGAAACACTCTTACCGGACAAATCCCTACTATGCGTACAAACATTTGCGAATAGCGTTTATCAAAAAACCATTCTTCGGTTATAAGCAATTCTTTAACATCTCCCCAGTTGAAAGAGCCTTTTACAAAAATTGTAGTATCTCCCGAACCATCCAGTTTTTCTTCAACGTATTCTCTGTCTTGCGCATCAAATTGTTCTCGAATGGCTTTTATCGAAAAAGTATCCGTATAATCTTCGTTATAAGCTGTTATCTCGCCTTTTTCTATTCCTTCTATTAAAGTTTGTATAAAACTTTTATTTGAATTTGATTCAATGGTAGGAAAATATAAAGGATGATTCATTTTTTCACTCAATTCAACGGCGCGCACTATTTTGCGTTGCCATACAACATCTGCTTCTTCCGTTTCGGGATAAGGAACGATATTGCGTTCTGTCATAATTTTTTTCGGAAGATTTGTTCCGGCAACAAGACTTTTCTTTTTGTCTTGCTGTCCCGTGTTTTGTGCAGTATTAACATTTTCCTGTGCAAACACAGTGAACGAAAATGCTAAACTTAAAATTATCAGTAAAATATTATTCTTCATAATCTAAAAATTATTTTATTCTTATATCCAATGTTGGCAAATCAACTTCTCCTCCGGGACCTTTAGCTTTTATATCTGAAATAAATATGCGTTGTCCAGGCTGTAAATTATTAAACAGTGTTTTTTGAGCAGGTGAAAAATATGCTCCGTTTGAGGCTTCTTCTTTTTCGTATCCGCCACGACCTGTAACGCTGACTCTGAAAGAGGTAACGTTGTATTTCAAATCAAATTCAAAATCGTCGGGCATTTTTGCCATCAAGCCTTGCGATGATGCAAGTTCGCCTTTTGTTGCTGTTTTTCCTGTTATTCCGCTCACTGCTGCATTTGGCGTAGGAAGTTTCTTAACTCGAAAAATTTGCGTTTTCATTGATTGATGAATTCCGTTAATCTCGGCTGATACCGATATTTCGCATGTTTTGCTTCCTGCGTTTGGATTTACAACGTATCCTGAGCCTTCTTTGCGAAGCTGTCCTCCGTTGCATGATGCCGAAATTTTTTCCTGCGGTACGCCTGAAACGGAAATTTCAACTGGATTATCAACACCAAGGTAAAACACGTTCATCTTTGTTGGAGATATTACTGCTGCCGCTTCTCCTACCTGATATGGAAAATCAATACTAACCTGTTGCATTCCATCCGGTCCCGGATATTCTACAATTCCGGTAAGACGATGCATGCCTACCGAACTTTGTATGCTTCTGTATAGAATTTGACCTTTTTCGTCTGAATTGAAAGTGCTTCCGCCGATTTTTGCCGTCGGTCTGACGCTTGGGTCGTATGCTGCCAAAAATATATCTGCTTCAAGTGGAGTACCTTTAATGATGTATCTTGAATTGGGAATAACGGCAACCTGAATATTGGAGAATTTAAATGAAGATGCATCTATTTGCTCAAGCAAATAGTTCATCATTTGCGCTTCGCAGTTACGCACATCTAATGATATGGACGATAATATAGCCAAATCCGAAATTGCAGGCGCATTGTAAAATGTGGCATATACCCAGTCTTTACTGCCATCTATACCTTCGCTTACATCGTCTGTTGTAAGCATTCCTTCTATTGTCGAAACAAGTTTTCTGCCGTTTTCCGTTTCCGACAGTATTTCGATAAGTTGCGTTTTATACTGTTCAATTTTTTCTCTTAATTTATAACCTGAACCTTTTGACTCTTCATTTCCATATAAAAGACTGGTTCCCACATCTGTATTTTCTCTGTTTAGAAGTTTGTACTTGTTTAAATCTCCTGTATAGATACGGGCTTTTTTTCCATCGGCAGCAAATATAAGTTCATGTTTCAACGAGTCTATATAGCCTGTCAGTTCCTGTGTTTTATCTTTTACTTTTTGAGCCTTGTCTTTCCATGGTTTAACCTTTTCAACAGACGAATTTTCGGCGGCAAGATCAAAACTGCTGAATCTGCTTTCGTTGTTTTGCCTAACAATATCTATTGAGTGTCCAAATCTGCTTTCGATAGTTTCAAACGCATCAAGTACTTCGTTTGACACATTCAATGCCAGCATCGCTGTAAGCACCAAATACATCATATTTATCATTCTCTGACGAGGATTTAGATTTCCTTGTGCCATCTTTTTATTTTATCTTAAATTTGTTATTGATGTTAACATATTTCCATAAACCGAATTTAATCTTGATACATTTTCGGTTAATGACCGCATCTGTACAGATAATTCTGTTGATGATTGAACAGATTTTTTTACATCTGCAACCAGCGTCATAACTTCTTTGTTAAGCGAATTATACGCCTGTTGATATTGCTGATTGTCTTTCAATTGAGCATCAAACGATGATGTTACGTTTACTATTGTTTTATTAAGCGTATTCAACTGTAATTCAAACGATGAATTTACCATTCCTATTGTTTTATTGAGCGAAGCCAGTTGAAATTCAACGGTTGAATTTATTGCTCCTATATTTCTGTTCAATGTATTTATATGTTCGCCATAGACGTTCATTGCTTTTTTAGAATTTTCTATTCCTATTTGAGTCTCATTTGCAAACGAAGCTACAATTCTTGCCGTTGATGCATAAGTTTCGCTTAATGCGTTAGATGTATGCGCAACATTTGCAACAGATTGATTTGCATTTATCAAGCTGGTTGCCAATTGTTGCGAGCCTTGCGAAACAGCTGCCAACGATGTCAGATTTTTAAGCGAATCGTTAAGTTTGTCAAACCCTGTTTTTATATCATTTAACTGCGTCTGTTCAATATTGAAATTAAGATCTAACAGTGAAGAAGAATTATTAGTCTTTGTTTTACTTGCATGTTTAACTTCTCCTGAAGCCATTTCCAGTTCGGGATATACGTTTTCCCAACTATATTTTTTTGGCATGGTTTCAAGCGCTGATAAAATGAAGATAAAAAATTCGGTCATCATACCGATAGTAAGCATTATTCCTGCACCTGTCCAGTGTTGAAGTTTAAAAAGAGCGCCGATAATAACGAGCGCTGCTCCTAATCCATAGGCAACATGGATTAATTTCTGAAAAGCCGGTCTGTCTAAAAAATTCACCATAGTTTTGATATTTTAAAAATTATTTTTTTATTTGTTTGTTTAGTTATCTACTTAATTATCTGTGCATTCCCATATATGATCTTACACAGCGAAATCCTATGTACGAACGTGATTTTTCTTGATATTCGAATGTACGCGTACCGCATTGCAAATAATAAGCAATATCTTTCCACGAGCCTCCTCGTATTACTTTGCGCTTTAATGCCGGAGGGTCTGATTTTTTTGCATTGTACGAATATGTAGGCGACAAGTCGTGATAGAATGAATATGCATTTTCATCGTATGCATTATTTGTCCATTCGGCTACGTTTCCTGCCATGTCGTAAAGTCCGAAATCATTAGGTTCGTACGAGCCTACAGGCAATGTTCTTACGCCTCCGTCGAGATCATATTTTCCGCGTTGTGGTTTAAAGTTTGCCAAATAGCAGCCGCTTCTGTTTGTGGTATAAGGTCCTCCCCATGGATATGCTTGCATTGGAAGTCCGCCGCGTGATGCGTATTCCCATTCTACTTCGGTAGGAAGACGATAATGATGAGGTGCTTCTCCTTTGCGGTGTATTTCTGTTTCCGTTCTGAAATTGCAGTATGCTACTGCTTGCTGCCACGATACTCCTACAACAGGATAGTCGTTGTATGCGGGATGCCAAAAATAACGAATCATAAAAGGTTCGTTGTATGTAAATTTATAATCGCGCATCCAGCAAAGCGTATCCGGATAAATAGAAACCGAATTTCTGGTGATAAAGTCTCCACGATTTTTTATTTCGACTTCTTCTCCTTCATCGTTTATAACTGTGCCTTCGTATAATTTTGTTTCAGGATTCCAAATGCCTCTAACTGCTTTGTCAAAATCTATATTTTGCCATTCGTAAATCAATGTTCTTACATCGTATTCTTTTTTACCTAACAGGGCTTCTTCTCCTGAAATATTAAATTCATTTAGAATTTCGCGTATGCTTTGTTCTTTTGTATTTATTCTTTCTCGCCAGTTTATGAGAGGTTCATCAAGCGGAGTTCCATCTTCGTCTTCAACTATAAGAAATTCTTCGTATTCCTGTCCCAGTCGTTTCCGCAGATTATATTCCTTTACATAACTTATAAAATCACGATACTCGTAATTTGTAATTTCTGTTTGATCCATCCAGAAGGCATCTACCGTTTCGGTATGCGGGTCATTGTTGAATGACAGCATGATATCTTCATCGCTTGCTCCCAACACATAATGTCCTCCCGGAATTAAAACCATTCCTGTCGGTGGAATTTCTGTTCGTTTTATACCTGATGCGCCTTTTACCTTTGGTTTGTCGTGAGGAGTCCATGAACCGCCGAGGTCGTTGTTGTTTCCCTTTTTAAAGAGCGAGCATCCTGTCATTAATCCACTCATTAAGATACACATTAAAATGTTTATTGTTAATACTTTTCTCATATTATTAATTTTATAAATAACGAATACTTTTACGTTGATTATTTCCTTTTTCTGTTGATATTGAGAAGCGGTAGCTAATTAAAAATTCATGAGCGCCTCCGCCGTATTTTTGTATGTCTGTTGTAAAATAATCATACGAATATCCTATTTTCAAGTTTTTCATTAATTCCAAACCTGCATTAAAAACTATAGCTTCGTCAAGTCTGTATGATAGTCCTACCCAGTATTTTTTTTTGTAAAATAAATGTGAATTTGCGCTATATTTTCCAATGCCCAAATCTGTATTCAGATAAACGGAGGGACGCAGTTCATAGTCATCTGTAAAGCCGAATGTAAAACGGTAGCCTGCCATAGCGTAAAATGTTCTTCCAAAAGTTGTTTTTTCGCTTGTTTTTGTTACTGCCGTGCGATTTATGTGCAAACACGATATGCCTGCAAAAAACTTATCGGTTGTATAATAGACTCCCAGCCCGGCGTCAAATGTTGTTGTATTTACGTCTCCTGTGGGAAGTGCTATATCGCCTGTTGTGTTGTCGGGCAATCGCCAGTCACTCTGGTCGAATTTGCTGTTTATCATTCCAAGTGATACTCCAACGCCAAGTTTGCCTGTTGGAAGTTCAAACATGTACGAATATCCCAAATTAAATCCCGGCGTTTTTAAAAATCCTATTTTGTCATTAAAAAACGAAATGCTGACGCCGCTGTTTATAAAATTAAGTGGACCGTTAACATTTAATACCGTTGTAACGGGAGAACCATCCATATTTTTTGTTTGCATTCGATTAACGGCGGTTATACAAAACAATCCATCGGCATCAATACCGTAACTTCCGGGATTGATGTATCCCGAATTAAATACGCCTTGACTAAAGTAACTGTCCTGTTGCGCAATAGAACTTACCGGAAATAGCAACGCAGCTATCATCATTAATTGTTTTATCACTGTAATTTATTCCAAAAAAATCAACTTTCTTATATTAGTTGAACTGCAAAGTTATAACTTTTTTATTTATCAACAATATTTGTAGATAAAATTTTATTGTAATTATATTTTTTTTAATTTATTAACAGTTTAACTTTGTGTTTTAACTCATCTTTGCATTTCTTTTACCCAGCGTACAGGAATATTTTTCCTGCACGCTTCTTGATAGTCGTCAAATGTACAGGCTGTAATTTTCGTTTTTTTTCCGTTTGAAACTTCCATCCACCATCGATTTGTTATATTACTCTTATAAAATATTAAATTTGCAGTTGAGTTTCCCATATCAACTATAAATTTTTTGAATTTGCTTTTTGATAGAGTTTCGATAATTCTGTACGAAAGTCCATCCGTAAAGTGCCAAATTGTTTGTGCTGCAAGTTTATTTGTAAGCATACTGTCATCGTTATTGCAAATAATGTTGAATTGTGATATTTTGCTCGACAGCCCTGCACAGTTGGCAATAGCGCAAAGTTCTTCGGCGTATAAACCGTTTGGAGACTGTCCTGTGCCTCCATCGCTGTAGCGTACCGCCGAAAGATCGATGGCAATAAAATTACTTTCGCGCAAAACGGGTTCAATGTTGTTCGGATTGATGCGATATTCGCCTAAACGCACGGTTGTGCAGTTATTGCTGTTGAGTCTGTCTATCAATGTTTTGTCGGAAAAATAATTTTGGTAGCCTATTACGGATATTTCATTTTTGCCATTCTGTATTTTTGAAATATGTTTGTTTTCGGATGTTATACCGGCTAATACCAGCGCTGTACTTGAATTTTTATTTTGTTGGACTTGCAGTATTGTTGACGAAATTTCATCATTTTCGCACAAAAAAATTACGTTTAGTTTTTTACTGTTTATTTTATCTGTTAATTCTTTGATTTTATTCTTGTTAAATGCCGTATCTCCCAAATCAAGTATTTTTATGTTTTGATTATTTACATATAAGGCATTAAATTCATTTCGCAGTTTTGAAAATGTATTTTTACTGTTTCTGCTTGTAATTCCTATTATTGCGGCTGTAAAGTGTTTTTTTGTTTTGGTCGAAAAAAAATTATCGTTATCGGAAAACGTAATAATACTGCCGATTTGTGATGATTCATCTTTTTTATTGATGATTTTAATCGCATTGTCTTTATTATCAGATTTCTTCATTTATTTTTACATATTATAATTAACTGCAAGGTTTGTTTGTGTATTTTGTTGAAAATGTGAAAATTATTTTTTTGTTGCCGTTTTTTTTGTCTTTGTTTTTGGTTCTTTATTTTTTTGTGATTCTATCAATGCCATACAGTCATCTCTGGTAAGCGTTTTAGGGTCTTGATTTTTGGGTATTTTATAGTTTTTCCCATCGTATGCAATATAAGGACCGTAAAATCCGTTCAATACTTCTATATCTCCGAATTTCGCTATGTTTTTTTCGTTGTCTTTTTTTCGTTTTTCTTCTATAAGTTCTATTGCCCGTTCTATGGTTATGGAGTACGGGTCGTCAATATTTTTTTTCATTGAAATGAATTTCGAGTCGTGGAGAACATAAGGTCCAAAACGGCCTGCTGATGCAATAACTTCTTTTCCTTCGTATTCACCTAAGTTGCGTGGAAGTTCAAATAATTTAAGTGCTTCGTCTATGGTAAGCGTTTCTATGAGTTGTCCTTTTTTCAGGCTCGAAAATTTCTTTTCAGGGTCGTCGTTTTCGCCAAGTTGTACAATTGGACCAAATCGCGCCATGCGCGCCGAAACCTGCTTTCCGCTTTTGGCATCAATACCTAAAATGCGTTCGGCATTTGCAGTTTGCGAATTTTCGAGAGAATCGTCAACTTTTTTGTGAAATGGTTTGTAAAAGCTGTCAAGCATTGCAATCCAGTCTAATTTTCCATCGGCGATTTTATCAAAATATTCCTCAATTTTTGCCGTAAACTGATAATTCAGAATTGTCGGAAAATTTTCGGTAAGAAAATCATTAACTAAAATTCCTATGTCGGTAGGAAAAAATTTTGATTTTTCAATGCCGACAGTTTCTTTCAGGTTTTCCGATTTTATATCGTTTAATTTCAGCGTAAGTTTGGTATAGTTGCGTTCTGTTCCGGGTCTGTCTTCTTTTGTTACGTATTCGCGAGTTATGATTGTCGAAATTGTAGGAGCGTAAGTTGATGGACGACCTATTCCCAATTCTTCCAATTTTTTCACCAGACTTGCTTCCGTATATCGCGGCGGATGTTGTGAAAAACGCTGTATTGCCGTAATTTCTTTGCGTGCCAGTATTTGTCCGGCTGTAAGCGCCGGCAACAATCCCGATGTTTCAGGATTTTCGCTGTCATCATCGTTTGATTCCATATAAACTTTCAAAAATCCATCAAATGTTATTATCTCGCCTGTTGCCTGAAATTTTTCACTGTCATTTGATATATTGATGTTTATTATTGTTTTTTCGAGTTCGGCATCTGCCATTTGCGATGCTACAGTGCGTTTCCAAATCAAATCGTACAATTTTTTTTCCTGTGCGCTGCCTTCAATTTCAGTATTTTGTAAATATGTGGGACGAATTGCTTCGTGCGCTTCCTGAGCCGATTTTGATTTGGTTTTATACTGACGTGTTTTCACATATTTTTCACCGAAAATATTTTTTATTGCCTGTTTTGCCGCTCCCAGCGCCAGAGTTGATAGATTTGTTGAATCGGTACGCATGTAAGTTATAAGTCCGCGTTCGTATAAATGTTGCGCAATATTCATTGTTTGCGCTACCGAAAATCTGAACTTTCGGCTTGCTTCCTGTTGCAGCGTTGATGTTGTAAACGGGGCGGCAGGCGATTTTTTTACAGGTTTTTTATTTGTATTTTCAACCGTAAATATTGCACTTTTACATTTTTCCAGAAAGATGTTTGCTTCCTTTTCGGTTTTGAAATCCGATGTGAGATTTGCTTTCAATCGAAATTTTTCATCTTTGTTTACAGAATCAAAGATTGCCGAAACTTTGTATGATGTTTCGGTTTTGAAATCCATTATTTCGCGTTCGCGTTCTACAACAAGGCGTACGGCAACCGACTGTACTCGCCCTGCCGACAGCGCCGATTTTATTTTTTTCCATAAAACGGGCGAAAGTTCAAATCCTACAAGTCTGTCGAGTATTCGTCTAGCCTGCTGTGCATTTACGAGATTCAAATCTACTTTTCGCGGATTTTGTATTGCTTTGGATATTGCATCTTTTGTAATTTCGTTGAATGTGATGCGTTTTGTATTTTTATCATCAAGTTTCAGCACGTTTTGCAAATGCCACGCTATTGCTTCGCCTTCGCGGTCTTCGTCGGATGCAAGCCATATCATTTTTGCCTGTTTCGACAATTTTTTCAGTTCGTCAACAAGTTTCTTTTTGTCGGTTGGTATAATATATTCGGGCTTGAAATTATTGTTTACATCAACGCCAAGTCCTTTTTTTACCAAATCGCGAATATGTCCGTAGCTTGATGTTACCAAATAATTTTTACCCAGCAGTTTTTCTATTGTTTTTGCTTTTGCGGGCGATTCTACTATTACTAAATTTTCTTGCATTAAGAGTATTTTTTGCAGGTTCTTTGTTGTTTTCATAAAGCAAAAAGAACCTTTTTGTTTGTTTTTATAAATATTTTAACTCCCATTCATTAAATTTCGGAGCAAATTTTTCTACAAAGTAAAAACAAAAAAAATAATGTTCAAAAAAATTTTTTTGCCAAAATCGAAAATCTGACATTTGTCGGATGTTCATATTGCTTATAATTAATATCATACAATATTATTTTAGGTTTTTAAAATTATTAATAAAATGTTTAAATTTGCTTGTAAATTTATTTATTTACATACGGCAAAATGTCATGTTAGCAATATCAACCACGCAATAAATTATATCACTGCCTTTTAAGAACTATTTTTGAACTTTCGATTTTTGAAATGTTTTTCATAAAGGTTAAAAATTCTTCGTATTTTTCTTTGGGATAATTTCCCGAACGCAAAAAGAAAATTTGAATAATTTGGATTTTTCCTTTTTCGTATTTTATATCAAAAATGCATTCGCCAAAATCCGATTTTTCGGATATTGGTTTGGGCATTGCTTCAACAGTCATGGCTGCCGGAAAATTTACAATTATCGTATCAATATCTTTATAACCGCGTGTTATTGATATATCCATATTGCGTTCTTTGTCAGGCTTGAACGAATTTTTATTGAATGGATTTACAGGAATAAAAAATCTGCTTCCCGAAATATTTCCGTATTTGTGAACATCAACATCAAAGTCAATATGTATAACAGGTGTGGAATTTTTATATTCGTTAATTTTTAAATTCTTTATTGTTGAAAGAGGTAAGTCAATCATTTTCTGCAAACGGTTTATTTTGTCTTTTTCTTCAAGTTTTACAATACTTGCAATACTTTCATATTGCTGTAATTCATAATGTTTGTCGACATGAACGCCGGCAAAACCATCATCGCTGATATTGACTGTAATATTTTGTTTCATCAGGTTCAGCGAATCCGGATTTTGAGGAAGCGTAACAAAATGTGCAGTTCCGTTTTTATAAACCAATGCATCGTGTCCTGCAATATCTTCGTGAACGTATCCGAAAGGAATTTCGGGATTTGTACATTCAAGCCAGACAGTTTCGTTTTCGAGAGGAACTTGAAGTATCACATGATTTGTTTGCAATGCTGATGCGTAATCTTTAAATATTCGTTTGTTTTTAACGCTTATTTCGGTATAATAAGATTCTATTCCACATTCTTGCAGCATTGCTTTCATAAAATTTGAAAGCGCTTTGCAATCGCCGAATTTGTTTCTGTAAACTTCTTCGGCAGTCATTGGCTGCAAACCGCCTATTCCAAGCTGGATACTTACATATCGCGTATGTTTGCCGAGATAATCGTAAAGCGCTTTCACTTTTTCGCGATCTGTCAATCCTTTTGTAATATCCGATATTTTCTGTTTCAATTCGGATGGCAACAAATCTCTGCCCTGCAACAGCGACCACTGCCATTTTCCGTAATTTTCCCAACCGTTTTGATTTCCTGTTGTATTGTCGTAGTAAAAATTGCTTGGGGTAAGATATATCAATGGAAAAATTTCGCTTGCCGGCGGCGAAAAAGGTTCGGATTTGATTGCAGCAAAATTATCAAGCGTCCATTCGCAAATATCAGATGCTCCGCTGTTGCTGATAATCGGTTTTATATCGGTATTCAGATTTTTTGATAAATATTCGCAGTTTTTCGGAAGCGACAACTTATATACTGCTCTTTCTAATGAAACATTATATGTTGAAACGGGCGAAAATACAGGAAAAGATAAAATGCCGTTTTTCCATTCTGTTTCATATTCATATTTTATTGTGTATGGATAGTAGGAAGTTTGCGGCGACAGAAAATAATATTTGCTGTCGGATGCCAAATGTTTGGAATATTCGGTTTCTTTAATTTCCGACCGTTTTATTTTGCGTATTAATTTTCCATCTCTGTCATAAATTTCGCCCGAAAAACTTTTCAGATTTCGGAATTTGTCGCCATAGCAAACAAATTCGGACAAATCGTCTCCCTGTCTGTTTAATATTGTTATTACATAAATATTTTTTTCTGTCGCCGATTTTATATCGTTGTAAACAAATTCCGTATAACTGTAACGAACAACTGCGTTACTGTTTTTTTTCAAATCTTCGGGAATATTGTCTGCTGCATAATTTTGCGCCGGAACATTTATGGATGCAAATAAAAATACAGTTACAATTAAAAAGTTGTTTTTCATTTTATTAATTTTTTTTAATTACAATCTGACTGTTGCTCATTTGTGTCAGCATTCCATAAAAAGCGCTTAAATCTTTATATTCATGCGTGGCAAAAATCAGTCTGTCAACAGCATAAGAAAATTTCATCTGCACACTATTAAATGTTGCCTGCGATATATACGTATATTTCACGCCGTTTTCGCAAGCCGACAGGTTAATGTTTTCCGGTTTTTCTTCTAAAGCATAATTTGGCGGAAGAATAATTCCGCAAGTTATATTATACTTTATCTGATGATTAAATTCTACGGGTAAAATTCTTTCCTGCTGCTTTAATTTATTTTCAGACATGAAAGGAAAAACGGTAGAATTCAAATAAATGTACTCGCCGGTAGAATTTAATGTTGATGTAAATGAAATAATTTCGGTTATAACTGTCGAATCGAGACCTTTGACTTCAATATTATTTACTGTTATCGAAAATTCTTTTTCTATTGCTTCAATATATTCTTCTTTTGTATTATAGTTCTCATATTTATTTGCAAAAGAATATGCAGCCTGATTTGTATATATCCTGTGTACGGTTCCCGAAAGTTCATCTTTGTCGCTGATATTTCCTCTAACATATATTGACAATGTGCTTTCTGAAATGTTTGTCAGATTAACCCATCCGCTTTCATCGTTTATTTTATAGATTCTTGCTCTGTCAACAAGTAAATTTGGAGGTAACACATTAATATCGGAATGAATGTTTGTGCCATCCAGATATAAATATTCATCGTTTAATGTTACTCGAACAATGAAAGTATTTATTTTGTCTATTGTCGGTTTAGCCAGAGGCAAGCGTCCGTAACTGCGTGGATTTAATAAAACTGGAACAACATCAAAACCGGCATCGCGCAAAGCCGAATGTAATACAAAATTAATATCGGCGCTTGAACCTGTGCCTTTTTCCGCCGCTTGACGCGGACTGTTTGACAGTAAAGAATATTTGCCGTTGTATTTCATTTTCGACTGTACGAGTTTTAATATATTTCTTATTTTTTCTTTGTCGCTAACAGTGGATTCTTTTATTGCTGCTACTTCTTTTTTGAAAGGATATGATGTTTTCAAACCGGAACTGAAATCAGATTTATCAAGAGTTTCATTCACCGCTTTCCATGTATTTGAGTATGACTTTATAATCTGTCCCGGAATTGCGATTGCCGAAAGTTCAAATTCAACTTTTGTTCTAAAATCATCGAGATGCCATATATATGAATCGTCTTTTAATGCGGGAACATGTTCGGCTTCACATGAAACGATACTTGTGTTAAAAAAAATTCCTCCCGAATTATAACTTCCGGATTCACGCTGTATATTTAATCTGTAATAACCTTTAACGTTCAAATCGAATTTGAAATATTCGGGAACCGTAACATTGAATTTGCTGTACATTACAGGTATCGAATGTTGCACATTTAAATCGGGAATCGAATAAATATAATCTGATGTGATTTTATATCTGTATTCAATCACCGAACCTGCCTGTACTTCAGGTATTGAAAATTTTACGCGCGTACGTTTTTCATCTATTTTTTCCTTGAAAATATAATCTTTTTTTAATTTGCTTTCTACAATTTTTCCATCTGCAAGGTTATATGATGATGCATCCAGTCCCGACAAAAATTCGTCAGCCGAGCCTCTGTTGTACAAAATAATTTCGCCATCGCCCCACGCTGTTCCTTCTTTTTTCAATACTTTGATTTTTATTTTATATTCGTAAACAATATTGATAGATTTAAAAACATTGTAATATATATCAACAGTTTCGTATAAAATAACCGCTTCGGCATCAGGCGCATGGTCGTATGCCGTCATTTCAAGTTCGTCTTTGGTTATCTTGCCAAATTTTCGCGAAAAATCATGAGCCGAAACAGGCTGCAAAAACAATATTGCTATCAATAAAATTACTGTTCTTTTCATAGTCTTAACATATTTGATGATTTAAGTTTACAAAAGTACAATTTTTTGCGAAATAATAGTAAGTATAATCAAAATATTTTGTTTTTATTTTGCATACTGTGGATATACGGGTTTGTTTCTGCGAATTAAAAAAAATACCGATACATAAAAGTATCGGTATTTCATAAAAATAATGTATAAAAAAATCTATTTACTCGGTTGCATTATCCTGCAACTGTGTTTGTTCCTGCTGTTGGGTTTGTTGCGCATTTTGCTGTTCTTCGGGTTGTGTTTGTTCTATTCCAAATTCGGGTTGGGCTGCGGGATTTTGCATTACATTTTGCTGAATAACAGATTCGGTTCTTGTGTTTATGACTCCTCTTTCTGAGGACGGCGGATTAAGCGTTGCAATAATGCAAATCAAACCGAGAGTGATTGATAAATACCATGTTGCTTTTTCGAGTGTATCAGCAGTTTGACGCACTCCGAAAATTTGATTTCCCGAAGCGAAATTTGCGGCAAGCCCGCCGCCTTTTGAGTTTTGAATCAGCACTGTAAATACTAACAGAATGCTGACAATTGTTGCTAAAACAATGAGTATTGTGTAAAACATCGTATATTTATTTTTAATTTCTTTTCCTTAAATTTTCAATAAGGGCTGCAAAGTAAACACTTTTTTTTGAATCTTGCAAACTTAATTTTTCATAAACTTCAATTGCCTTTGAAATGTAACCCTGTTCGGCATATATTTTTGCTAAAGTCTCGGTTACAAAATCATATTCCGTAATCGGTTCTGTATCTATGTTTTCGATTATTTCGCCATCTTCGTGTTTTTCATCTTTATGTTCTATTGATATTTTTTGCGATGATGCTAAAAATTTATCAACTATATCGTCGGTTGTTTCATTTACTGCGATGGTTTGATTTGCAAAATAATCGGCTACGGGATAGTCAAATATAGCCTGTTTTTCTATTTCGACTTTTTCGTCAGATGGATATTCTTCAATGTTAAAATTCTGTAATTCAATATTATTTTTAATAATTTGAGTTGAATCAAACAATCTGTTGTATAAAAATTCACGGTTTAAACTGTAAATTGCCGCCATGCTCAAATAATTTTCAAAATCAGGTTTTTCGAGTCGCTGAATTTCTTTTGCCAGTAATTGACGTCCTATGGAAAACCATGGATTGTCGGCAATCATATTTTGCAATGTCTGCAAACATTTTTCGGATGGTTTGTATTCCATGTTCATTATTGATATTAAATTTGATGCGTTCATAAATTTTACCAGTTTGCGACAGATGAGTTAAAAATATCTTCAATAAGTTTATCAACTATGGTTTTTATAAGGTCATCCTGAACGCTGTTCAAGCTTTGCGAGCTTTCAAAATCTTCGTAAGCCGAAAAATCCTTGTCAAAACTCCATTTTTCATCAAGTTTGTTTGTAAATTTCACGTGTACTTTAATTGTCAGCCGGTTTTGTGAAGCAATTTCGTCGGCTGTTACTGCTATCGAACTTACCGAATAGTCGCGAATTTCGCCTTCAAATTCAAGGTCGGCATCTTTTGTAACAAGAGTCAAAGGTGTCTGTTTTACAAATTTTTCTCTCAATGCTTCGTTAAATGTGGTACCGAGCATGGGTATTACTATTGGCGCAATATTTTGAAAATAATCTATGCTCACCGTTTTTGCCGCTCCGTAAGATGCTCCCGTAAACGAATAAATTCCGCATGAAGTTGTCATTATACATGCAAATAAAACCGGCGAAAGGTATATTTTGATTTGATTTTTTTTCATTTTACGATTTAAATATTATGTTCTTTTATTTTTCTGTAAAGCGTACGTTCCGATATTCCGAGTTCATTTGCCGCCTGTTTTCGTTTACCGTTATATTTTTCGAGAGCTTTACGTATAAGTTCTATTTCTTTTTCATCAATCGAAAGCGATTCATCTACAATTTCTTCGGTTTCGGTAATATTTTTGTGTTTTGCCGTGATATTTATCGATGCGGGATTTGCCGAAGTTACGATATTTGTTTGGGTAAAATCGTTTTTAACTTCGGTAGGATAATATGTTGCCGTACGTCCAAGGCTCAAATCGTGAACCACTTTTTTCAGTTCGCTCATGTCGGCTTTCATTTCAAACAGTATTTTGTAAAGAATTTCGCGTTCAGTGTCAAACGAATTGCTGTTGTTGCCTTTTCCGTAAATCACGGGCAAAGCCGAAGATTGATTCGGCAAGTAATTACTCAATGTATTTTCGTCAATTTCACGCGATTCTTCAATTATTGACAGTTGTTCGGTAATATTTTTCAATTGTCTTATGTTTCCTCGCCAGTCGTAATTTTCAAGCAGCGCACGGGCTTCGGCGGTCAGCGAAATGACCGGCATTCTGTATTTTTCAGCAAAATCGGCGGCAAATTTTCTGAATAGCAGATATATGTCATCCTTGCGTTCGCGCAGAGGAGGAATATTTATGGGAATAGTGTTCAAACGATAATACAAGTCTTCGCGAAAACGTCCGTTTTGTATGGCATGAGATAAATTTACATTTGTTGCGGCAATTACTCTTACGTTTGTTTTTTGAACAGCCGATGAACCTACTTTCATAAATTCGCCCGATTCAAGAACGCGCAACAGTCTTACTTGCGTTGATAACGGCAATTCGGCAACTTCGTCAAGAAAAATAGTTCCGTTGTCGGCAACTTCAAAATAACCTTTACGGGTTTCTTTTGCATCGGTAAACGAGCCTTTTTCGTGTCCGAAAAGTTCGGAATCTATTGTTCCTTCGGGAATTGCTCCGCAGTTTACAGCAATATATCTGTTGTGTTTACGCAAACTCAAATTATGTATTACCTGTGGAAAAAATTCCTTGCCGACGCCGCTTTCTCCTGTAATAAGCACCGACAAATCCGTAGGAGCAACCTGACAGGCAATATCCAGTGCTCTGTTGAGTTCGGGATTATTGCCGATTATTCCGAAACGCTGCTTAACTTGTTGTATGTCTGTTGTCATAATAAGGTTATAATCAAATCAATATATTCTGTCTATAATATTATAAACAATTTGCAAAATTAGATATTTTTTGAGATAACAGCAAATTGCAATTTAAAAAGTTTCGATTTTTTTGTTTTTGTTAATTATTATTATACCTTTGCATTCATAATGTAAATGTTGAATGCTTATGAATTAAAAAACAGGCAAACAATACGCACATTTTAAGTTTTTATTGGAAAAAGCGTTTAGCTTACACTTCGGTACTTGAAATCTAGACAATTTCGAAACGACCAAGAGTAATGCGATGACGCTCACGCTGTACCCGGCGTGGGCTTTACTCAATTTATTTGGTCGTTTAGGTAGTCTAGAACCTCAAGTACGGATATATGTTAGAGTTTGTCCGCGCTTTTTTTATGTGCGTATTTGAAATTGAAATTTGAGGACAAAAGTCCGTATTTGCCGACGCCGGACTTAAAATAAGAACAGGCTAAAACAGTCTGAATAAACCGAATATAGACTTAAAACAAGAAGTAGTGTCGTGTCATATTTAGAAAGTCTTAAAAATGTTGTATCTTTGCATTCAAAAAAACAGCAATGAAAAAGTACAAAGTAACACTGTCTGAAGAAGAAAAGTCTCATTTGGAGAC
>JAISOH010000202.1 GCA_031275825.1 Prevotellaceae bacterium | reverse complement strand
AATGTTGGCTAACGCCCAAGTTGCTACGCTCGGCAAAACTCGAACAAGTTCGGTTTTGCTCTCGCTTAAACGCAACTTTCAAAAACAAGTTGATTGGGCTTTTGCGGCTCGCCGCAAAGCGCCAACGCCTGCGATGAAATTGGCATATATTCAACGCCTTTTGTTTTCTGCTGCGTGAAATTTAGGCGGGTTTGGTCGCCGTCAATCTGTATTTCTTTCCATCGCATTTTTTGAATGTCGCAGTGCCGCAAGCCTGTGAGCGCAGAGAACAGGGCGGCGTTTTTGAGTTCGGAGCGTTCGCAAGGCGTGGCGGCAAGGGTGTTTAATTCTTCGACCGTGAGAAACTCGCGGCGGGTTTACATAAATTCCTCACGCTCGGAAAAGGAAACAAGTTTCCTTTTCTCTCGCTTAATCGGAATTTTCCTGCTCTTGTATGCCTTTGATTTTTGCGGATAAAAAAAGCGGCAAATATCCGTCAATAAATGCTTGTTTTAATGCAGATTTGAAAATGGAAAAGTAAGTTGCTGCAGTGTTGTGTGAAATAATTCCGTTTTTATTACCGCCGCATGGCGCTGATAACAGGAAACGCTTAAATTCTTCTGCCATACGATTATCTATTTGAGAAAATGGCAGCGTATCGCCTGCAAAAAGTTTTACCAATTCAAGGGTGCGTTTCCAATTCACAATAATAGATTCGGAACTTTTGGCGTGGCGTTTCTTCGCCGCCGCATCAAAGTATTCAATGAAATTTTGCCCTGAACGCTCTTTTTGTTCGGCTTGGGCGGTTTCGGTATCGCTGTACAAATCGGCGTTGTCATATTCGCGTTGGCGGAGTTTGCGAACGCCATCAGCATACAAACACGCCTGTTGGTCTATTTCAGTTTTGCATACTATCACGCCGTTTTCATCTCTTTTGGGTTTGAATGATTTTGACGTTTCAGTTGTGCGAGCGGTGCGTTTCTTATCCCAAACAATACTTGTAACAGTGCGGTTTAACGATTCAACTATGCGCTGCGGCTTGTTCTTTCCCTGCACAAATACCTGATAACTTTCTATATTTAAATACCACTCGTTGCGAAAAGCGGCTTGTCGTATCCTGACGGTTACTTTGGTGCGGTTTAACTGTTTCATATATGATTATTTTTTACTTGCAAAAATTTTGTCGATTTCTTCTTTGGGTACATACACGAATTTTCCGACCTGTTTTTTGGGGATAGAATTTCGACGAATGGCGTTACTGACAGTTGAGGGCGAAACGCCAAACTTTTCTGTGATTTCGCCGATTGTGTAACATTCGGCTTGCGAATAGGTCATTTTTTCAGGTTGAATTTCGGGGGCGGTTGGTAGAACTTCCAACGGTGCAAACATTGTTTCAATATGCGCACAGCTTATTCTTGTAAGCCGCTCGCCTAAATTGATTGCAGGAATTTTGCCCAAACGCACAAGACGGTAAATAGTATCTCGCGAAATGCCAAAAAGTAAAACGGCTTCGGCAATGGAAATATAGGGGCGGTTGCTCGGTATTTTGACAATAAGTTCCTGTTGCCTTACTTCTTTTCGTTCTGCTTTATTTCTTGCATTGTCGGCTTTGTTAGTGCAAGATCTGGAACAAAAGCGTGTGGCTCGGTTTTTGCTTCAAATTGCTTGCCGCAACATTCACAGTTTTTCGGTATTTTCAATTTACTAATCCCATACAATAGATATTTATTCGTATATATAAGTATATTTACGTCGCACATTGTCCTTGATGTGTCGTGTCGCAAATCTGTTGCAAATATACAATAAAAAAACAATATACAAGCATAAATTCCAATAAATATATATCAATAAAAAAATGATAACGCATTGTACTATCGTTTTTTATCTGTTTTTAATTATTCTTTGTAAGAGGCGTTATTTCACTTTCTCAAAATTCAATTTATTAAGCATTTGCGATGAATAAATATAAAACCTCTGCGTTATTTGCGAAATTTTACACATAACAGCACAGAGGTTTTAAATATATCAGGAGAAAAATATTGCATCAGGCAAATCTGTCTGATTTTGTATTGCCGATTTTTCTCCTGTTTTATAGGCACCTTGCCAACAACAAATATGCTTCCTGCCGGCAATAGACAATCATTACAATTCTACTGCTGAAAGTTTTGCCGCGGTTAATTCATAATCACGTTCAGTTTCCAGCATTTTATTAAACAGTTCGTAATAATACTGAGATTCCAGCAAATAATCCAGCAGTGAAATTTCGCCGGCATCCAGCGCTTTTTTCAACAATCGTTCGTTATTATATTCCGACAGGGATTTTTTATATTTTTGCAATGTTTGCTGTAAATTGAAGGCTTTGGAATACAGGTTTTGGAGATAACTGTAAAATTGCACTTGTTTGTCGTCAAAATTTGCGGTTGATGCTTTCATTTGCATTTTTGCCTGCTTCACGCGATTTTTATTTTCCCAAAGCGGAATTGATATTCCTACACTTATCCCTTCAAATCGCTGTCCTGCAACCTGCTCGCGCATATATCCCGCTGTGAATTTCGGAAGTGCAAGCGATTTGTTCAGTTGAATTTGCTGCCTGTTAATTGTTATTTGTCCTTTTATATATTGAAGCAGCGGATTTTTTGCTTCGGCTTGAGCATACCACTGTTCAAAATTAAGGGGCAGTTGTTTATCGGAAAATTTCTCGACGGAAAATAAAATTTCTTTTCCTCCGTTCAATTGCGTCAATTCCGAAAAAAGAGAATTTTGTTCAGTTTCCATATTTTTAATTTCATTCTCAATACTGTTCAAATATAATTGCGCTTTATTGTTTTCGATAGCATTGGTTTCGCCCTTATCTAATTTCATTTTGTAAGCGGCGGCTATTTCTTTTGCATTCTGCAACCGGTATTCGTATTCTTTTGCAAGCATTTTATAATAAATCAGCCGTATGCAAATTTGTTTGACAGCAAGCAGCAAATCAATTCGTTGCGATTTATATTCGAGTTCGATGTTTGAATTTTCCAGTTTTGAAATTTTATTTTTACTGATATATACAGTCGGAAAATCGAAAGACTGTTTTATGCTTATATCTTTGCGATTTCCTGTTTCTGCGGGATTTCCCCATAACCAGTTAAATTCTATTTCGGGACCGGATAAATAAATTCCGGTTCGGTTATTCATTTTTTTTGCTTCCGCTTCAAGGCGCAGTGTATTTAATGTTGCGTTGTTTGTTTCTATTTGCAGCAACACTTGTTCGTATTCGTTTTGCGCCGGAGCCGAATAAACACCGGTAAATAATAATATGTTAATAATTAATTTTTTCATTGCTTTGTTTTTTCTTTTGTAATAATTCATACACAACAGGTACAATATATATATTCAGCAAAGTTGATGTAAGCAATCCGCCCAATACAACTATAGCCATCGGACTTTGTATTTCGTTGCCGGGTTTTTCTCCGTTAAATACAAGAGGAATCAATGCCAGCGCTGCCGTCAATGCTGTCATCAGTATGGGATTTAATCGGTCGAGCGAACTGTTTATTATCGTTTCGCGCAAAGTATTGCTGTTCTGTTTTGCATTTTGATAGTTTGAAATAAGCAGAATACCGTTGCGCGTGGCAATGCCGAACAGAGTTATAAATCCTATTATGGATGGAATACTTACAACGTTGGATGTAAAAAATATTGCAAATATTCCGCCTATTAATGCCAGCGGAAGATTAACCAGCACTATTGCCGATAAGGTAAGATTTTTAAATTCTCCGTAAAGCAGGAGAAAAATAACACAAATAGCCAATAATGATGTAATAAGTAATGTTTGCGAAGCATTTTTTGCATTTTCAAATTGTCCTCCGTATTCAATGCGATAGCCTTCGGGCAATTTGATTTCGTTGTTGATGGTTGATTTAATGTCATCAACCACGCTTTTCAAAGCGCGTCCCGAAACATTTGCCGAAACAACAATCCTGCGCTGCACGTTTTCGCGACTTATGGAATTGGGACCGCCTGTCGAAACAATTTCTGCAACTTCTTCCAAAGGTACTTTCCTGCCTGAACCGGTACCAATCAATGCTGACTTTATATCTTCGATATTTTCGGTATATTTGTTATTCAGTCTTAATATTAAATCAAAACTTCTTTGTCCTTCATAAATATCTCCCAATTTTTCTCCCGAAAAAGCCAGTTCTATAAATCTGTTAAAATTTTCTATTGTAATTCCGTAGCGGGCAAGCATGACTCTGTTGGCTCTTATCTGTAATTGCGGCGTTTCTGTTTGCTGTTCAACGGCAACATCCACCAAGCCGTCGATACCGGCAATAGCATTTTTTATTTGATTTCCGGTTCTGAAAAGACTTCCCAAATCGGAGCCAAACAGTTTTATTGCGATATTTGCACGCGTTCCCGACAGCATGTGGTCGATACGGTGTCCCAAAGGCTGACCTATTGTGGATGCAACTCCCGGAATATCGGCAAGCGTTTGTCTGACGTCAGCCATAAATTCGGCTTGCGTTCTGTTTTTCAGTTTGAAATTAACATCTACTTCGGAACTGTTGGTTGCCTGCGAATGTTCGTCAAGTTCGCCTCTGCCCGTACGTCGCGCCGTGCTTGTTATTTCGGGGATTTTCATTAATTCCGATTCGATAATATTTCCAAGTTTATTGTTTTCTTCAAGCGAAATTCCCGGCTTGGTTACAGCCGAAATTGTAAGCGCTCCTTCGTTAAATTCGGGCAAAAAACTTTGTCCCATTGTAAAAAACAAGGCAACGGCAATAACAAAAGCGCTGATGGATGTATATAGAATTATTTTTGCGCGATTGAAAACCCACTGTAATGATTTTTTATACAAATTCAATAATTTTGTTGCAAACCAGCTGTCTTTTTCTTTTTTGCAAAGATATTTTTCGTTGGACAACATTAACTTGCATAATAACGGCGTTATTGTCATTGCAACAATTAACGACATGAAAAGCGATATTATATATGTTATTCCAAGCGGTTTCAACATTCTGCCTTCCATTCCCGAAAGAAAAAACAGGGGAATAAAGGCAATAATTATAATAAATGTTGCACTTATAACCGATGATCTTATTTCTTTTGATGCTTCAAACACAACTGTAAAAGATGAGCGGCGTTCTTCTTTCGGTTGTTGATTATTTTGCCGTAATCTTTTATATACGTTTTCAACATCAATAATTGCATCATCTACCAGCGAACCTATGGCAAGACACATTCCTCCCAAAGTCATTGTATTAATATTCATTTCCAGTAAATAAAGTGCAATAACCGTTCCCAGCAGAGACAAGGGAATTGCTATTACCGAAATAACTGTTGTACGAAAACTTCCCAAAAAAAGAAACAAAATTATTACAACAAACAAAGCGCCTTCCATTAATGCCTGTCCTACATTGTTAACAGATGCCTCAATAAAATCTGCCTGTCTAAAAATTTTGGTATCCATTTTTACATCGGCGGGAAAAGATTTTTGTATTTCAGACAAATTGCGTTCTATGTTTTTTGTTACATTCAGCGTATTGATATTAGGCTGTTTCGACACGGACAATATTACCGCAGGTTTGGCGTTTTGAGAGGCGTAACCCATTTTTATTCCGCTGTTTATCAACAATGTTGCAACATCCGAAACAACAACAGGGCTTCCATTTACGGTTTTAATGTAAGTGTTGCCCAACTCTTCCAAATCATTAGTACGCGATATTCCGCGCAAAGCGTATTCGTTACCGAAATCACGAACGATTCCGCCAATAGAATTTGAACTTAAAGTACTTCCCGTTTCGGCTAAATCATTCATAGTTAAGCCATAAAAATCCATCAGCTGCGGGTCGGCAAGCAATTGATATTGCTTGTAATCGCCGCCGATAATAGTTACCTGCGATACGCCGCCTGTAGCCAGAATTGCCGGTTTTACAATCCATTCGGCTAATGTGCGAAGTTCCATTAATGAAGTAGAATCAGCCTGCAATCCGATAAACAGAATTTCGCCCATTACGCTTGACTGTGGCGCCAAAACAGGAATAATTCCTGCAGGTAAAGCATCGCTGAGAGTTACCATTTTTTCGCTTATAATCTGACGGGCTTTGAAAATATCCATTCCCCAGTCAAATTCTACCCAGACAAACGAGTATCCCTGTGAAGATGTCGAACGTACGCGGCGAACATTGGTTGCGCCGTTTACTGCTGTTTCTATATGAAATGTTACCAAACGCTCTACTTCTTCAGCCGACATTCCGCGTGCATCCGTCATTATAACAACTGTTGGCGCCGTTAAATCGGGAAACACGTCTATATCTGTTTTTTCTGCGGTATATACGCCTCCGACAATAAGCAGTAAGGCTCCAAGCAATACAAACAATTTATTGTTGAGAGAAAATTTTATTATTTTATTCAACATGATTTTTCTCCTTATTTTAATGCGAATGTCCCGAATGAATATCCAATTTTTCGGACGATTGCGCAAGTTTTATTAATATAGCGCCTTTGCTCACTATTCTTTCTCCTGCCGACAAACCTTTATTAATTTCGCTGCGCAAACCGTCTGTTGTTCCTTTGATGACTGCACGTTTTTCAAAAGTTTCAGGAGTCAATTCGACAAAAACAAAATAATTTCCCATTTCTTCTATTATAGCTTCATTTGGAACAATTATTGTCTGCCTGTCTGTTTGCATTTTTATATATAATTCTACAATGCTTCCCGACAACAGTCCTATGTTGTTGTTTACCTGAAATATAACAGGAATAAGCGGATTGTTGACATCGGCTGATTTGCCGAATGACAGCACTTTTCCGTTCAGATCTTCAAGCGAATAAACCTTGTTTGTGTTCATTACATGAATATTTGCCGATGTTATTCCGCTAAGTGAAGAAAAATATTTTGGAGACAATTCCGCTTTTATAAACAAATCGCTGTTTTGTGAAATAATCAAAACGGGCTGTCCAGTTTCTACATATTCGCCGTTACGTACCTGCATTTTTGTTATAAATCCTGAAATGGGAGACGTTATTATTTGTTTTCCATTTGAAAAATTTTTGTGCAAATTATTATAAACGCTTTCCGCATTTTTATATTCTGTTTGAGCCTTGATTAAATCCTGCTTTGAAACAATTTTGTCTTTTTCCAAGTCAAGTTTTCGTTCATACTCTTTTTTTGCTCTGTTGTATTCGTTTTCGGCTTCGGCATAACGTATGCTGAAATTATTATCCGCCAAACCGCCGCTTTCTATTGAAAACAAGTATTGTCCTGCTTTTACGGCTTTGCCCGCAACAGCAAAATCTGCCGAAAAAACAACTGTTCCGCCGGCTTTGGCTGTAATTATTTTTTCATCTCCCTGCGAAGGTAAAACCTGTGCCGCAGTTCGTATTATTGTATAAAAAGGTTCGATACCGACATTTTCTACCGCAAAATCTGTTTTTTGCTGTTGATTTTTAGTGAAAACTACTGCATCCGGATTGATTTGTTCATCATCTTCGTGTATCTCACTATTTTTACTGTTTGTGCAACCTGAAAGTATAATTGATGTAAATAGCAGAGTTGCTGTTAATTTATATAATTTCATATTTGTATTGTTTACTGATTTTTGTTATAAATAAATAATATTTCGAAAATTAAATT
This sequence comes from Prevotellaceae bacterium, assembly GCA_031275825.1. Classification (GTDB taxonomy): domain Bacteria; phylum Bacteroidota; class Bacteroidia; order Bacteroidales; family UBA932; genus JAIRKV01. The sequence goes on along the minus strand of JAISOH010000202.1, from coordinate 3,364 downwards.
TCGAAAGAAATGTGTTTAAATAATTAAGATTTTTTTAAAAATCAGCAAACAGGCGGCGCTCTTAATCCTGTTGCAGGAAGGATAAAAACGCTATAATATGATAATAAATAGGGTTTATATTGAAATGATAACGATTCCGTATTTATTGTCGAAACAGAATTATTGACATGAATAAACGGATAAGACAGTAAAATAAAATCTACAGGCAATGTAATTCTGTTCTCATTTCCGTTTTTTACATAAATTTGAGTTAATAAACATTCTGCATCAATGTCATGCGAATGATGATAATTTTCGCACGAGCAACAATTACTGTCATTTTCAGGATGAATAACCGATAAGGATACAGTTATTGATGTTTGGTCATAATCGCAATGGGGTACAAAGGCATGCACCAACATAATAATGCAGGCAAGCAGTAAAAATATTAATGCTGTTGTTCTTTTCATACCTTATTTTGATTTATGAGTTAATTTGGCTGCAAAGGTACAAAAAATATTTAAAATACAGTTCTTTTTGTAAAAAAATGTTTGTTAATTTATATAAAATTGTTTTTATGAGGTAGAATAGATGCGATAAATAAAAATAAGAAAATGTTTCGTCTAAACTGAATAACAGGCTGTGTAATATCAAATTAGAAAATAATAACCGAAACAGTCTTACTAAATGCGCCTATTATAAAATTAAAATTGGGCTTTATTAAAATTTTTATTATTTTGCAAAATAGTAAAAATATTCAAAATTAAACCATAATGTTTGACACACAGTTAAAATGTACAATAAACAATCAAAAACCTGTTTTAAAACCAGCCGGAACAAAAAATTAAAAATATTTTCAATAAATCAAATTATTTTAACGCTTTTCAAAGGTCTTGATTCTTCTGTAAATTTTGCCGTACATTTATTCGTTTGCACTCAATCTAAAAATTTAATGTTATTTTTGCGCTCAAAATAAAAAAATGGATTTACAGTCAGAGATTAAACGTCGCCGCACTTTTGCAGTAATAGCGCATCCCGATGCGGGAAAAACAACATTAACCGAAAAACTTCTGCTTTTTGGCGGAGCTATTCATACTGCCGGCGCTGTACGTTCAAACAAAATCCTCAAAACGGCAACATCCGATTTTATGGAAATCGAACGGCAACGCGGTATTTCTGTTGCTACGTCTGTAATGCAATTCGAATATCATGGTTTGAAAATAAATATTCTTGATACTCCAGGACACGAAGATTTTGCCGAAGATACCTATCGTACGCTGACTGCCGTAGATAGCGTAATTATTGTAATTGACGGTGCAAAAGGCGTTGAAACGCAAACATTAAAATTAATGAACGTTTGCCGAATGAGAAAAACTCCCGTGATTGTTTTTGTCAATAAACTTGACCGTGAAAGTAAGGACCCTTTTGATTTGCTCGATGAAATCGAAAAACAGTTGCAAATAAAAATTCATCCCTTAGCATTTCCGATAAATATGGGAAGTCATTTCAAAGGCGTATATAATCTTTTCGACAGAAAGTTGAATTTATTTTACTCCGAAAACAAACAGACTCTTGATTTTGAAACCGTTGAATTTACCGATTTGTCATCCGCCGAACTTGAAAAATATATCGGAGATGATGCCGAAAAACTTCGTAATGATATTGAACTTTTAGATGGCGTTTATACCGAATTTAATGTTGCAGAATATCTTCAAGCCAAAGTAGCACCTGTGTTTTTCGGAAGCGCTGTAAATAATTTCGGAATAAATGAATTGCTTGACTGTTTTATAAAAATAGCTCCATATCCGCAAAAAACAATTACCGATGTGCGTGAAATAAATCCTTTTGAAGATAAAATGACAGGATTTATATTCAAAATTCACGCAAATATGGATCCAAATCATCGCGACAGAATTGCTTTTTTGAAAATATGCTCCGGAATTTTTGAACGAAACAAGGCTTATACTCATGTCGCGTCAGGAAAACAGTTAAAATTTTCATCGCCTAATACATTTATGGCTGATAAAAAATCAATTGTCGATTTTGCATTTCCGGGCGATATTGTTGGCTTGCATGACACCGGAAATTTCAAAATAGGAGATACTCTCACCGAAAGAGAAATGATTAATTTCAAAGGTATTCCAAACTTTTCGCCCGAGAATTTCCGCTATATCGAAAACGCCGACCCAATGAAATTCAAACAACTTGCAAAAGGTATAGACCATTTGATGGACGAAGGCGTTGCTCAACTTTTTACAAGTAAATTCAACGGACGCAAAATTATCGGAACCGTTGGCATGCTTCAATTTGATGTTATTCAATACAGGCTTGAACATGAATACGGAGCAAAATGCAAATACGAATCGTTGAATCTTTACAAAGCCTGCTGGATAAAAAGCGACAATGCCATGCAACTTGCCGATTTTATGAAACGCAAACATACAAACATGGCAACCGACAAGCACGGGCGCAATGTTTATCTTGCCGATACTGCATTTGCATTACAAACGGCGCAAGCCAATTTCAGCGATATACAATTTTATTTTACAAGCGAGTTTTAGCAAATATTGCCATTCTCTTTTTGAAAGTTTTTGTATTTGAAATTCATACGTTATATTTTAAGAAACTGTTTAAATTTAACAAAAAAAATAATACAATTAATTGAATTTCATCTTGGTTGATTGATATTTATTTTGTATCTTTGTGATTATTAACCACATAACTCACAAGGCAATGGACAAAACAAATTATTAAACCAAGCTGACTGAAAAACAGTACGAAGTTATTAAAAATTTTTTGGAAACAAAAATCAGAAGACGAAAACAATCATTGAAAGAAATAATTAATGCCATGTTTTACTTTGTAAAAACAGGCTGTCAATGACGGCTTTTATCCAATGATTTTCCAAAATGGCAGTCAATATATTATATGGAAAAGACGGTACACTTGAAGAAATAAACGAACTATTGCGCAACAAATTACGGAAGTATCAAGGAAAATTAAAGTCTCCGAGCGCAGGAATAATAGACAGTCAGAGCATAAAAACGACAAGTGTTGGATGAGAAAAAGTCGGTTTTGATGGAAACAAAAAAGTAAAAGGACGCAAGCGCACATAATCACAGACACGGATGGATTGCCCCTGTTGATAGTAGTTCATGCAGCAAATAAGCATGATAGCAAAACGGCATTTGAGGTAAATGAACCGTTGAAATATCGTTTTGAGAGAATGAAAAAAATATATGCGGATGGAGGCTATCGAGGAGAACTGGCTGTCAAATATCAGAAAAAGCACGGCGGAGTAATTGTATTTTATCTGTGTAATGATTATGATTTTACGGAATATGAAAATTTTATAAACGATGGAAAAAAAAGAGAAATTGAATAT
>JAISOH010000139.1 GCA_031275825.1 Prevotellaceae bacterium | reverse complement strand
AACGAAGTGAAGCAAACCAGAGACTTGAAAAAACTCTGGATTAACTCCGTTGAGTTCCGTTTCGCTTCGGTTGCTTCACCGCTTCGGGCAAAACCCTCGCTTTTGCAATGACGGACAAAAAAAGGCAATTAATAATTAATAATTAATAATTAAATAAAAAAAAATGAAAACAGATATAATTTTAGCAGGAGTAGGCGGACAGGGCATTCTGTCGATTGCGGCAGCAATAGGGCTTGCCGCAATAGAAAGCAAACTGTTTATCAAGCAGGCAGAAGTACACGGAATGAGCCAGCGCGGCGGAGATGTACAGTCAAATTTGAGAATATCCGACAGGGAAATCAACTCGGATTTAATACCCTTGGGCAAAGCAGATATAATTTTGTCGATAGAACCGATGGAATCGTTAAGATATATCCCTTACCTGAGCAAAGACGGACGAATAATTACAAACAGTACTCCATTTGTCAATATTCCAAATTATCCCGACATTGAAACAGTTATTGCGGAAATCAAAAAAAATCCCGACAACATAATCATCGATGCCGATACCGTTGCAAAAAATGCAGGCTCGCCGCGTTCGTCAAATATGGTGATGCTGGGAGCTGCATCTCATTTTATAAATATCGGTTTTGAACATGTTGAAAATGCCGTTCGCAATCTGTTTTCAAGTAAGGGCGGCAATATTGTCGATATAAATATCAAAGCGCTGCATGAAGGACGCAATGCGGTCGAAAACAAACATAAATAAATGAATAAAAATATAATTTAACAAAACAATGAAAAAACTTTTAATAACAGTTACGCTGTGCGCATTTGCAATGCAAGCCACAGCGCAGTTACAGCGTGTTGAGCCGCATTATGCGGGCATGAACGCCGAGAAACTCAAAAATGCAGACAGCATCATTCTGGAATCAATAGAACGGAATGAAATTCCGGGAGCGGTGCTTGCCGTTGTTCGCAATGGCAAAATGGCTTACATAAAGGCTTACGGCAACCGGCAGGTCTATCCCGATACCTTGCCAATGACAGAAAGCACGGTATTCGATATGGCTTCGGTAAGCAAATCAATGTCAACCGCAATTTGTGCAATGATTTTGCTTGAACGGGGAAAAATACGTCTGAATGACAATGTTAGCCTTTATATACCCGGATATAAAGGATGGGAAAACGACAGAGGAAGACAAACCGATATAAAGATAATTGACATTATGACTCATACTTCGGGTTTGCCGCCCTATGCGGAAGTTGACAGCGTAAAAGCAAAATACGGAGCGCCAAACAGAAATGGACTTGTTGAATACATAGCCTCCTGCAAACGCGATTTTGCTCCTAAAACAGATTTTCAGTACAGCTGTCTGAACTTTATCACGCTTCAGCGAATAATAGAAAAAGTGTCGGGACAGGATTTAGACCTTTTTGCCAAAAAAAATATTTTTGACGTTTTGGATATGAAACATACCTCCTATAACCCGGCGGGCGAAACTTTGGCGCTTTGCGCTCCAACGGAAAAACAGAAAAATGGAAGCCTTCTTGCAGGAAAAGTTCACGACCCGCTGGCGCGGATAATGAACGATGGAATTTCGGGAAATGCAGGCGTTTTTTCAAATGCCGATGATATTGCAATTCTTGCCGCCGCACTGCTGAATAACGGAAAATCGGTATTAAACAGTAAACGCATTTTAAGCCCTTCTACAGTAAAGCTGATGCGCACGGTTCCCGAATCGGTTAAAAAATTCGGACGCACGCCCGGCTGGGATATTTATTCTCCCTACGCATCAAACAACGGCGACCTGTTCGGATTAAACACTTTCGGGCATACAGGCTACACGGGCACTTCGCTAATCATCGACCCGGATACAAATACGGCAGTGATTTTATTAACAAACAGAGTTCATCCTGAAGATAAAGGCAGTGTGGTTCGTTTGCGCGCTCTTGTAGCAAATGCGGTTGCCGGAGCAATAGAAGAATAAAAATATTACAGCGATATTTCAATGCGCAATGCTTTGCGTTAATTTTAATACAGTGAACGGCTATCAGTCGCTCCCCGAAACTTTCTGCGCAGGAATGACGCTCCGTGTTGGGTCGTCATTGCTAACTCGAAGCAGTGAAGCAACCGAAGCGGAGATCAACAGAGTTAATCCAGAGTTTTTTCAAGTCTCTGGTTTGCTTCACTTCGTTCGCAATGAAGTGTTGCTTTCTTCGCTACGCTCCTCGTAATGACGTGCTGCGTCTGCTTTTTGTCGCCATTGCGGGCTTGACCCGCAATCTCACTGGTTGATATCATTCGTGCTATATTTCAATATTATTCTTCAATTTCTCTGTTAGATGTATATCTGCGCCACTTATCAATAAGCATTTGCATGTTATCGGGCATGGGAACTTCAAACAGCATTTCCCTTTTTGTTGAAGGGTGTACAAAACCCAGAATAGCCGCATGTAAAGCATGATGAGGAACGAGTTCAAAACAGTTATTTATGAATTGTTTATATTTTGTAAAGTTTGTTCCGCATAATATTTTATTACCGCCGTAACGTTCGTCATTAAAAAGAGGATGCTTTGTATGAGACATGTGTACGCGAATTTGATGCGTTCTGCCTGTTTCCAGTTTACATTCTATTAATGATACATAACCAAAATCTTCAATAACTTTGTAATGCGTTACGGCGTGTTTTCCCGTATTTTCATCATCATACACTCTGAAACGCAGCCTGTCGCTTGTACTTCGCGCAATATTGCCTGTTATTGTTCCTTCTTTGTTATCAAACCGTCCCCAGACCATGGCAAAATATCGGCGCTGAACGGTATGATTAAAAAACTGTTGCGCCAAATTTTTCAGGGCGTCAAGTTTTTTTGCAACTACCATTGTTCCCGAAGTATCTTTATCTATGCGATGTACAAGCAATCCTGCCCGTTCGTTATCAAGCTTTATATTTTTATTTTCGCGCAAATAATATGCAAGGGCATTTACCAGCGTTCCCGAATAATTTCCGTGTCCGGGATGTACTACCATTCCGGAAGGTTTGTTTATGACGAGCAAATCATCGTCTTCATATAAAACATCTATTGGAATATTTTCGGGAATTATTTCTACTCCGCGCCTTTCGTAAGGCATCACTATTGATATTTTATCAAAGGGCTTTACTTTGTAACTTCCTTTTTTTGAACAGTCGTTTACTAAAATCCAACCCAAATCGGCGGCATTTTGTATGCGGTTACGCGATGCGCCTTCAATTTTATCGGTAACATATCTGTCAATACGAACAGGTGATTGTCCTTTATCAACTGTAAACGAATAATGCTCGTAAAGGTCGTTTTGCTCTTCGTTTATAACATTATTTTCATCCGACATTTTATTTTGATACGGTTATTTTTTTTGTTTCCTTAATTTTTTTCCCGTTATAAATGCGTACAATATATGTTCCTGCCTGTAAATCCGAAACATTTATAATGTTATTATCGCAATTTTCGATTTTTACCAGTCGTCCTGACATATTATAAATTTCGATGCGTTTTGCGGTAATATTTTCGATTTCATCAGCCCAGTTCATGCGTATATAATCGGATGACGGATTTGGTGCCAGCGTAACTCCCGATATTTCCGAACCTGAATCTTCGGGCGGTAAAACAGGATTTACAGGAAACTGTTCGGCTGATGAGAATATGGGGCGAATCATAGGAGAGCCTTCATAAATACTTGATTCCCACAAACTGTTGAGACTGTAAAAAACTTTGTCCCGATGGTTTCTGTTGCGGTCGAAACCGATATTTATAAAATCGTCGTTTGTTTGCATCCATCCGACATAAAAAGTTGTTTTGCGCCCTGCAAAAACTGGTTTGGCGAACTTGTAGGCTACAAATTGATTCAAACTGTCCGAAAATGTTGGTTTTGTTGCGTTTTGAGTATATAAAATTTCACCGGGAACGCCATTGTTATCGTTCCAAACCGTAAGCCTGAATCTGTTATTTTCGTTCACATTGTTTATTGTGCGATTGAAATACATATAAACGCCGCGCAACGAATCGTCGGTAAAACAGTAAAACTGCACAGCAACTTTTCCTGCTGATGCGCCTACGCCAAACAGTCCGTAGCCGTTTTCCGCCGTTCCGTCGTCGTAAGCGTAACTGTCGTAAAATTTGTGATAATAAACCGTTGTATCATTGTGTCTGTAGTCGGCGCGAGCCTGGTCGCTGTCGATTGAAAGATATGATTTTACTTCAAAATTTGCGCTGTCGGTATCCGAATAAAAATCGTAATCGGAAATTTGATATTCATTTTTAAATGTTTCAAAATCATGAATATTTTCAGCGCCTCCCGAAAATTCAAGATATTCGCCGTTGCCAAACATTGGCGTAATTGCAAAATGTCGGGCGACGTTTCTGTTTCCCCAGCCTAAATTATGATAAGTCAGGCTTATTGATATTTCCGTGCCAAACAGTTTTGCTCGAGCTTCCGAATTGTAATGTCGCCATGGAATTTCTTCGTAAACTGTTGTAAACGGCTGTTGGGGAATTGTAATTGCAACATCTTTGATAAGCGTATCCAGCGCGGTTATTCCTTTGTCGAGATAAACAAAATCAATATTCCAGTGGTCGGCATTGCTTGCCCGTCCGGGAGTAAACTGATTTATCGAAATGCTTGCGTAGTTTATAAATCTGAATTGAAACCTGTTTGTTAAATATTCCTGTTTATCGACTTTTACATGGGCTTTGAAAAAGTATTTTGGCAAAGAATCCACGTGCCGCAAGTATGTTGCCGTTTCATTTTTGCGATAATAAATTTCGGTCATTGTTGAATCTGTAATTGTAGGAAATGCTTTCCATACTGTTGTCCATTCGTTACCGTCCGGTGAAAATTGAAGAATCAAAGAATCGCGGTTTTCGGGCAAATCGCCGTAGCCGCCTGCCTGAAAATAAAAAGTTAAATATATCGAATCGTTAGGATATGCAATATTTACGGGCTGAGATAAAAGCGTATCTGCCGGAAATGAATAAATATATCCTACATCATACAGTTCGCCTTTACCGTTAATAGCATCAAAAGTAGCAACTCCAATGCTTGGAGGATTTATTCCATACGAAGTATTAATATAAACGCTTGTTCCCTGCCATTTGGTCTGGTCGGGGATAAATCCTGTGTTTTTTGAAAAATCATCAATAAACGGCAGTTCCCGCAGTATTAAACTTTGTAATTTCATTTGACCTGAACGTTTTTTTGCAATTTTTTTCACAACATGATTTTCCTGCAATCCGATTAAAAGTTCCTGCGCATTTGCATCTGCAATATTTATGAGTATTGAGGTTGTTGTTATTAATAATGTTTTTAGAATTTTCATATTATTTATTTTTTTACGGTCATAGTAATATCTACATTATCGCCGAGCGAGCTTTTAATATTTCCGTTGCCGCCCGGATATTGATTTTTAACTATTGAGTTGCGTTTGTCTTCTTCTGTTTTTACTGTTGAATCGTAAATGATTTTACCTGTATTCAAATACGATTCGATTAATATGCTTTTGGCTTCGTTAATATCTTTGCCTGTAACATTCGGAACATAAGTATAACATTCGTCAGGGTTATTGCCCAAGCCGGCAATCAACTCGATTTCGTCGCCTAAAAATACTGTTGCCGTAATGTGGTCTTCGTTTGTAACAAATGTAACGGTGCCTTTTGTTTCAACATCTTTGCATATTTGACCTATAACGTTGTTCATTGCCATATCGGGTTGATAGGTTATTTTTCCTACTCTTATTCCTTTGCCTGCCAGCACAGCCGTCGCTTGACGCAAAGAATATCCTACAACATTGGGAACTTCAACTTTTTTGGGCATTATGCAGTTTACCGTAAGATAAATCATTCTGTTTTTTTTAACATGAGTATTTGCTTTCGGATGCTGCTCCAGCACAGCGCCTGACGGCGAGCCTGATACAAAAAGCGAATCGCTGATTTCTATGTTTAAATTGTGTTCTTCCGCCTGTCGTTTGACATCTTCAATATACATTCCCTTAAAATCGGGAACGGGAAAACTTTCACCATGACGGGTAAAACAACTTAAAAACCATTTTGAAGCAAAGATTATTGCCACAAAAAGCAAAACAGCATATATAATGTTGCGTATGTAAATATTTGACCATATTTTCTTTACATAACTATTGCCGGATATTTCCGATTTTTTTTGCGTCATAACAATTATAATGTAACCAAGTTGAAAATACAAATATACATGAAATTTTTCAATTATGAGTTGATGGATAAAAATTTGTCCAAATTAACTCCGCTGGTTTTCGCTTACGTATTAAAGATGAACAGCCAAAAATAAAATAATACGGATATTGCCATTTTTTTCGGTGCTGTGAAATTTTTTTTGGTTCTTGAAAATTATTTATTATTTTTTGCGTTGTTCTTTGGAACGAATTTATTGATAAATAAGGTAAAAAATAAATTAATTTATTAACAGCCCTGTTGTGTGTATTTTCTTTCGCACGGCTCGGAGTGTACCTTGCACTCCGAGTTTTTTTATAACACCTTTTATTTGTTAAGATTATTTAACATTAAATATTTGGCTAATGATAGTGAAATAACTATCTTTGTGCTATCAAATTTTTAATTAAATAAGAAAATGAAAAAAATAAAGGTATTAATCGGTTGGAGCGGCGATAATTATTCCGCGTCGGTATCAGGCGGAGCGGTTAATAGCTGCGTAATCGTAACAGGAAAAACCGTTGAACAGGTAAAAAAAGAATTAAAAGAGGCTTTGGACTTTCACATTGCAGGTTGCATCGAAGATGGCGATGTTCTCGAAACATGGCTTGTACAGGGCGATTATGAATTTGAATATTCCTATACTGCATCGGCATTGCTTCACAGCCTTGATGGTATTGTTACAAGGGCGGCTATTGCACGCACAACAGGTATAAATGAAAAGTTAATAGGGCATTATGCCATGGGGCATCGTTCGCCCCGCCCTGCGCAGCGGCAACGTATTGTTGATGGCATTAAAAAAATAGGGCAGGAATTGTCCGCAATCGAATAAAAGAGGAGTTTCTTATTTGGTTAATTATTTGATAACAGTTTAATCCTCACGGTGGCTGCCTTTTTCGGCAGCCATTTTTTTATCTGTTAAAAAACGGATGATTGACAAACCTCTGTGCGTTTTCTTCCTGCCTGATTTTTATGTATTTTCTAAACGAACTTTCGGTCGTGTGTCCTGAAAATCCCATAATTGT
>JAISOH010000136.1 GCA_031275825.1 Prevotellaceae bacterium | reverse complement strand
CAGAAAAAGCAAATTTTTTACTCATTGCTTCTTTTTGCTGCAAATTTATAACAATCAATTGATTACATACTTTTTCAGCCTGCTTTTTGTCCACATCGCCAATAAATATCAATCAACCAACTGAAATTCAACTAATTATATTGTTTCTTGTTAAATTCAAACAAGTAATAATCAATAACTTTAATTAATTTAAATGTCTGTAATTGAAAATATTTATCAGGCTTTATATAATAATCAAATGATAAAAATGTTAGCTATTTAAAAACATCTATAATTTCAGCTACAACATAAGTACTGCCTCCGATAAAAATAACATCATTTTTTTGCGCCGATTTTTGCGCATAAAATAATGCGTCTTTTACATTCGGAATTGTTTCGCCCTGCAAATTTGCGGCAATGCATCGCTGCGCCAGGCTTACGGCAGGCATTGCACGCGGAATACATGCATTTGTGAAAATATAAAATGCGTTCTGCGGTAAAAACGGCAAAATCGAATCCAAATCCTTGTCTCCAACTATTCCAAAAACAAAAAACAGTTTGTTTCTCTTTACCGATTTCAACTGTGCCATAGTCAAATTCAAACCGTGAGCATTGTGTCCCGTATCGCAAATTGTAAGCGGATTTTTAGAAAGAATTTGCCAGCGTCCTCGCAAACCTGTTTGTTTTGCTGCGTTTGCAAATCCTGAGAATATTGCATTGGTATTTATTTTCAGAAGATTGTTTTTTTGCAGTGTTGCTATTGCGACAAGCGCTGTTATAATATTTTTTTGCTGATAGTTTCCAAGCAGGTCAAGTTTTATTTTTTTACTGTCGAAAGCCATAAAGTTACAATCCAAAACCGATATTTCAAATTCCTGATATGTATCGTACTGTTTTATTTTATTAACTTTTGCGCATTGCGATGCAAAAATAATTTCAGCATTTTTGCATTTTGCCTTTTCCAAAAACATAATCGCCGATTCATCATCCCATTCTCCAACAACAACAGGAGTTTCTGTTTTGATAATTCCTGCTTTTTCGCTTGCTATTGCCTTAATTGTTTTTCCTAAAAATTCCGTATGGTCTAAACCTGTGTTTGTAATTACGCTTAACATCGGCGAAATTATGTTTGTAGAATCCAGCCGTCCGCCAAGCCCTGTTTCAACAACGGCAACATCTGCTTTTTGTTGTGCAAAGTAATCAAAAGCCAAAGCGACAGTCATTTCAAAAAATGATGGACGAAGTTCATCAAAAACGGATTTATATTTTTCTGCAAAACGCACAACTTCATCTTCGGGAATTTCGTTTCCGTTGATTTTTATCCGTTCGCGAAAATCGGTTAAGTGCGGAGATGTATAAAGTCCGACCCGATAGCCTGCACTTTGTAAAACCGAAGCTATAATGTGCGATACTGAACCTTTGCCGTTTGTTCCGGCAATATGAATGGATTTGAATTTTGCATGCGGATGATTAAATATTTCGTCCAGTTTTAATGTTGTATCCAAACTTGCCTTGTAAGCTGCAGCGCCAATGCGGTGAAACACTGGCAAACTGTTGAAAAGATAATTTATAGTTTCGGAATAAGTCATTTATTTTTACGCAAGCGGCAAATTATTTACAGTATTTTTGCATTATTCTACAATTATGTTCAAATCTTTTGTATATTGCAGCAATAATGATTCCGTATTTACCAGACCTTCGCAAGACGAGGTTCTTTCCATTTTGAACCGTGTTTGCAAAAGCGTTGATGCTTCATCGTTTGTTACGCATTGCATAAAATTTGTTCCGTATTTGGCAAGTTTGTCGATAAAATAAATTCCCAAATCATAACCGTGAAACGAAAAACGGGATGGGTCGCCTTTGTAATAATATCTGTATTTGCCTATGAAATTTTTTACTTCATCACGGTTATAATCAACAAAAAACGTTTGCAGCATTGACAGGTTCAAATTGTGAATATGGTCGAAATTCAAATTGTCTTCAAATGTTTGCCAGCGCGGTAATCCGTAAATTGTCATATCGTATTTTAACATTATCGAAAGTGCATTTAATTTAGACAGGACATCCGTTATAAAAACTTTATTGTTTGACAGTACAATTATATTGTTTTTGACTGTGTTATCAAGTTCGTTCTGTAAATTTTCGTTATGGCTTCCATGCATGCGGTAATGATATTTTTTTACTGTTTTGCCGCAATTTTCAAGCGTTTGAATAAAATTATTGAAACTTGCGGTATCATTTATTTCTTCATAAACAACAACAATATTTTTTTCGACATTGCATAATATTTTATTCAGTTTTTCGGTTTGCAGCGATATGGGTGCAATAGCCCGAATAAGGTATTCGTTTTTCTCTGCAATATTTTCCGTTTCTGTCGGAAACGATAAAACAACAGGTATTTTACGTTCATTTGCAATTTTTGCAAGGGTAGCCAACAGATTTTTTGGAATTTGGCTTATTATCAGTTGCGCTTCGCCGAAAGCCTGTGAATTTACGGCTGTGTTTAACGTTTGCGAATCGTGTACATCAAAAGTCGTAATGTTTATTGATATATTCTTACGGCTTAACGAATCTGCCGCCAAAAGAAAACCTTCATAAAATTCGACAAAATCATAAACATTGTGCTGATTTTTTGACAGCGGATTATCTATTTCATCTGTTTTTACCGGCAACATTAATATCACGTTCAGCATATCGCCGGAATACAGATTTTTGTTGCAGTCGGCATTCATAAATGCTTCGGCGTTTGTTGCGGTAGAGGTATCTTTTTCCGTGTCTATTTTTTCAATATTTTCGGCTTGCTGCAATTCGCTTTTACCTGAATAAACCGTAAGATACTGTCCTTTTTTCAGTTTTGAGTTTTTATCTAAAAACGGATTGTATTTTAAAATATCTTCGACAGTACAGTTATATTTTTTTGCTATTCCGTCAAGATTATCTCCGTTTTTCACCTTATGTTTTATGGCTGAATCTGTGGTTTCGTCTGTATTTGTTTTTGGAATTTCGTCTTTTTCACTGTTTTCCTGTTTTGCTATTGCCTGAGTTTTTGCTTTTGTGTCGGTTTTATCGGGAATTTTTATTGTTTGTTCGGCTTTCAAACCTTGTGACAGTTGCGGATTGGCAGCCAAAAGTTCTTCCTGCGTAACGCTGTAAACTTTGCAAAGCGAATAAATTGTTTCTCCATGTTTTACGTGATGAATGTAATAAATTTTATCGCCAATACGTATTTTTTCGGTCGATTTTTTTATTTCAACCTGTGCAAAAACCGGAAAAACAAGCAATAACAAAATAATTGCAAATATGTATTTTAATGTTTTCATTTTCCTGTCTGTTTATAAAATTATATGTTACCAAACAAGTCGAGCCAGTATATTTTTCACATTTTCTTCTATGCGAACGTAAATATCGTCTGAATATTCGGTTTGTTTGAATTTTTCTCCGGTAATTTTTTCGTACAGTTCTATATAACGATTACTTATGTTTTCAACTATTTCGCAGGTCATTTCCGGAATTTGCTGCCCCTGCCTGCCTTGAAAATTATTTTCCATCAGCCATTCGCGCACAAATTCTTTTGACAGTTGACGTTGAGGTAAATTGTTTTTGAAATTTTCATCATAAGTATCTGCATAAAAATATCGCGATGAATCGGGTGTATGAATTTCATCTATCAGATAAATTTCATTGTTGCGTTTTCCAAATTCATATTTTGTATCAACGAGTATCAAACCTTGTTTTTCAGCCATTTTGCCGCCACGCTCAAACAGGGCGATTGCAATATTTTCGAGTTGCAAATAGTCCTTTTCCGAAATCAGACCCTGTGAAATAATTTCTTCCCGTGAAATATCTTCATCGTGCTTTCCGAGTTCCGCTTTGGTTGTAGGCGTTATTATCGGTGTTTCAAACCGTTGATTTTCGCGCATTCCATTCGGAATTTTCACTCCGCAAATTTCACGAATTCCCGATTTGTACGCTCTCCATGCACTTCCAATAAGATAACCGCGAACTATCATTTCTACAGGAAACGGAACACATTTATATCCGACTGTTACTACAGGGTCGGGAGATGCTATCTTCCAGTTTTGAACAATATCAGACGTTGCATCCAGAAACTTTGATGCTATTTGATTCAATACTTGCCCTTTATGTGGAATTCCTTTGGGCAGTACAACATCGAATGCCGATATTCTGTCGGTAACAATCATTACCAAAACATCATTGGCAATGGTATATACATCGCGCACTTTTCCCGTATATTTTCCTGTTTGTTTTGCAAAATCAAATTCTGTTTGTACGATTGCTTTCATCATTTTTATTCTGTTTTATAATATTTTTTCGTTTTTTTCAAATGCATTAATAATTGTTTTTACCAGAGGATGCCGTATTATATCACGATTATCAAAATCAATAAATCCTATGTTTTTTACATTTGCAAGTATCTTGCGGATTTTCAACAGCCCCGAATCGTTTTTGTAGGGCAGGTCAATTTGAGTAATGTCGCCGGTTACAATAAATTTTGCATTGCAGCCCATTCGCGTAAGAAACATTTTTATTTGATTCAGCGTTGTGTTCTGTGCTTCATCAAGTATTACAAAAGCGTTATCCAGCGTTCGTCCGCGCATATAAGCAAGCGGAGCAATCTGAACTGTTCCGTCTTCAATATATGTTTGAAGTTTTCGCTGCGGTATCATATCGTTTAATGCATCGTATAAAGGTTGCAGATACGGGTCGAGTTTTTCTTTGAAGTCGCCGGGTAAAAATCCGAGCCTTTCTCCTGCTTCAACGGCGGGTCGAGTAAGAATGATTTTGCGAACTTCTCTGTTGCGAAGCGCACAAACGGCAAGAGCAATTGCGGTATAAGTTTTTCCCGAACCTGCTGGACCGACGGCAAAAAGCAAATCGTTTTCTTTATACAGTTCTACAAGTTTTCGCTGATTTTCGGTTCGTGCGCGAATTATTCGTCCGCTGTTTCCGTAAACAATTACATCGCCTGTATTATTATTATCAAAATTTTCATTTTTCTGAAAAATATCCGCCAATATTGATTCTGTCAAATTTCCCTGATGCAATAAATATTTGATTATAATATTTAATTTATTTTCAAAACGTTCAATTTCGGCATCATCGCCAACAGCACGAATTTTTTTTCCTCGTGAAATAATTTTAAGTTTTGGAAATTGTGAAACAATGAAATTATAGTTTACATTATTTATTCCGTACAACTTAACAATATCAACGTCTTCGACAACTAATAATTTATCTGCCATTAAGTTCTTTAATTTCTAATATGACCTGCAAAGATACAAAAAGTTTTTTAATCGGGCGACAATAATTACGTATTATAAAACGGGAAATAAAGCAAATGGTTATTTTCTGTTTTCAATGCCTGAATAATGTTTTTTACAAATAAAAATTATTGAAAGGCGGATAAATAAAAAAGACACTCGGAATGTTCCAAATGTCTTCTCCGTTAAATTACAATAAATAAAGTTACCAACTATATTCCTCTTTTTGAGGTTGTTTTTCGTTTGTTTTATTATCAAGTTTTTCTTCAGGTGCAGGATAATTTACATTATTTCCAGTCAGCTTGTATGCAGAAGCCTGCGAAGATTTCAATCCGTTTTTTGCATTTTGCGTATCAACTTCAAAGGCAACTTCTTTACCTTTATAAATTTCATAATTTTCCCAGCTGAATATATTGGCGTCAGGCATGAAAGTAAACATTATAACTCCGGCTTTCATATTGATTTGCATATATTTGGTTATAGATGCGCCTTCACCCTTGTCTGCCGCAAGGTTAATAAATCCGCAGTAAAATCCCTGACCTTTATCCATCAGAATAACATGCTGTCCATTGCTTGATCCATCAATTACTTCTTCGAGCATTAATATTATAGGAAAATTTTTAAAATCAGGAACAAAGAAATGAGGCTCATATTTTGTATATTCGTTAGCCTCGCCCGCTCCCCAAGCCAAAACTTCCTTTTTGTTTGTTATGTTTACTATTGCAACTTTTTGCAACTCCGAATTGATAAAAACCTGATAACGTCCCGTTGCGTACATCATATAGTCATTATAATTTGAATTTGCCATTTTTTTGCCTTGCAAATCTGATAATGTATATTTTACCGACACTCCTGCTGTCGATTGCTGCGCTGATGTTAATGTTATTAAAGAAAACATCAATAAGGAAATAATAAAAATCTTTCTCATCGTTTTTGTTTTTATATTTGTCGGCAAAAATACAAATTATATGTCAAAAATTACATTTAAAAACATTTATTAACTTTGCAAAATAAAATTTCACGTATATTATGAAAATATCAAACATAGAATTAGATAAAAAACCTGTTTTTCTGGCTCCAATGGAAGATGTTACAGATCCTTCGTTTCGTTATATTTGCAAATATTTTGGCGCAGATATGATGTACACTGAATTTATTGCTGCCGATGGACTTATTCGAGATGCATCAAAATCGCTGGCAAAACTTGATATTTTTGATTACGAGCGTCCCATGGGAATACAAATTTACGGACATGAAATTTCATCGATGACCGCCGCTGCCAAACTTGCAGAACAGGCTAATCCCGATGTTATAGATATTAATTTCGGATGTCCTGTACGCAAAATAGCAAATCGTGGCGCAGGTTCGGGAATGATGCTTTTTCCTGATAAAATGGTTGAAATGACTCGCAGTATTGTTGATGCCGTCAAAGTTCCCGTAACGGTTAAAACACGTTTAGGCTGGGACGAAAACAGCAAAATAATTGTAGAACTTGCCGAACGTTTACAGGATGCAGGAATTTCGGCAATAACAATACACGGACGCACGCGTTCTCAACTTTACAAAGGCGAAGCCGACTGGACGCTTATCGGTGAAGTTAAAAAAAACCGGAGAATGCATATTCCCGTTATCGGTAACGGAGATATTGACAGTCCGCAAAAGGCAAAAAAAATGTTCGACGATTACAATGTCGATGCAATTATGATTGGTCGTGCAACTTTTGGGCAACCGTGGATATTCAGAAACGTAAAACATTATATTGAAACGGGCGAACTGCTTGCAGAACCTGATGTTTCGGAACGTGTTGAAATTGCAAAAATGCACTTGAAAAAATCCGTTGAAATAAAAGGAGAACGTGTCGGAGTTCTTGAAATGCGCAGACATTTGAGTTGCTATTTTAAATGTTTGCCCGATTTCAAAGAAACAAGATTAAAGCTTGTAACAACAAACGAACCCGAAAAAATTATTGAATTACTTAATTTTATAAATGACCGTTGGGGATAAAAATCCGGTAATATTTCAAATAATCACAATTACTTTAAAACCTGATATTTACATCAATTCCCCATTGAAATTGTTTTGCGCGTTGAACAAATGCGTTTCCCATAGATTCAAAATAAAACGAATGATATTTTTTGTTTAAAATGTTTTTACTCCAAACACTAAATTCGTATCCGTTTTGCGCTATTGTTATTTTTCCGTTGAAAGTTCCGTAATATCCGCGCCATGCGTCATTTGCTTCCGTCCAGTATGTTTTTCCATAGCCGTAATATTGCAGATTGCAGCGAATTTGAACCGCAGATGTTATGTATTCGGCAAAATCCAAAGCCAGCATCAACGTATGTCGCGGAGCCATCGGCACAAAATTGTTGCTGTAACTCACAGGTTGATTTATACCCTTAACATTTACAGTGTCATTATAAACGTCAAATTTGGCGTGAGTATAACCGTAAGCCGCACTGAAATTAAGATTTCGACATATTTTTGAGTGCAGCGTAAATTCAATTCCCTTACTTGTTGAACGTCCTGCGTTTTTCATCATTCTTCCAAGCCCCTGCGGTGCAAACTGTGCAATTTGCTGATTAGCGCTGCGAATAAAAAATACGGCAAAATCGCCCGATAAAAATCCTTTTACGGGTTCGCCGCGTCCGCCGGCTTCAAAATTCCAGCTTTCTTCGGGTTTATATGAAATTACTTCGTTTACATCGTCAATATTTGTTTCCGAATTTCGGCTTGCCATTTTTGCCTGCATCAAATCCGAAAACATTTGGTTATTGTATCCGCCCGATTTATAACCTTTTGATACTGAAATGTAAATATTTTCGGCAGGCGAAAAAGAATATTTCAACGAAATTTTTGGAAGTAACTGAATGTAATTATTTGAGTTTCTTCCGTCAATGGTATCATTTTTTACCTGAATTATTTCGGGCGCCTGTCCGGGCATTTTAACTCCTATGGTAATTTTTGACGAAGAAAAATAATTTATTTTGATTTGTTCATAATCAAATCTAAGTCCTGCCGTAAGCGACAGTCCTTTAAACAGAATATTGTTGAAAGTTGATTGATGAAATATTGCTCCGTTTTTTACAGGAGTTTCAAAATCGCCGCCAATCATAATTTCGTCATCTTTAACGGTCATTTTGAAAGGCATTGTACCCGAAGCGTATAAATTGTCGAAAACAGGCTGTATAATATTTTGTATTCCATCGTGTTTAAAAGTTACCGGTCCCTGCGTATTCATTTTTTGATAAAATCCGAATGCGCCAAACAGCCACTGATAGTTAAAAGCCGAATTATTTCTGTTGTTATGTGATTTTATAATTATTTCTTCGCTCACAGAACGTTGATGCTGGGCTTGCATGATGGTGAAAATTGATTTTGGGGTGAAATCCTGGTCTAAATTCATTTGGTCGCTGAAATATTGTAATCCCAAAGTTGATATTATGACAAAACTGCGCCCTTCGTATTCGAGCGAAATTCCTGTGGTCAGCAATTTTCGTTTATATTCATTGGCATCGTTATATGAAACGGGATTTGCTGTTTGTGTTGCTTTGTCGTAAAGGCTGTATGCAAAACTGTTTTGCCTGCTGTTTTCATAGCTTAACGAATAGTCTGCTTTGAAACTGTTTTTTTGGTAAGCCAAATGAATTCTTCCTCCAAAACTTGTAAGTTTGTCGGCGCTTTCGCCATTACATGTATTTATCAAAAAACCTCCATCTTTATTATAATTTGCGCTTATTGACATTCCGAAATTTTTTCCCGCTTTGGCATAGTGTGAAATTTGCGTTCTGTATTTTTCGTTATTTGCTGCCGAAACATTTATGTTTGTTCCTGCATATTCCAGGGGCGAATAAGTATGTATGTTTACAATTCCTCCGATTGCGTTTCGTCCATAGAGAGTTCCCTGCGAGCCGCGCAAAATTTCAATTCTGTCAATATCGTAAAAATCAAAATCAAAAGAACTTTTATCAAGGTAAGGAATATTATCAACATAAAGCCCTATTGCAGGCGTATTCATTCGCGAACCTATTCCGCGTATGTATGTTGATGAAGTTAATTTTGCTCCGTAGTCGGGAATATAAACGTTTGGGATGTTCAGGCTAACTTCTTTAAGCGACTGCAACTGTTTTTTTTTAATGGTTGATGATGCTATAACCGAAACCGCTACCGGCAATTCGGCAATATTTGAAGTTTCTTTTTTGATGTTTTTAACAACGGCTTCATCCAGAATATATACCGAATCGTTTTGTATTTGACCGTTTACACTCACAAAAACAAGAATACCGGCAATTACCGTAATCAATCTGTATTTTTCCTTCATTTATCTGTTTTGTTTTTAATTTCACGTAAATTCGGCGCAAAGGTAGTTGCTTTACAATTATAAATTTAGGATATAAAAGGATATTGTCAGGACTTTTCAATCATTTTGCGAAATTCTACGGGACTGACGCCTTCATGTTTCCTAAAAATACGGCTGAAATACGACTGGTCTAAAATTCCTGTATTTTCGGAAATTTCGCTTACGGTAAGATTTGTTTGATAAAGTAAAATTTTGGCTTCGGTAATAACAGATTCGATTATCCATTCGGACGGAGATTTTCCTGTTGTGTTTTTTATCGTTTTATTCAAATGATTGGGAGTAATATTCAGCAACGATGCATATTCGGCAACGCTCATTTTTTTTTGAGGACTGTTAAAAAGAATTTCTTTAAATCGATTGGTTATTTTTTCGGCGCTGTTTAGTTTTTTGGTTGATGTTTTTTTATAAATCCTGTTTATTTCCGATAAAAGAGCGATTAAGTAAGCTCGTATGACATCGTTATCGCTGATTGCGTTATGAAATTCAACAAAAAGCCTTTGAAAAACGGCAATAATACAGTTTGCTTCTTCGTTCGACAATACTGTTTTGTAATTTCCCCACATCGAAAGAAAATCAAAGCGTTTCAAAAAATTATTCCCAAACAGACCCGCAAGCAAAAAATCATTGTGAAAACCACCCATATAACCTTTGCACTGTTCGTGTGATTTTATTGTAAATATTTGTCCTGCGGGAATTATAACACATTCGTTTTTGCATATTACATAATTGTCAACGCCAATATCGACAACAACTTTGCCTTCCGTTAAAAAGAAAAAGCAGTTTACGCCTGCACGCACCGGCTGCATTTGCGTTTTTGACAAATGATGCTGACCTTCTTCAGGCTTGCGAATATAGAACGAATCCAGATTTTGCATCGAAGAATGTCTTATTTCCCCGTTTGAAAATAATTTTTTATCAGGATGTTTATTGTTAATTTTGTTCATTGCTCAATTCGTTTTTTACTTTTGTCCGTCATTGCGAAAACGAGGGTTTTGCCATAAGCGGTGAAGCAACCGAAGCGAAACGGAACTCAACGGAGTTAATCCAGAGTTTTTTCAAGTCTCTGGTTTGCTTCACTTCGTTCGCAATGACGTGTTGCTTTCGTTATTCCAGTCCTCGCAATGACGTTTTGCGTCATGTTTGTCCGTCATTGAAAACTGCGGAGCAGTGAAGCAATCCAGATATTAACTATTGTTTATTTGTCGCTTTATATTCATTATTTTTTCTGGTTTGCTTCGTAGCTGCGTTTCTCGCAATGACGAACAAAATAAATTATCCATTTTCTATTGTCTATTAAAAAGACGCCGCCGAACTAAAAAATAATTATGCAGTAAGCACGAAACTCTTGAAAATTTTCATACAGAAAAAATTGTTCGGCGGGTCGTCTTATTTTATTTACTGTTGTTTCATTTGTTTATCTTTCATTATTTTCTGATTTGCTTCACTTCGTTCGCAATGACGCTTTGTGCCTTGTTTGTCCGTCATTGCAAAAGCGAGGGTTTTGCCCGAAGCGGTGAAGCAACCGAAGCGAAACGGAACTCAACGGAGTTAATCCAGAGTTTTTTCAAGTCTCTGGTTTGCTTCACTTCGTT
>JAISOH010000156.1 GCA_031275825.1 Prevotellaceae bacterium | reverse complement strand
ATGTGCTTTTTTCATTACAACATAAAAGTAAAAATTTTTCCTAACTCTCGTTGCGGGGCATGCCCCGCAACGAGAGTTTTTTTCTACCTAAAGTTGCATTTACTAATTGAAAGTGCAGAGGCAAGCGCAGACGAACCAATCAATTCTGAAAATGCCTATTATATCAAACAATGGCTAAAACAAAAAATCGAAAAATCAAATATTGTGCTTGGCATAGCAGGAATGTATGCTTCTTACAGTGATTGGATGGAGTGGGAATTGGACAAAGCAATTGAGTTAGGCATACCTATTGTTGGCGTAATTCCACGCGGACAAGAAAGAATATCAATAACGGTCAGTTCTCGTTCAAAAGAAGATGTTCGTTGGAATACAGAAAGTATAGTTGAAGCGATTAGAAAATGGGCAAAATAACCTCATGGCAACAATCCTGAAATTACCTCAAAGAGAATTTAAAGAAGACCCGAACAAAATAGACCCTTTCAGAATATTTTCCGATACGTTTATCGCCAAATCGGGAATAAAACCCGAGAACCTGAACTTTGATTTACAGCAGTTAAATCTGGAACAATACTGTGCGGCGTACCATTTTCACCGGTATGCGGAGGAACTGTTTATGATAATCTCCGGCGCAGCCACGTTGCGGACGCCAAAGGGACTGGAAATCGTCGAAAGCGGCGATTTGATATTTTTCGAAAAGGCGAAACGGGAGCGCATCGATTGTATAACTATATGACAGAGCCTTGTGTTTATCTGGATATAAGGACTTTCATCGGGTACGACGTGTGCGAATATCCCGATTCGAATAAAATTTTCCTTGTACCCTCATACGAGATATTCGACAAAGATGCTCTGCTGAACTATTTTGACGGAGAGAAAAACGTTTAGGATAAATGGAAGTAAACAGAAAATAACGGCGAATAATGCATGATAAAATCAGTACATTTTATCCTCTGTTTCGGAAAATATTCGATTTGTTATTTCTTAAACCTTTCCAGTTTTATTTCAAAAACATCGTTTTCATTTGCAAGATATGTTTCGGGAAATATGCTGCGGGCTTCGTTCAATAGCGGATTCATATCTTTATATCGGGATGAAAAATGCCCGATAATCAGTTTTTTTACATTTGCCTGCTTTGCAATTTCGGCGGCTTGCATTGCTGTTGAATGTCCTGTTTGTTTTGCTGTTTTTAAAGATTCGTGAGCAAAAGTTGCTTCGTGATAAAGTAAATCTGCATTTTTTACAATATCGGCAATTTTTTTACTGTATCCGGTATCGGAACAGAATGCATACGAGCGTGGAGTATAAGGACTGTAGGCGAGTTTTTCATTTGGAATTATTGAGCCGTTTTCGCAGATTAAATCGCAGCCTTCCTTTATTCGTGTAATTTCGGCAAGAGATAATTTGTAACGTTCAATCATTTCTTTGCGGATGTTGAGTTTGGGAACTTTTTCTTTGAAAAGGTAACCGCAGCAAGGTACGCGATGTTTCAGGGGAACTGTTTCTACCGTTATGTTTTTATCTTCGTATATTACTTTGTTTTGTCTGACGTTAACGGCGTGAAAAACTATTTCATATTTAAATTCGCTGCCAAAATATTTTAGAAAGTCATTCAAAACGTATTCCAGCATACGGAATCCGTATATGTGCAATTCGTGCGTTCTGTTGTAAAGGCTCAAAGTTGACAGCAGTCCGTATAGTCCGAAAATATGGTCGCCGTGTAAATGTGTTATAAAAATATGATTGATGCCGGTAAAATTTATATTGTTTCGCATCATTTGTATCTGTGCGCCTTCGCCGCAGTCAATCAAAAAAAACCGCTCATGTATGTTTATTGCATGAGCGGTTTGAAACCTGTTTGTTGTTGGCGATGCCGAACTGCTGCCTAATATGGTAATTTTGAAATTCATACTGTCCGACTTTCAATTCGGTTGCTTCAACGGTTTTACTGTTTAGCCTGATTTTCCATTTCGTCTCTCAAAGCGGCTAATGCTTCAACGTCTCCGAGTGTTGTTTTTTCTATTGATAACTGTACTTTTTTGATAGCATCTTTTGTTGAATTTTCGTTTGATGTTTTTTCTTTTGCTTCGTTTTCTTTCAATTCATCTTCAAATACTCGGGTATGCGAAACTATGATTTTTTTTGCTGTTTTAGAAAATTCGATAACTTTGAAAGGAAGTTTTTCATCGAATTTGGCAGTAGTGCCATCCTGTTTTTTCAATCCTTTTATAGGTGCAAAACCTTCTACTCCGTATGACATCGAAATTACTGCTCCTTTGTCGCTGATTTCGGTGATTGTGCCTTCATGAATTGAATCAACAGTAAACAGCGATTCAAATACATCCCATGGGTTTTCTTCCAGTTGCTTGTGTCCAAGACTCAAACGGCGATTTTCCTTGTCAATTTCGAGAACTTGAACATCAATGATAGAGCCTATTTGCGTAAATTCTGCCGGATGTTTTATTTTTTTTGTCCACGACAGGTCGCTTATATGTATCAATCCATCAACGCCTTCTTCTATTTCAACGAATATTCCGAAATTTGTAAAGTTGCGGACTTTTGCTACATGTTTGCTTCCAATGGCGTATTTTGCTTCGATATTAATCCACGGGTCATCCTTTAATTGTTTTATGCCGAGCGACATTTTACGTTCGTCGCGGTCGATTGTAAGAATAACCGCTTCAACTTCATCGCCTACTTTCATAAAATCCTGAGCGCTTCTAAGATGTTGCGACCATGACATTTCCGATACGTGAATCAGTCCTTCTACTCCGGGCGATATTTCGATAAATGCGCCGTAGTCTGCCATAACAACAACTTTTCCTTTAACTTTGTCGCCGACTTTCAGGTTTGAGTCAAACGAATCCCATGGATGTGGAGTAAGTTGCTTTATGCCAAGCGCTATACGTCTTTTGTCGTTGTCAAAATCAAGTATAACTACATTGATTTTCTGGTCAAGCGTAACAACTTCTTCGGGATGTGTAACCCGTCCCCACGACAAATCGGTGATATGAATAAGCCCGTCAACTCCGCCAAGGTCAATAAATACTCCGTAAGAAGTGATGTTTTTAACGGTTCCTTCAAGCACCTGACCTTTTTCGAGGTGTGAAATAATTTCTTTCTTTTGCGCTTCAATTTCTGCTTCAATAAGGGCTTTGTGAGATACGACTACGTTGCGAAATTCCTGATTTATTTTTACAACTTTAAATTCCATGGTTTTGTCTACAAACATGTCGTAATCGCGTATCGGTTTAACGTCAATTTGCGAACCGGGCAAAAATGCTTCTATTCCGAATATGTCAACAATCATTCCGCCTTTGGTGCGGCATTTGATATATCCTTTTATTATTTCGTCATTTTCGAGAGCTTCGTTTACTCTGTCCCAAGAACGTAATGCGCGAGCCTGTTTATGCGATAAAATCAGTTGTCCGCGTTTGTCTTCGGCGGTTTCAACATAAACTTCAATTTTGTCGCCGACTTTCAAGTCGGGATCGTAACGAAATTCCGCAATGCTTATTACGCCTTCGCTTTTGTAGCCTACATTTACTATTACTTCACGTTTTGTGATAGCCACAACAGTGCCTTCTACAATCTCGTTTTCGGCTATTTTTGATAATGTTTGATTGTACTTTTCTTCGATTTCAACTTTGTTGCCTTCGTATAAATCATCATTCTCAAGTTTATCCCAGTCGAATTGTTCAACGGGAATTGATGCGTTGCCTGCCACATTGCGTTTTGTGGTTTTTTCAATTTTGTTTTCTGTTTCTGCAATTTCTGTTTCTTCTGCTTCGACAGTTTCTGCCTTTTCTGTTTCGGCAATTTCGACAGTTTCTGTTGTTGCTTCGGCAGTTTCTGTTTCTACTTTTGCTGCTTCGGCAGTTTCTTCGTTTTCAGTTGTTTCCTGTGGCTGGTAAGAGGTTTCTTCTGCAATTACAGATTGTTCCTCGTTTACCTGTTTTTCTTGATAATCTTCCATTTAATTTTTTGTTTTTTTACTAATTGGGTTAGACATTATGTTTAAATCTCTTACAATAATAAAGAGGGCTGCAAAGGTAATCAAAAATATTATTTTACGTATTTAACAGTTGATTTTTTTATGCGCGTAAAAAAATGTTTTGTCATAAACAGTTGTTTTTAAGATATATAACAAATTTATTTTTTGTGATTTATTTTTAACCGATTTTGAATAAAGTTGAGAAACTGTTCTCTGTTTGCTGTAAAAATCGTTTGTATCAATACCTGTCAGGATTGCCGGCATTTTGGAAAAGTTTATTTTTCTATTTTAAAGCAATTCCATAAATCATTTTCGGGGAAAGGCGCTGTTATTTTTAACGGACTGTTATTTACGGGATGAATAAATTCTATTTTCCGTGCATGCAGCGATATTCCGCCATTGGGATTTGAATGCTGATATCCGTATTTCAAATCGCCTTTTATCGGGCAGCCTATTGACGCCAGCTGGCATCGTATTTGATGATGTCGGCCTGTCATTAATTCAATTTCTATTAAAAAATACATGTCACTTTTGCGTACGAGTTTATAGTGTAATTTTGCCTGTTTTGCATTGATTAAAGGTTTTTTGCAAACAAATGATTTATTTATTTTCTCGTTGCGAATTAAATTGTGAACGAGAGTGGCTTCTTCAATTTCCGGCTTGTTTTTTACTATTGCATAGTATATTTTATGTATATCTCCCTGTTTAAACATATTGTTCAGCCGCGCAAGCGATTTGCTTGTTTTTGCAAAAATAACCGCTCCGCTCACAGGTCTGTCGATACGATGCACAACGCCTATAAAAACATTTCCCTGCTTGTTGTCCCTTACCTTAATGTATTGTTTCAAAACATCGCTTAAAGTTACATCTCCGGTTTTGTCGGTTTGTATAATTTCGCCTACGCATTTGTTAATAATAATTATATGATTATCCTCATGCAATATCCTGTTTCCAATATTATAGTCAATCATTGTAGTATATTTTTACAAAATTATAAATAAAATTTTCGACATTACATGCAGACATATAAAAATTGTGAGAAAAATTACAAATAAAACATAAAACAATCTGATTGCTGTCTGACAAAAATCATTTTTAATTCATATAACCATGTAAATATTAACAATATACAATAATTATTTATTATAGAAATATCTTGAAATTTCATATATTTATTGATTCTTAAATAATTATAATAAAAACAAAAAAATCAAGATTAAGTACAGAAATACACATTTGATTGCACTTATTTTACTGTAAGGAAAATTGAACTTATCATTCAGCTTGCGTTATATTTAAGAATCTATTTAGATTTAATAAAAAATAATATAATTAATTGAATTTAAGTTGATTGATTGATATTTATTTTGTGTCTTTGTGATTATTACTCACATAACCCACAAAGCGATGGACAAAACAAATTATTCAACCAACCTGACTGAAAAACAGTACGAAGTTATAAAAAACTTTTTGGAAACGAAAGTCAGAAGACGAAAACATTCATTGAAAAAATAATTAATGCCATGTTTTATCCTGTAAAAACAGGCTGTCAATGGCGGCTTTTATCCAATGATTTTCCAAATCAAAGCATAAAAACGACAAGTGTCGGAGATGAAAAAATCTGTTTTGATGGGAACAAAAAAGTAAAAGGACGCAAGCATTACATAATAACGATTGCCTCTGTCGATAGTGGTTCATGCAGCAAATAAGCATGATAGCAAAATGGCTTTTGAGGTAATTGAATCGTTGGAATATCGTTTTGAGAGAATGAAAATAATATATGCAGTGGAGGCTATCGTGAGAATTTGCTGAAAATGTGAAGAAAAAATTTGGTTGGGATATGGAAATTACATTGTGCAGCGATAAATCAACAGAATTCAAGCCTACCCAAAACGATGGGTTGTTGAAAGAACTTTTGCATGGTTACAGAATTTTAACCGATATTGCATAAAATCCTGCATTTTCACTTATTAACTTTGGCTTGTGATTTATTTGTAATATGTTATTAAGAAACCTTAATAACAGGCACACCGCTAAAATTTGAAGAAATTAAGCCTCAAAGCCGCTCCATGACTGTTTGATTTTGTGCATTTGCGCTACATATAATCTTTGTTTGCAGCAAGTATTGCAATGAGTTTGCTTCGTATCTTTATTTCAGGTTTTGAAAATTTTATAATCAAACTTTGCAGCCGTAAGCCAAATCGCCTGCATCGCCCAAACCGGGAACAATGTATGATTTTACGGTAAGTTCGTCGTCAATAGCGCCTACCCAAATCGTAACATCGTTTTTAGAAAAATATCT
>JAISOH010000017.1 GCA_031275825.1 Prevotellaceae bacterium | reverse complement strand
TTTTCCAGACCTGAAAATACCCAATACAACTAACGCTTTGGACGGTCAATTTTCAGATTAAAAAAACAAGTTACGCAATCACAACGGACTGTCTAAACAACGGAAAATGAACTTTATAGATGGGTTTTTAAGGCATAAACTACAAAAATATATAAAAAAAGATTGCCTTTTTTGACAATCCTTTCCATACATTTTGAACACGTCAAACTATCCCTGACGAGTTGCTCCACAGCATTGCTCGTTTCCGTTTCGTTTGACTATGCAAAGCTAAAACTAAATATTGGAACAACAAAGATCGGTCGAAAAATACAGCCTGCTTTTTGTCCATTAGACCATTATTTATAATAAATGGTTTCAATCTTAATAAAGAGCAATTATATTAATTTCCCCGCCTGCTTTTCAAAATTACATGCGGGTTTTAAAAATTTGCTCAATATGACTTTTGAAAAAGCAGGCGGACTTTCATCCTGTTATTTGTTTACACTTTGTTCAGGTTGTATCAGGACAAAAGAATATACAGAAAAAAACTGTTCATATTTTGCAGAATTTTAACCGATATTGCGTAAAACTCTGCATTTTTATTCATTAATCTTGAACTGTAATTCGTTGTTATCAAACAGTTTGTGCGACAATTAAAGAGCGACTGATTATCACTCGTTTACCCAATACGGTATTCGTCAATAAATTCACTGTAAACAAGCAAGCCGAAATCAGACCCTTGCCGGATAAAAAAAATTAAGATAATTTTTTAGAAAATGATTTTGCCTTGCATGATAGCAGTTATAATCACAATATTGCATTATAAATTAAATATTTCAGGCGGATGTTCAAATATATTTTTATTTTTTTTGTTTATTTCACATCGCAAATTAAAGATAATATCATATATTTGCACAAATGATTTCAATGTCTTGCAATACATTAACAATTTTTAATATATGATACAACGAATACAAACTATTTATCTTTTGGCTGTTACAGTTCTGCAAACAGTAATGTTGCTTTCAAATCAGGCATGCGTAATTGATGGAATAAGTGAAGAATCCATCAGATTATCTCAAAACTGGCAATGGGCGATATTAATAAGCCTTACGGCTTTAATTCCGTTTTTTACAATATTTTTATTCAAAAAACGCAGACTGCAAATTAGATTTTCGATTATAAACTCACTTTTTTTGCTGACTTTACAAATAATTGTTGTTTGTACATTGATGGGCATAACAAAAGAAAACTTTACGGTAAATTATTCGGCAAGCAGTATTTCGCCTGCAATTTCGCTGATATTGACGGTACTTGCAATTCGGTTTATAATTAAAGATGAAATGAAAATAAAAGCATATAACCGAATCAGATAAAACTTGATGCAAAAATACAGACATATAAAAAAACTTTCGACAATAATAATTTTTGTTGTTTGCATACTGTTTTCAGCATCATGTTTATCAACCCGACAACTTGAAGCAGGAAAATACGAACTTGTAAAAAATAAAATAGAAATAAATACAAAAAAAATAAACAAATCGGATATTGAACTGTATATTAAGCATCATCCTGCAAAATCTTCAATTTTCAAGAAAAAAGAATTTGTAATTCTTGACACTGCGCTGGTCGAAAAATCCAAATCGAACATCAAAATATACATGAACGAACTCGGATATTATTCGAGTAAAGTGAGCGATACCATTATTTACAAAAAAAAAAGAGCAACAGTCGTTTACAGAATAAAAACCGACGAGCCGCTTACAGTGAAAAATATGATTTATGAAATTGCCGACAAAAACGTGCAGGAATTGGTTTTTACCGACAGTGCATCTGCAAAAATAAGACGCGGAACTGTTTTATCTTACGAAAATATGGAAGCCGAACGCGATAGAATTACATCAAATCTGCGCAACAATGGATATTTTTATTTCAACAAAACATATATTGCGTTTCGAGCCGACAGTTCGGCAGGAAAAAAAAACGTAAAACTTAAATTGGCAATCGAAAATCCTTCGAGTATAGACAGTCTTGGGCAACGAATTTATCATGAACACATAAAATATAAAATAAAAAACGTTTATGTTTTCACGCGCGCCGATGCAGACAGAATTTCCCGACAGCCAAGATATACGCAGGGCTTTGATACAGTAAAAACAGATGGCATGAAGCTTATCTACCGCAATTCGCAAAACATAAACAAAAATTTATTTAAGAGGATAAATCTGATTTTAGAAGATGATATTTATAATGAACAAAATGTAAATCAGACTTACAGCAATTTTGCAAATCTTAATTTATTCAGAACGCAACGAATAGAATTTGAAGAAATAAAAAACGCAAAATCGGAAAACGGATTTTCATATTTAAACTGTTTTGTTTATTTGTCGCCACATACAATTCAAGGCTACGATTTGGGACTGGAAGTATCTACCAACTCGTCCGAACTTTTGGGAATATCGCCAACATTAGGTTACATTCATCGCAATTTTCTGAAAGGAGCAGAACGGTTTGAATTGAATCTGTCAGGAATGTATCAATTCAAAATAGGTAACAAATCAGGTTATAAAAAATCTGTTGAATTGGGCGTAAACACTTCGCTTTATGTTCCAAAATTTCTTATGCCCGTTCAGATTAAATATTTCAAAAAAAACATTCCCCACACAATATTTTCAGCAAATTACCTGCATCAACAAAGAAATATCTATACACGGACAATTGCCGGACTTTCATTCGGGTATGAATGGAATTCATCTGATTACGCGCGATTTACGCTAAATCCGATAGAATTAAAAGTTGTAAAATTAAAAAACATGAATCAGGATTTTTACAACAAAATAAAGAAAGACCCGTATGTCAGAAGTTTGTATGAAAATTATTTTTCGCTGGGACTCAGTTCTACCTTCATTCACACAAATCAGTTTGAAACTTATGCAAGGATAACCCATTATTTTCGTGTAAATTTTGATATTGCCGGAAATTTAATGTCGCTTTTCAATCCGTTTTTTAAAAAAGACGCCGATAGCAAACGGCTGATTTTTGATACGCGTTATTCACAGTATGCGCGAATAGATTTGACATTTACGCAAAACAGAATTATTGACAAAAACAATAAAGTGGTTTACCGTCTTTTTGCAGGAATTGGTCAGGCTTACGGCAATTCAATTTCTTTACCGTTTGAAAAAATGTTTTATGCAGGCGGAGCAAACAGCATGCGCGGCTGGCAGGTACGCAGCATTGGACCCGGCTCGGCGCCACGCGATACCGTATTTTCAATACCGAATCAAGTTGCCGATTTTCGACTGGAATTTAACGCCGAACTGCGATTTAAAGTGTTTTGGATTCTCGAAGGTGCAGTATTTTTTGACGCAGGTAACATTTGGACGCTCAACAAAGATGACAGCCGAGAAAGAGCAAGATTTGAATTTGATACGTTTTTCAAAACAATAGCTACAAATACAGGAATAGGTGCACGTTTCAACATTAACAATATTTTTACTGTAAGAATCGACTGGGGTTTCAGAATTCACGACCCTGCTCTGCCCGATCATCGATTTGTTAAGGTAAAAGACTGGTTGAGCGGCGATAACAATTCAATACACTTCGCAATAAATTATCCGTTTTAAGATTTTTGCACTGCTGCTATCTATCCGCTCATTACTAATAAAAATCAGCGGAAAGTAAGACACTAAATTTTCGGTCAGTAATATATTATTGCCAATTTTTGTTCGCAGGTAGCAACAACTGTTTATTATTGATTGGATGACTGAAGCCCTGCGGGTTTCCTGCTTCGTTTGCGCTCGCAATCCTCAATGACGCTATGCGTCTTGGGTAGTCATTGCAAATTTGACCCGCAATTTCACTGATTGAAAGGGGAGGCTGTCTTAAAATGGTATTTTACACGCCTTTGCGAGGGCGAAGCCCGAAGCAATCCATTAATAATCAACATTTGGATTAACTCCGTTGAGCTCCGCTTCGCTTCGGTTGCTTCCTGCTTCGTTACGCTCGCAGTTTGCAATGACAAAACCGGAATTTTAAGACAGCCTTGATTTGTTTACTTCAAAGTACTAAAGACTTATGGAAATACCGGCGCTTGCACAGTTTTATTTATAAATGTAAAATCATTTCATCCTGTTGCATGCACTTTTGTTGTTATTTTTTATTTTTCAGCAATTCAACGCTTCGTTTCACAAACGAAGCAAGCGATTCGCCTTTCAGTTTGCTGTTCGACAGTA
The DNA here is from genome assembly GCA_031275825.1 of Prevotellaceae bacterium. Classification (GTDB taxonomy): domain Bacteria; phylum Bacteroidota; class Bacteroidia; order Bacteroidales; family UBA932; genus JAIRKV01. Next base: position 3,640 of record JAISOH010000017.1, on the reverse strand, counting down.
AGGCAATGTCTATCAGTTGTCTAACCATATCGTTATTTTTGCCGAAAGCGTTTAATAAATCGTTTTTATTTTTGTCAGCCACATCTATTTTTTGTTTGATTTCGTTTATTTCATCTTTGATTGATTGCGTTATTTCTTCTTCCTTTCTGTTTTTACTGTCGTTTTCCAATTTATCTTTTTGTTCGTTAAGTTGCTTTATTTCAATATTCAAAGGTTTCAATTTTTCGTCGAGCATCATGGATTTTTCAAAATTAATTGAATTTATAATGGCATGATTACTGTTGACGACAAGGCTGTACGAATCGGGCATTTGTCCGTAAAAATTCAAACCGCCGCTTATTGTCGACATGTCTTTCATTCGGCGCATAAATTCGTTTTGGGTAATCATCACAGGCATGTCGGTTTCGGATAATGGCTCAAAAGTTACAACAAAATTTTCTTTATCGCCGTCAGGTAAATTTGCTTCAAAAATTTTCTGCAAGTCGTTTTCCTGTTCTTTGCTTAACGATGATTTCCGTTTTTCTTCTTTTTCAATTAAATTGTCAATGCTGTCGGAATCGACTCGAACAAAACGGGAATCCTTAAATTGCTGTTCAAGTTTGTTGATATAATGAGCATCAAGCTGGCAATCCATCAACAGCACACTGTAGCCTTTGTTGTTTGCATTGTCTATAAATGTGTATTGAGAATCTTTGTCGGTTGCATACAGATAAATCAAAGTTCCATTTTTATCTTTTTGATTGCTTTCTATAAGCTTTCTGTATTCTTCAAAAGAGAGATATTTATTGTCTGTATCGCGCATTAATGCAAATTTTTCGGCGCGTTCATAAAATTTCTCATCGCTTATCATTCCATATTCGATAAATAATTTCAAATCATCCCATTTTTCTTCAAACTGTTTACGGTCGTTTTTGAAAATATCATTTAATCTGTCAGCAACTTTTTTACTGATATGTCCTGATATTTTTTTAACATTGGCATCGTTTTGCAAGTAGCTGCGTGAAACATTCAGCGGTATATCCGGCGAATCGATTACACCTTGCAAAAGCGTAAGAAAGTCAGGAACAACGCCTTCAACAGAATCGCTGACAAATACCTGATTACAATACAATTGTATGCGGTTGCGATTGATGTCTATATTGGATTTTATTTTAGGAAAATACAAAATTCCTGTTAAATTAAACGGATAATCAACATTTAAATGAATGTAAAACAAAGGTTCATCGCTCATTGGATAAAGCGTTTGATGAAACTTTTTATAATCTTCATCTGTCAAATCGCTTGGCTTTTGCATCCACAAAGGGTTAATATCGTTGATTATTTTGTCTTTATCCGTATCAACATATTTGTTGTTTTTCCATTCCTGCTCTTTTCCGAAAACAATCGGCACAGGCAAAAATTTGCAATATTTATTCAACAATTTTTCGATGCGTGAAGTTTCCAAAAATTCTTCGCAATCGGCTGATATGTGCAGTACTATATCAGTTCCGCGCTGTGTTTTATCCGATTCTTCAAGTTGATATTCCGGCGAACCATCGCAAGACCAATGTACAGCAGCCGAATCTTTCCACGATTTGCTGAAAATTTCAACCTTGTCGGCAACCATAAACGATGAATAAAATCCCAAGCCAAAATGTCCGATAATTCCGTTTGCCTGATCTTTGTATTTTGTCAAAAATTCTTCAGCTCCGGAAAAAGCTATCTGGTTGATAAATTTTTCTATTTCTTCAGATGTCATGCCTATTCCCCTATCCGAAACTGTTATTGTTTTTTCGGTTTTATCAATTTTCACATCGATTTTCAAATCATCCGTTTCGCCTTTAAATTCACCTGTTGAGGCTATAACTTTAAGCTTTTGAGATGCATCAACAGCGTTTGAAATTAATTCGCGTAAAAAAATTTCATTATCCGAATATAAAAATTTTTTAATAACAGGAAAGATATTTTCTGTTGTTACACCAATTTTTCCTTTCATAATTTTATTTTTTAAAATAATAAAAACAACAACCATGCCATGCAAAAAATATGACAAAATGACATATTGAATTATTGGTTTTACGATTTGGATATTACAGAAATCATTTACCGTTTTTCTGTAAAATTAAACCAACAACCAATCATCATCAATATCTAAAAAAATTTATGAATAATTATGATTTATAGCATTAAAAACCAATGATTTAATTTTAATATAATTGAAATTTCCGACTGTATTCTATATAAGTAATTGCTCCTTGCGAATAAAAATCAGCAATAAAATAAGACATAATATATTTCTGTTAGTCTGTCTTTAAAATAGTTCGCAATCAGGCGCCTGCACATATACAATTTTTCATTCAAAACAGTTCAATTCTATAAAAGCAGCAATAAAAAAAGAGGCTAAAAGCCTCTTTTTTTATTCTCATTAAACAGCGCATTATTTTTTGTGCGGTATTTTAACCGATAACATTATTTCATGAATGCCGCCTAGATCACTTGCCGATTGAATATAATGATCATATGCATAGCCTACTCGAAACATATTAAATTCAAAACCTGCCATAAATGCAAGCGCTACATCATGCCTGTATGCTGCTCCTACCCAGAATTTATCTGCAAAAAAACCTGTTAAACCTCCTTCCCATAAATTGGTGTGATTAGCATAAACATACGTTACTGTCGGCGCTATATCTATTGATTCTGATAATGTTATTCTATAACGCGCATAACTGTAAATCTGCTGTCCGTTCTTAAAATTATTCAACTTTTTTACATCGGACTTGCCTATGCGATTCAATGAAGCGCCTAACGTAAATCTTGATGTATTGAATTCCAGTCCGAAATCAAAATCTATGCTTGTCCCTTTTTCATCAACCGTTGGAATACCTTCATCATTTACATTATCAGGATGCAATTTTGTATAGTTTATTGACCTGTGTTGCAAGTTTATACCTAATCCTAATGATAATAAAGACAAGTCGCCTGTTTTTAAATGATACGCATAAGCTGCCTTGGCATTGTAATTCGTATAGGCATTTGCTTCTTTATCATACGATAAACTCAACCCTACGCCCGAATTTATTTTACCGAAATAATTCGTTGCATTTAATAATGTTGTTTGAGGAGCTTCTCCTTCAAAACCCGACCATTGAGTGCGATGCAAAAGGAAGATATTTAAATCGTCCGTATTGCCTGTCGCCGCAGGATTGCAATTTATACGGGACAGCCATTGCTGGGTCAGTATTGCATCGCTCTGTCCGTATAAACTCAAAGCACTAAACAATACTGTTAATATTATTAATACTGTTTTTTTCATATCCATTTATTTTTTTATTTTACATTATATTTTAACATCCATTTCTACCCTGCGGTTTTTTGCGCGTCCTTCGGCTGTCGTATTTTCTGCCACAGGTTGCTTCGATCCGTAGCCTGTTGCCGTAATCTGCTCAGATTTTACTCCGCGCTCTACCAAATAAGTCTTTACTGCATCGGCACGCTCCTGAGACAATACATCATTGCGGGCTGATGAGCCTGTGTTATCAGTGTGTCCCGATAATTTTACCTTTGCATTAGGATATTTCTTCAATATCTCGGCCAACTTGTCCAGTTCCGCTTTCCCGCCTTTAATTACGGCTTTGTTTGTTTCAAACGTCAAGTTGTC
>JAISOH010000011.1 GCA_031275825.1 Prevotellaceae bacterium | reverse complement strand
AATTCATACATGTCTGTACTCTGTTTTTCTACATCTTGCAATCTGTCCCACAAACTGCCCATCCTCTCTAAAAATTCTTCTTTTGTTTCCATTTTGTTTATCCTTTCTTTTATATATTTGATTTGCAAAAATATATCTTTTCCCCGACATTTTGGAATACACCCGATACAACGGGTAACATACTGGTTGATTATACACTGTTTGGATATGGGAAGACGGTCTGAACAATGCCCTTGTCGCCCATGCCGTAAGCTAAAGCATGCTTTAGCTTACGGCATGGGTATCTGTGGCTATCATTAATAATCTAATTATGCAATCTTTATGGTTTAGTTATATGAAAGATTGTTTTGTTCTAAAAATTAGGTGTAAATGAGGTTTTCTGTCCCCCTGCAATGTAGGTAAGGCGGGAATGCGACGCCGGCGATGTCATGAAAAACAATAAAAATTGATTAGTTTTTTTTAACAGGTAGAAAAAATGAATTATAATACACCATAAAATTGTCGCAGTAAATCAGTGTATATCAACACATAGTATAAAATAAAATATTTTTTTCTGACATTTTTAGTGAAATTCATAAAATATTTTATAGATTTGCGGCATTATTCATAGAAAAACGCATAATGTATATTTAGAAATTAAAAAGATTAAATGATAAAAAAAATTGGAACATGAAAACGCAGAAAATTTACTTTTGGACCACAAGCATATTTATATTATTGTTTTGTGCCGGTTGCAGCTCTGTTATTTTAGAGGTTGATCTGCCGCTACTTCAGGAAAAAATTTACGACCCGTCAGCAATACGTTATGAAACGTTAACGTCAAACACAGTCCTGTATCTTGACCATTCCACATGTGTCATCGATGCTCGACAAAATTCATCGGTTTTCAATGCCTTACGTCCACAGTTAGGTCAATATTCGGATACTTTGCGGCTAATTAAAGGAGGCGTATTTGAAACCATACCGTTGATTCGATCAGACAACAGAGTGTTCCAAGTTTTGCAAACTATCCGGGAGGATATTCCCTATTCCGATATTTTGAAGGCTGTTGAACAGATTTGCAATTCGAATCAACAGGCTATTTTAATCACAGACTGCGAATTTCTTAAAAATAACCTGTGTCACGATCAGGATCCCTATTTGAGCGAACCGTTTAAACACTGGCTGCAAAAGGGACATGTTATTTACATTGTAACAGAGTCTTACATGGAACTTGCCAGAGGCGGAAGATACGATAAAAAACGGTTTTATATTATCTTTACGGACGACAGAATGGAAGCACCTATCAGCCACAATATGCTTAATGAATTGAACCCGTTTATAAACAATACAGTCAATGTATTTAAACTTGTCAATTCCGACCTGCAGGCAGCAAGGGACGGCGAAATGGTCGAAAAAGACTTAACGTTCAGCTACGAGAGCCGGGATGGATTCGACTATATCGAAATAGATAATGACTGGAATGACATCAGGGAATATATAATGAAACTTGACAAGTATGGCGAACCTTTCCCGGAAGAGCCCCCCTTGCCTTTAATCAAAAATATAACATTCAACGAAGGCGAAAACTATATTATCACGGATATGGAAGTAGTTGCTTCCAATATTACAGCCCAATACCTGGCGCTGTCCGATTCGACTGCTACGGAAACTGCGGAAGCAGTTAACATCTCTGACGGTTTTATAATTGACAAACAGGCATTGCAGGATAACAGGATCAATGTCATGCTGACCGATAAAATATTTAACTATTTGACAGATGAATACGGCGGGAATCTTATCCGACTGGATTTCGTAATAACACGGGTCGCGCTGAAACCGTACGATGCGGATACCTTTATATGGCAGTCAGTATATACTCCAGGCGCAGCTATCTGTGTAGAAAAAAGTATAGATAATGCACTGCGGGATATAGAAGTTGTCCCGACAAACAAAGACCGTAAAGTAATATATACCGTTTTTTTGAAAACACAATCATATAATTGAATTAATTAATAATCATAAAATAAATATAAGAATTATGAAAAAGATTGAATCCATTAAAGAGTTAGATGCCTTGATTGGCAATACTTATGTGTATGCTGTAATCGTTGCCATTGCAGCAGTAGTCCTGGCTTTTGTAATTGCCTCGCTGATTAAATGGGGCGGAGGAAGAAACGATTCCTCTCACGTCAAAAGACGTGTCTGGTTTATCATTGTAGCTATATTGGCTCCAATAGGTTTTTTCCTGTATAATGCTTTATATGTAAGCAATTACATTATGAAAGCGCCGTTGCAGGCGAAATTCTCGACAGCCAGTATTATAGCTACACTGATTGTATTGGGGGCTTATGCAGTATCAGGCATTGTAAGCATGCTGATTATGCGCCGTTCAAAATGGGGCAGTATTTTAGGTAAATCTAAAAAGTAATTTATCGGGATATGGCAAGTATATTCGTTATAGGAATAGGCGGGACGGGAATGCGCTGTATAGAGGCATTTACGCATTTATGCGCTATCGGTATGTTTGACAGCACCGATGTACATTTGCTGGCATTAGACACCGACAAGGATAACGGGAATTTTACCCGCCTCAAAAATCTGAAAGAGGCGTACATCAAAACTAAAGGGGTAAATAAAAGACAGTTTGCACTGGAAAATACTTTTTTCTCCGCAAACCTGCATTATTATCAGTTCAGTCCCGATTATTCGAAACTTTCCACATTTGAGACGCTGTATAATTACGGTGACGCCAAATTCAGCAATCCCGAAAAAGCGGCAATAGCCGATTTGTTATTTACGGACAATGCCAAACTGTTTGATTTGAAGCATGGTTACCGGGCGCAAACTCACTTGGGCAGTATGTTGATGTATCATTCCATCATTGATGAAATTAAACAGAATGATAAAAGCGGATTGAAACGGTTTATTCAGGAATTGATAACCGCTTCAAATTCGGGAAACCCAAGAGTCTTTATATTAGGTTCGGTGTTCGGAGGCACTGGCGCCTCTTCTATTCCTGTTATCCCGAAAGCAATCAAAGAAGCTGCGGCATTGATTTCCGATGCTACCGATATCGAACGTAATGCCTATTTCGGAGCGACATTGCTGACAAGTTATTTTTCATTCCCCTTGCCTAATGACAAAGAGAAAGCACAGCAAAAAATCATTGCCACTTCCGATAAATTTGCGCTCAATTCTCAGGCTGCCATGATGTTTTATGAAACGGACGAGACCGTGAAAAAAACATACCAGAAATTCTACATGATGGGAACCGAAGGCATGGAATGGCAACCGGGCAAGGTAAAAGATAAAACGGTTACAGGCGGTGAGAATCAGGAAAATGATTCGCATTATATTGAACTCCTGGCTGCTTTTGCTGCTTGGCACTTCTTTAATTCGCCCGAAGACGGAACGGACGAGGCTCAGTTAGCCGGTTTGAGAGATCTGAAACAGGAAAAACAGGTAGAATATCTTTACCGTACTTTTAATGAAACAGGAAAAATAGATTTTACCGATTTTGTGGGAAGTGAAAAGAAAGAAGAATTCGCGAAAAAAATAGGACTTTTTACCGCTATGAGTTACCTGACACTGTTAGAAAAATATGATTTTTTTGTGCAGGCGCAGAAAGGTGATTTGACGAGAGTGCAAATTGGAGGATATGAAGATATTGACCTTGAAGAGGTGAAAAACCTGAAAAAATACATGTCATTATTTCATTTCGGAATCGAAAACGGCGAAGTAAAAGACGGATGGTTACGGCAAGTTCACCGGTCTGCTGGCGGAGGCGATAAATTTTTGCTGAATCCTGCCGTATTCGGTTGCAATTCAGTTAAAGAATTAGAAAAATTCGAGTTCAATGATACATTATATCAGAAGGATTCCGATTTTGGGGCATACAGGTTCAAGACCGGATTATTCAGCAGTATTTATGACACTTTTTCAAAAAGTTTCATCAACACCGGCGAGCCGGAAAGCATTACCAACAAAATGGAAAAATTGATCAAAAGAACATACGACACATTATGTAAGTTATATAATTTTTAAAAATCAGGAAATATGGGACGAGCAAAACTAATAAAAAGCACAGAAGGCGCCAAGTCGAATCCGGAAGGAAAATGGTATGTACACGACCAGATAAAACCTTTTATTCAGGGAATTATAGCAGGCGATTTGGATATTAACCAGGTGTCAAGCACACTGATTTCGGGCGTGCCCACACCCTGGGCACGAGTTAAACTGTTTTGGTTTGCTTTCGATTATGTACGAAGGCAGGACGCCAACATTACCACTTCGGGCCTGATAGATTTTTATTCTATTCTTATAAATGAATGGAAAGGTTTAATTGCCTTAATCGCACTTTATTCCGACCGTGTCAGCTTTACCGAACCGGTTTATATGAATCCGAAAAATGATTTGTTTGAGATTTCAGGCGCTTTTGGTCGAATGCTGTTGGACGATGCCGATATATGGACAGACCAGCAGAAAAAACAGACGAATCCGGATGAATTGCCATATATACAACTACTCAAGTACAATGATCAGATTATTGGAGGTACATCTCCTTTTTCTATTGTATTTCCGAGTGTAGAATACACCGATTTAAAATACGCAAGTGATATACCCTGGTATAGAAACGGCAAATTTGAAGATCCGATGCGCTATTTAGATAAGGACAAGTTGCAAAAACTCTATCTCTTTATTAAGAATATAAACAATAATTTTGCCGAATATGAGAGTAATATTAATATTGCACGTCCTAATAATAAATTGGACTTGTCAGGATTAAAATCTTTCTTACGTGAATGGCAACAGTCTATAGAAAGAAAAGAAAATTTACAAAAGAATGGTACGGTTGCTAAATATTCCAGTTTGGCAATGCCTTACAATGCCTTACTCGATTCTCACCAAAAAGTTTATCAGCTTCATAATGGTTCTTTTACTTTCGACGAGCCTGCCGATAAAACGCGTATAAAAGCAACATTGAGCGATTTGCAGAATATTTTGAAGGTCGACAAAACCATACTGGGATGGTATGAATCGCCTGACCATAGAAATCCACTTTCAAGTGCCGCAGTCTATTATTTAAAGGTTAATGATGTGCGGGACGCGGAAAATCCCACTAAATATTTTGCCCTGCCATTGAGTATGGAAGGCATTCAAATGTTTATGCAACAATTAAGCGGAATGGTTTCGCATCAGGATCCAAAATTTAATATAATCGGTAAAATAAGCGATCAGGGTAATCTCATTGTTGACTTAACTGTAAATATTGACAATCAACCATACCGGTTAAATTCTAAAGAATATGAAATAGAGTGGGCAACACTGACCAGGAAAGTAATTATGTGGCCCGATTTTGTTTCCGATAATTGGGATGCCTACTACTTGTATTCGGAATATCCTTTAAGTATGCAAGGCGTAAAATTTATCCCTTTCTACAAAAGAGGGCAGGAACAGAAAATCATTGCAGTAGAACGTAATCATGGAAATAACGTAATTAAATCAGTCGTTTACTCAAACAGTTCCGATGACTATATACGGGACGGGGAATTAGACATTACCAATTTAATTACCTATCCCGCGGGACAGGTGCCACAGGAAATGCATAAATACGAGGTAATTAAATCTAACCGACCCATTGCCGGTCTGGAAATCCGGATTGAAAATGCCGGGAAATCACAAATTGGCGGTTACCTGATCGTAAAAAATCCGGGCGACCAGACAATGGGTAACAGGAAGATTGTCGATTTAACCACCGAAGATATTACGCGTGAAGCTATTGTTGGGATTGACTTTGGCAGCAACAATTCCTGTGTGCATTACACATTGAAAACGGCAGCCAATAATGGCGCTTCTCCGATTGAATTTAAAAATAGACGGCTGGCGCTGGTTGGTATTGATTCTGACAGCGGAACAACTGCTGAAAGAGATGAATTGCTGTTCTTTTCAAACGAATCGACTTCCAACGGTCAAATAAAATCGTGGTTACATGAACATGATAACCGCTATATAGGCGCCAATAAAGATAAGGAAATTGCAGGAGGCGTAGCCGTCAATGAAAAAAATATTCTTGTCAAGGAAATGGATAAAGAAAAAATTACGACACAGGCAGGAACTTTGCATTACAATATGAAATGGTTGTCGGATATTGCCGGACTTTCTAAAAAGACAGCATATTTGAAGGCTTTATGGTTATCTATTTGTGCTGATTTATATGCTCAAAAGTGCCGTCCGACTGAACTGCGATGGTCTTTTCCCGCTTCAATGTCTTCAACTGATTTGAATCAATATAATTCTATCTATAATGCTCAGCTTCCAGCGCTGACGCCAATACTTGACAACAGAACTCATTCGAGATTGCGTCCTGCTGTTATTTCGGAACAAACCGAAGCAGAATCTGTTTGCAAATACGCATTAAGCAGAGATTATGGGCTGAATAATAATATGTTCATAGGAATTGACGTAGGAGGAAGCACGAGTGACATCCTGCTGCTGGCAAAAGATATTAATGCTAATAATATCCCGAGATTGTATAAACAAAGTTCAGTTCGCATAGCTGCCGGTGTATTTTTTGATGCTGTAAAAAATTCAGCCACATTCAGAAAAGCCATTTATGATTATCATGAAAGCCAGAAAAGAATCAGGGTTGAAAATATCAGGGAAATACTGTCCGAAGGACATAAGGCGCCTTTCTATCTTAACAGCGTTTTCGATCAACTGACAGACGATGATTTTGGTGCGTTTTATGCTTATATCGGTCGCGAAGCCTCTTTTGTTTATGCCATACCTGCGTATGTTACGGGTTTACTCGTATTCTATGCAGGAAAACTTTGTGCTAAAACAATCAAAGAAAACAATTTGACAGCAGTAAGAGAAGTCCATTTATTGCCGTTTGGGAAGGGCGGTCGTTTATTTCACTGGTTGCAAACCATTCCGGGCAGTAACACTACCAATGCTTATTATGAAGAATGTTTCAAAAAAGGATTTGGACCGGGAAGCGAAACGCTTTGTTTAAGATACAGGAATGATATCACCGATGATAATAAATCGGAGGTTTCCAAAGGTTTGGCTGTATATGCCGAACTGATTTATGATCGTGATGTTCGGTTTACTTCTGATATTTTTGCCGAAAAAGGAATTCGTTATGTGGGAAACAGACAAATTCTTGAATTTGATGAGAATGAACTGGTTGCCGATGAGTATTTTGAAAATACAAATCAATTTGAGTTTCCAGCTAAATTAGAAAACTTTGAAGAATTTTTCCGAATATTCATTGATTTTGTCGGACATAAAGCCGGACTGGTAAAAAACATTGCAATACTTGAAAACAGAAGTAAAGAACTTCCTTCGCTTTTATCTACATATATTCAAAACGATCCGGAATATCAAAAGGCCCGTAATGCCAAACAGCAAACCAATAAATTCGAATATCGTTTCCCGATATTGATAGCCGAAGGGCTTTGTTATTTGGAGAAAATATTAATCCCTGAAATTTTCAAGTCGTAAACGTGAATGAGTTACCTGGTATTGCATATTGATTTAGAATTTATTGTCGGTGTTGTATATACCGATAATGGAAATTCTTATCCCATTACCAATGGCAATGACGATTTATTGTGGCTCTATTTTTTCAACGACCCGCATCAAAATAGAATATCTTTTGGTAAAGAAAACAGAATACATTTCAATAATAAGGAATTGAACTATTACGGCAGATTTTTTGAACTTATTGAAAACGAACAGGAAAAATTTACTGTCAGAGGTATTCAGAAAAAAGCCGTTGAATTGTTGGAATATTCCGGTCTGTTGAAAACATGTAAAGAAAAGTATCATTTAATCACACACGAAAAGCCGGATAATATCCCGGCTTTGATTACTTTTTCGCTGTCAATCAGCGAACTGGCAAAACAAAAGACAATAGAATATTTTAAAAGTCAAGGATTCCAAATAGATTCTTACACCATTCCCCTGTCGGAATTAGTTTGTTATTATCCTTTCAGTAAAAAAGATTTTATCCCTGCCAATGGTAATGTAGTGTTATTACTTGCTGCTACCAATATTTCTTTGTATTTGATGAAACTCGTGTTTTCGGACAACTATTTTATGATTAATGGTGAAGTTAAAACCTGTAAAGGGAAAGGCATTGATCCCCGGAAAAGAGCGTTAGTCAAATTTATTGTTGAGGAAATCAATAATGCTACCGGCGCATTATCTTCTGAAAAAGAGAAAGAGAGTGAATGCGAAAAAATGGAACCCAAAGCGGAAGAATGGTTAAAACGGATAGATGTACAGTTGCAAAACAGACCGTTTCGAATAGTGGAATGTTTTTCAAAAATGCCCAATGCAAAAAAAGAAGTATTTGTCAGGAAAGACAATATCGAAAGCGATACGGTACATTATATTCAAGAACTGATGGATATTTTCGACGCATTCAAAAGTGATAATGTAAGGGGCGATGTAGCTGCTGTTTTTCTTTTGGGTGACTGTTTCCAAAATTCGCTTGTAAAAGACCGGTTCAATAAACTTATTCATAATGAAAAGTTATTTGTATATGCCAATAAGGATATTCAAAATATTTTATCTGTATACCCGCGAATTGATTTCAAACGGTATATTGACCAGGAGGCGAGGATAAAAGCGCTTGCGCAAGCCGAAGAACAGAAAAAAGCTGAACAGCGTGCGCTTGAAGACAGACAGCGGCGAGAACAGGAGGCAGAAGCGGAACGGATTGCAACAGAAAAAAAAATCAGGGAAGACAGGAAAAACGCACAGCAACTTTACAGTATAGCCATTGAGCTGGAGAAAAAAGAGCAGTTGCAGGATGCGATTGTTAATGTACAAAATGCTTTACAGCTGGACGCCAATAATTCTGAGTATAGGCGGCTTTATGATAAAATAAACAGTAGGATTGAAGAGTTAAACAGTAAAACGGAAAATTACAAATCGTGGCTTAAAGATGCCGAAGAGTTTATCCAAAACGATGATTTGGACAAGGCTTTGAAGGCATACAAGAACGCTCAGGAAATTTTCGGTTCGGATGAAATCCGTCATAAGATTGTAGAAACAGAAGAAAAAATTGAGAAAAGGAAACAGGAAGAAAAAATCATCAATTTCATCTCTGTAGCAGAGATACAGTTAAAACAGGGAAAATTTGAAGGAGCTATTGACAGTATTGGCAAGGCGCTGGAAATTGATCCTGCGAATATAAAAGCAAAGGAAATTTTGCATAATATCCATACACAACAGCATAACAGTGAAATTGAAGCAAAATATAAAGACCTTGTAGAACAGGCCGTCTCTCTGTTTGCAGCACGGGAATTTGATAAAGCAACTGCCAAATACGGCGAAGCATTGCAAATAAAGCCAAATGACAGGCACTGTCTGGAACAGACAGCAAAGATCAAAGATGCAGTCCAACAAAAGGAAAATCAGGAAAAATCCGCAAAAATAATCGAGGAAGCAGACAGACTGTTTGCCAATGAAAATTTGACAGCCGCAAAAGCAAAATACGGAGAAGCGGGGAAGTTATGTCCGGATAATAAATCGGTACAAGACAAAATCAAACAGTGCGCCGATAAAATAAAAGAGCAGGAAGATACTTATAAAGAATTGCTTTTTGAGGCTACCCTTGCAGAGAAAAAAGGCAAATTATCCGATGCATTGATGTCTTTGGAAAAAGCATTGAAAATTAAGCCAGATGATGCAGGTGTAAAATCACGCATCAAAAAAATCAAGCTTGATTTGGAATCTAAAGACAGTCAACCCAAGTCGCCGGCAAAACCGAAAGCTGATGACGATGATTTTTTAGGCATAAACACAAAGAAAAACACGGGAAAGAAACCCGGAGATGACTTTTTACCGAACTCGGGAAAAATTGAAAAAGATAAAGATGACGATTTTTTAAATCGAAAGAAAAATAATAAAAACATTTTTAATGATTGGTAAAATTATAGTATTAATTAAATTGTAAAAAGTATGGCAGAAATTACTTTAAAGCCGAAAGTTACATTAAAAAGAAAAGGAGAATCGGCACCTTTTACGTTCAATGAGAGATTGCAAGTCGAGATGGTATGGTCTTCGGAAACAGATTTGGATCTGTGTCTTTTCTGGAAAACAAAAGACGGAAAAGAAGGAGGAGTATTTTCCAACGAATACAACCAGAACATGAACGATTTGGGAACTCTCGACAAGTTTCCGTTCATCAAACATTCGGGTGATGAAAAAACACCGCGTCCGGGCGGGGAGTCCAATGAGCAAATCAAAGTTAAAAACATTGATGCTCTGAGCGAACTTTATATTGTTGTTCTTAATTATGAAGCGGCGATTGACAATCAAAACGTAACTTTCAATGAACATTCCGGACACGTGGAAATTACTACTGATACGGGCGACAATTTGGATGTCCCCGTAGATTCGTCGGATGCAGGACATGTGTATCTGGTATGTAAAATTGAAAATACGGATTCGGGAAGAAAGGCTGTTAACGAAAGACGTGTTTTATCTTTGGGACAGGCATTTTCCGAAATCCCGGGATTCAAACTGATTTGTAATTAGTGATGTGGTATGGTTGAATTGAAACGGAAAGTTACTTTGAAACCGAAGGGGGCGGCTCAGGAACCTCCCCCTCCGGGAAAAAGTAACAAGAAATGGTGGCTCTGGTCATTGCTTGCAGTTGTGGTTGTTGCAGCAGTTATTTTTGTGTGGCAAAACTCGAACGGCGGCAAAGATGATCCGAGTGGAGAGCAAACTGCTGCAGAGCAATCGCCTGCTACAGAAACTGCGACTGAAGACGCAGCTTCAACAGGAGAATCTACACCAGCTGAAACTCCTAAACCGGAATCCGGCGATAACGGACAGGCAGATACTTCAACCGCAAGTCCTGCTGAAACAAAACCGGCAGAACAGTCGGCAGCGCCTGCTCAAAGCGCGCAGCCAAAAGCTGAAACGCTTACCGGAACTCTTGAAGAAAAAGCCAAAAGAGTTATCAGGGGAGAATTTGGAAACGGGGCGGAAAGGAAACGCAGGTTAGGAACTGCGTATTCTGAAATACAGCGAAAAGTAAACGAAATGTATCGGAATGGCGAAGTCTATTGAAATTCGTTGTCAAATGTTTATTAAAAGGGCATTGCCCACAGAAGCAATGTCCTTTTAATTTTTTATGGTAGCAACTGTCATTAAAATAATAACAGGGCTTTTTGTATGGATGGTTTTGCCGCAATTGTTTTTCAAAAAGAAAAAAAG
>JAISOH010000145.1 GCA_031275825.1 Prevotellaceae bacterium | reverse complement strand
TTACAATAGGTTGCACCGTCAATATTTAACGCTTCTGCTGCTTTTCTTTGAGGTAGCCCCCGTTCCTCTCGTAACTGTCTTGTTTTTTCCGTAAAAGTCATTCGTCTTGAATTTTAATAATCCTGACGATTTTCGGCAAAGATACGAATATTTTTTGAATTTGTCTTAAAAAGAGAAAGAAAGTGATAAATTTACTGTTTTATTGAGTTATTGACGCACTGATTTACAGAAATGTTGAATTACCGAAACACTGTCGTAGTGAATCACCTCCTTATTTCGCTCCGCTTTTTCTTCTTCCGCTGTTGCTGCAGCAAGGCAAGTTCTTCGGAATCATAATCGGCTGTCGGTTCGGGCAGGTCGAGCAAGCCCTGATTCTAAAATGATTCCAAATATTCCAACCAAAATGATACAGGTCGAAAGATGAAAGTTGGTCGTTAATTTTGACTGGCTTCAAACAACTAACATTCTGTTTATTGGCAAACATTCCGATGTACTCGCACAAGCGAATGACTTCTTCATCGGCAGCATAAGAGGCAAAAGTTTTCTTTGTATATTGCAGGGCATAGGGCATATTCCAATGTTTTTTCTTTTTCAACAGCATTCGTGTTTCTTATTTCTTCCATATTCAGTGGATTAGATACTTTTTTATTTGTCTCTGAAAAATGGTATTTTGTTTAATCCTTTTTCTATACGGGGCAATATCAATTCTTGACGGTGTAAATATCTGTTCCATTGGATAATTGCAGCGTAACAAATGTATGACGGAAACAATGGAAAGTGATTTTTTAACAAAAAACGATAACACACTGTGCTATCGTTTTTTATCTGTTTTTAATTATTCTTTGTAAGAGGTGTTACTTCACTTCTTCGAAATCCACATCTTCGGCTGTTGCATTTTGTTGATTGCCGTTGCTGTTTTGTGTTGCATCATCTGTTGAGTTTGTGTTTTCGTCGGCGTTTGCCGTTTGTTGCGCTCGATACAGTTCTTCGGAAATGGATTGCCATACATTGTTTAATTCTGCCTGAGCCGCATCGATTGCTGCAATATCCTGTGCGCTGTGCGCCGTTTTAAGTTTTGTCAATGCTTCTTCGATTACTGATTTTTTGCCAGCCGGAATTTTATCTCCATATTCTTTTAACTGCTTTTCCGTTTGGAAAATCATGCTGTCGGCAGCGTTGATTTTATCTATGCGTTCACGTTCGCGTTTATCGGCTTCTTCGTTGGCTTTTGCTTCTTCGCGCATGCGTTTTATTTCGTCTTCGTTCAAGCCTGAAGATGCTTCTATACGTATTTTCTGTTCTTTTCCCGTTCCTTTATCTTTTGCCGAAACGTTCAAAATTCCGTTTGCATCTATATCAAATGTAACTTCAATTTGCGGCACTCCTCGCTGCGCCGGCGGTATTCCATCCAAATGAAAGCGTCCTATTGATTTGTTATCGCGTGCAAACTGGCGTTCGCCCTGACAAATATTTATTTCAACCGAAGGCTGATTGTCCTGGGCTGTTGAAAACACTTGCGATTTGCGCGTGGGAATGGTTGTATTTGCATCTATGAGTTTTGTCATAACTCCGCCAAGAGTTTCAATTCCTAATGAAAGGGGCGTTACATCAAGCAAAAGTACATCTTTTACTTCGCCTGTAAGAACTCCGCCCTGAATTGCGGCTCCTATTGCAACAACTTCGTCGGGATTTACTCCTTTTGAAGGCGTTTTTTTGAAGAAGTCTTCTACAACTTTCTGAATAGCAGGAATACGTGTAGAGCCGCCTACAAGTATCACTTCATCAATATCTGACACGCTGATTCCCGCATCTTTTACGGCTTTACGGCAAGGCTCAATTGAACGCTGAATTAAATCGTATGACAGTTGTTCAAATTTTGCGCGGGTAAGCGTTTTTACCAAGTGTTTCGGTATTCCGTCAACAGGCATGATATAAGGCAAATTTATTTCTGTTGATGTTTGGCTTGACAGTTCTATTTTTGCTTTTTCGGCAGCTTCTTTCAGACGTTGCAAAGCCATTGGGTCTTTGCTCAGATCTATTCCGCTGTTATCGTTTTTAAATTCCTGAACCAGCCAGTCAATTATTACATGGTCGAAATCATCTCCGCCGAGGTGAGTATCTCCGTTGGTTGATTTTACTTCAAAAACTCCATCTCCAAGTTCGAGTATTGATATGTCAAAGGTACCGCCGCCCAAATCGTAAACGGCAATTTTCATATCTTTGTTTTTCTTGTCCATACCATAAGCCAGAGCCGCGGCAGTAGGTTCGTTAATAATACGCTTTACTTTAAGACCTGCAATTTCGCCGGCTTCTTTTGTTGCTTGACGCTGCGAGTCGCTAAAATATGCGGGAACGGTAATTACGGCTTCGGTAACTTCCTGCCCGAGAAAATCTTCGGCTGTTTTTTTCATTTTTTGAAGCACTATTGCCGAAATTTCCTGCGGCGAATACAGCCGGTCGTCAATTTTAACTCGCGGAGTGTTGTTATCTCCGCGCACTACATCATAAGATACTCTGGCGATTTCGGTTTGTACTTTATCAAAAGTTTCGCCCATGAAACGTTTTATAGAGAAAACCGTTTTTTTCGGATTTGTGATAGCCTGACGTTTTGCGGGGTCGCCGATTTTGCGTTCGCCATTTTCAGCAAATGCAACAACCGAAGGTGTTGTTCGTTTTCCTTCGCTGTTAATGATAACAACAGGTTCGTTACCTTCCATAACCGAAACGCACGAATTTGTTGTTCCTAAATCAATTCCAATAATTTTTCCCATTTTATTTTTATCTCCTTTTTTATTTATTTCCTATTTATTTGATTTTGTTTAATCAACAATAGTTGTGCCATATCGAAAATATGGGAAAAATTCAGCAATCTTGACATAAATATTTATAAAATCCGATATTTATGACGCTACTTGCTGACGTTTTGTCAGTAAAATGATTATTTAATGTTCTATAAAAATTGAGTCATAAAATTGACATATTAATAAGTTTAAATGCAAATTATTACTATCTTTGCAATGATTTTAAAATAAATTATAAAGTTAAGTCCATGACTATAAGGCACATTTAAAAAATGTCAACATTTGTAAATTTTGCAATTAAATAAAAAAGATATACTTTTGTAAACAGTTTGATTGTAAAAACACTTTACTTGTGAAAACATGATGTTAATGTGTTTTTTAATGAAGCGTTTATTTATTGCTAGTGAATACAGAAAACCGCCAGTTTTCATAAACCACCGCAAGTATAAATGAGTGCTTGTTCTATTTTATAGGCATGGGCTTTATTTATCTGTGGTTTAGGTATGGCGGTACCTCTGTATTAGATAAGGTAAAGCGTCATGCCTTTTTTATTTGATGCGCGTGTAAGCCGAAAAACGATAAGAGTAGGCAAAAAATAAAAGATTATAAAAAAGAGTGTAAAGATATAAAATCTAAAACCATGACTTTGGAAATAGAAAAAAACACGATTGAAGGTAAAATGAATAGACTTAAACAGAAATTAAATGGAGTAATTATATCTTTTAATGATGTAAAAGAAAGTATAAATGATTTTTTTACAGGCTGGATTTCTTATATGCAAGGAACAGATAGAACACAGGCAGACATTAAAGATATGTACAGAAATAAAAGATAAATTTATTGAAGATTTACAAAATAACTTTACACCTAATTGAATAACATGATAAACAATAAAAATATGAAAAAAATATTAATTTACAGCATTGTAGCATTAGTGATTTTGAACAGTTGCGCTGGCTTGAAAACGGATACAGGATAAAAGTTGCCATAACCGATATTGAAAATTATGCCGTTGATACGCCCGCCGATTTGATTCGTTTGATAAACAAAAACTGCCAGTAAAGAAAATTGATTTTGAACGGATATTACAATAAAATGACCCGCAATATCCCTGATTGATGAAATTCCTGGATAGTGTCTTAAATTATCAGGATTATTTTGTATCTTTGCAAAAAATAATAAGTAATGATTCATACAATAGAAATTCAATGTCCGCATTGCCACAGTAATGATTTGATTAAGAACGG
>JAISOH010000137.1 GCA_031275825.1 Prevotellaceae bacterium | reverse complement strand
ACAAACAGTAACGGAATAGCAGCAAACGCAATAACAGGAGAACAAAACGCACAGGCTAAAAACAATACAACGGTAAAAGTATTGCTGTACAGCCACAGCACAACGCAGCTTGTTTACAGCAAGGATTTTCCGGCATCGGCACAGCAGATAAAAATAGATACCTCGAAACTACCCAACGGAATTTATTACTTGAACATAATCGCAAACGGCGAAAAAATAAAACAGCAGACAATAGTTGTAAATCATTAAAATATAATATAAAAGACAGAATATTAACAGTTAAAACAAAAAAGATATGAAAAAATCTACTTTACTAACATCAATTTTTATTCTTTTTGCCGGTTGCCTTTATTCGCAGCCGGTAGTGAAAACAGGAATCGAAGTTTTGCGTGAACGCAATTTTGATATTCTGAAAGGGAAACGCGTAGGACTGATAACAAATCCTACGGGTGTTGACAGTCATCTGAAATCGACTGTGGATATTTTATTCGAAGCAGAGGAAGTTAATTTAGTTGCTCTTTACTCGCCCGAACACGGAATACGCGGAAACTTTACAGCAGGACATGAAGTTAAAGATGAACGCGATGAAAAAACAAATCTTCCCGTTTACAGTTTACACGGAAAATTACGCAAACCATCTTCCGAAATACTTTCAGGAGTTGATGTTCTGGTTTACGACATTCAGGATATAGGTTCGCGCTCATATACATATATCAGTACGCTTGGGCTGGCTATGGAAGCGGCAGCCGAAAACAATATGGAATTTGTGGTACTTGACCGTCCAAATCCGCTTGGAGGCGAAAAAATGGAAGGACTTATAACCCGCAACGGCTTTTTTTCGTTTGTAAGTCAATTTGCAATTCCTTATGTTCATGGACTTACAGCAGGCGAACTGGCTAAATTCTTAAATTACGAAAAAATGCTGGAAAAGGGAGTACAGTGCAAACTTTCAGTTATTGAAATGCAGGGCTGGACTCGCAACATGAACTTTATTGACACAAAACTGCCGTGGGTTATTTCGTCTCCGCATATTCCACATGCCGAATCCGCATTTTTTTA
The DNA here is from genome assembly GCA_031275825.1 of Prevotellaceae bacterium. GTDB lineage: Bacteria > Bacteroidota > Bacteroidia > Bacteroidales > UBA932 > JAIRKV01. The sequence continues at coordinate 3,023 of JAISOH010000137.1, read as the reverse complement.
TCCGGTGTCGGGAATACTCGGCGAATTATACGGTTACAATATAGGAATAGGATATACTTTGCCCTTTGAAGTATTTGCCGGAGAAAATATTGATGCTGAAAAACTTGCAGCCGACATGAATGCGCTTAATCTGCCCGGACTGATTTTTCGACCCATACATTTTCGACCTTATTACAGTCATGCAAAAGATATAGAACAGCACGGCGTACAAATTCATATTATCGACTATAAAAAAGTTTCTCTTTCGCTTGTCCAATTTTATTTTTTGCAGGAAATTCGCAAACAAGAACCTGATAAAGATGTTTTTAACGAAAATAAAGGACGAATCAGCATGTTCGACAAAGTATGCGGCAGCGATGAGGTAAGAATAAAATTTGCAAAAAATTACAGGGTAAACGACATTAAGGATATTTGGTTTAAAGATATTCCCGAATACAAAAAACGCATTGAAAAATATCTAATGTATGATTAATTTCAACATCAAATCGCCGCCATTTTAATGTAAATCAATAAACAGTCGCTACTTACGAATAAAAACCATCAATGATATATTACTGACCGGAAATTTTAATATCTTATCTTTAACTGATTTTTATTCGCAAATAGCGACTGTCTGTAATTTGTTTTTAATAAGCAGTTTGTATGGTTATCAAGGAGCGCCTATCTGTTTTTTTTCAGCCAAAATCTTGTCAAATTTACGATTGGTAAGTTTGCTCTGTATCCATGATATAAAATCAAAAACAACAAGTAATTGCTGTTCGTATTTGTTTTGTCTTATTTTTATGACTTCTTTTTCAATCTGACGGTATAATTTTTCACGTATTTTTTTGTCATTCAGCAAATAATAATTTTGAATAAATTTGAACAGTAATTTTTCGGTAATATATAAGTGTTTTTCATAACGGATACTGCGTTTAAGTGATTTTATTTCGTTTTCAAAAAAATCATAATTCTCGGATTCTGCCTGCAATATCAGATTTATCAGTCGAGCGTGCCTGTAAGCAGGCAAAACATAAAACAGTTTTCCCGAACTCATAATGGTTTTCATGTGTTTTCTGGCGTTTTTTATATTTCCTTCGGCTATATCAAGAATTGTCAGGTTTATCAATAAATCAAGTTGAATATCCAATCGCAACAGCGACATGTTTTTTAACAAATCTTCGTTATATTTTGAAATTAAATCGGATGCCGCAGTAAAATTTCCCGTATTGAACGAACATGAAAATTCGTACAGAAAAATAAGACAGCGAACATTCAAATTAAAATCGGCAGCATAGCCGCCCTGTTCAATCTTTTTAAGTTTATTTATAAAAAACGGCATTTCATTATACAGGGAAGCAATTTTTAAACTGTTTAAAATCCCTGTTATTGCCTGCAAATAATAAATAGGCGGATTTAATATCATGTGTTTGTTTTCTTCAAACATATCAATCAATGTCCGGTAAAAGCGAATAGCCATTTTGTAATTTCCCGAATCAAGATAATATGTAGATTGAAACAGCAAATGTAATTTTTGCGTTTCAAATCCTTTGTATGAATTATTGGCGATTATATTCAATTCACTTAATATCAAATCATTCAAACTTTCCTTTTGTTTTTCGGAATTGGCGTATCCTTTGTAAAAAAGTCGATGTTTGAGAATATCGTAAAGTTGCGAATGAAGATTTGAACTCCGATTGTACTTCATTTCTTCTATAATTTTCATTTGTTTGCTTATAAGCTGGAGTTCGCTTATATTTTTGAAATTTGTTACATTCAGGTATTTCAATTCTGTTCTGCGCGATAATATTAACAGCGAATACATTTCATATTTCAAAGCCGTATTTTTTGCCTTTTTCAATGTTTCCATCGCTTCGTCAATCAATGTGCGTTCAAATAAAATGTCGGCTTCCGAAATCAGTGAAAATATTTTGGACTGTATATCCTGTTTACGATGCAGATGTATCAAACAATCCATTATTGTACGGTAAAGATGTTTCACCGCTATATTGAAATTTGCGCTGCTGTATTTTTTGCAAAATTGAGTATAAACTGCGTCAACAGTATTTTTTTTAACAATCAAATCAAACAGATACGCATACTTTTTATCGCCCGACTGAATATTCGAAAACAGGCGGAAATATCTCTTTTCCGCTTTTGACAAAGATTCTGTTAAAATCATCAGTGAAGTTAATTTTTTCATGAAATTTATATTGTATTTAATTTTTAACAAAGAAAATAATATTATTTTATACAGCAAAAAATTATGAAATATTTTACGCTTTATTTTTTACAAATATATTAAAAGCAGATAGTTATAATTTACAATGATAATTAAAATTCAATTTGGGATTATCCGAATGAGGTGATTTTGTCCTTTTTTAAGGCAAGCCGCTTTGTAATTTTGTAACGGAAAAGATTGATAAATGTAAACTAAAATTAACATCATATTTAATTAAATAAAAAACGTTACGAAGTAAAAACCCTAATTATAAATAAAGTAGATATGAAAATCCATGTAAAAAGAAAATTTGCTTATTGGGTTAACCTGAATTTTGGTTTTAAAAGTTATTATAATTCAAATTTCATAGTGTAAGGATTATACGAACAACAAGGTAATTGCCATGTACCATCTGTAAACTTGGGCGTACGGCTATCAACACACATATACCTGTATTCACAATCTTTGCACACCAATATATCGTCTTTTCGAACATACCAATATTTGCTCAATTCCCTATTTGATAACAGGTTTTCCAATGAGTTTAATTGAAAAATATTACCACAAAATTCCGAAGAAAACAGATCAGGTTTGATATTTCCGAACGAATCGATGATCAGTTTTTTGTAAAAAAATGTATTACAATGTTGAGATTCGGCATAAAGTTGACTATTTACATTAAAATTGTATGGACTTATTTCATATAAAGGATAGTGTCTTAAATTATCAGGATTATTTTGTATCTTTGCAAAAAATATTAAGTAATGATCCATACAATAGAAATTCAATGTCCGCATTGCCACAGTAATGATTTGATTAAGAA
>JAISOH010000130.1 GCA_031275825.1 Prevotellaceae bacterium | reverse complement strand
ATCGTTGCATCTGCAAAAAATTTATCTTACCTTTGATGCTCGCAAAGCACATTAAGACGGTAAATATGAATTTTTTACGACACTCTTTTAAGCGTTCAAAAGAAGTCGTTTGCAATGTGTTATATATCAGCGGTCTACTATTTGGATAGCGATTGTTTTTCATAAACTTTACAGATGTGAGTAATCTATAAAGATACTGATTTTCAATCATCTATCCAAATTTTCCACCATAAATTTATCAACTATTTTGTTGACTTATAAAGACTTATGGTATTTTATAACGAACTATTGTTAAATGTGCTGTTAAGGAATTGCTGTTTAACAAATTTAACAAAACGCTACAATGGCACAACATACTGTTTAAGTTCGGGATTTTGCATTGATTTTGGCACAGAATTGCAAATAATATCCAGAATAATATTGAGCATGGTTTTTCTTACATATTCTTTGCTCACTATCACGCATACTTCGCGCACGGCGGTAATACCGTCAAATTCGCGAAGATTTTCCTGCCGTTCTTCATTCAGAGCCATTGCATGCATTTCGGGAATAATTGTTATACCCGGATTATAATCCACAACGTTTATCAAAGTTTCGATACTTCCAGATTCATATCGTATTGATGGCAATTTTGACGAAGATTCCCGTTTAAGCAGGCACAAACGTTCTATTTGCCCGCGAAAACAGTGTTCGTTTTCAAGCAGCCATATATTATCTATATCAACCTTGTTAAGGTCTATTTTGCGTTTTTTGTGTAACGAATCGTGAGGCGACACGTAAGCATAAAATTTTTCATAGTAAACAGGATACTCCGCAAATTCGGAATGGTTGACTGGTCCGGCAAGAACTCCGCCATCCAAAGTTCCATTCATAATTTCTTTGATCATGTTTTCGGTAGTGCGTTCTTTCAATATTAGTTCAATATCGTTGTGAGCGGCAAGATGCCGGTGAAGCAGTTCCGGTACCAGATAGGTTGCAATGGTAGGAATAATGCCAAGTTTGAATTTCCCTTTTACGATGTTTTTTTCGTTTTCAACTATTTCTTTTATTTGCTGTAAATGTTTAAGCGATATGCGAGCCTGCGCAATCACCTGTTCGCCTGTACGGGTAGGTTCTACGGGATGTTTTGTCCTGTTAAAAAGTTTTACATCCAGTTCTTCTTCAAGTTTTTGAATCATCATACTCAATGTAGGTTGAGTAACAAGACAAACCTCAGCCGCCTTTGCAAAATGCCTGAAATTGTCAACGGCTACAATGTACTCTAATTGCTGTATTGTCATATTTTATAGATTTTATTTATGCAAAGATAAAAAATATAATTTAAACTTATGCTGATGAATGGCATATTTTTTGCAAAAGCCGCATTTAATCAACCTATCCTCACTACTCTGCATATTATTGACATATAATAAAATAAAGGCAAAAATATTTGGAAAATAATACAGGATTTTGTATCCTTGTGCCGAAAAAAACGGTAAAAACAAATCAAAAAATACAGAAAAAATGCAGGGAAAATTACAGGACAGCAACAGCGCGAACTATTCCGCCCGATGCTCGCAGACATAATAGACAGGCGCCATGAATTGATTCTGCTGCCAATACGATAGACTGGCAATATTTTGAAAAAGAATTTGAGAATGAGGAATAGCATTATCGAACACTTAAAAACAGATTTTCGGATGGCACAAAATTATCTGCATGAAGTTAAAGGCATACAAATAAATGCGTTCATGCCGGCAACGGCATGGAATTTGAAGAAAAAGATGAAAAGATTATCGGAAAAAGCCAAACGATTTTTTACGGGCTACAAAATAAAACACACACTGAAACGGTGAGCGAAAAATATGCATGAAACCCAATGTTTATAAAGGTTTGAGGCGATTTTTTGAACGCAATGCATTTTAAAATAAAACACACAAAAATGTTAATCCATTTTAATTTTTTTTTCATTTTTGAACGGCAAAAACGCCGCTTGTTTAATTTTACTTTAATTTACCCGCACGGAACTACTCAAAAACGCTGCAAAACGCAGTAAAAACGCCTGTTTGCACAAATCATACGCATTTATTTAAACACAAAAAAAATGCCCCAAAAACGGCATTTTTAAACCGTAAAAACGCATAACCGTAAACACCCCCAAACCCCCATTTTTTGCCAAAATTTTAAATGTCCATAGTATTGGACATAGTTTTTATGGCAAAAAAACACGCTAAAAACGGCTTGTAATGACTAAAACAGTGTTAAAAAGCCCCTTTTTTGAGGCTTAAAACACCCTTTATTCCCTAAAAACATATCGAAACACCCCCTTTATTCCACGTTAAATACCTAAAAACCAAGCAAAAGACCATTTTGCGGGATGTTTTCCCGCGTGCAATTTATTTTAATATTATTTTTTTGCCCTATTTTAAAGCGTTTTTTTGCTGTTTTTTTTCCTGTTCTGCTACTAACTCGATGGGTACTTCGGGCAGTTCATGCAATTTTTCTGATGAATTAGGCTGTTGAGCAATGCCGCCTCGCAGTTCTGCATTTTCTTTTTTCGCGCGATCCAGTCCAAACTGGAGCGCGGTGATGGTTTTAGTAAGGTTTTCTATTTGGTTTTTTAACGAGCCTATTTCTTGATTTAATTCCTTTATTTCCAACTCTTTTTTCTCGAATAATTCCTTATATATAGTAGTATTCTCGCCGCCTGCCGCTGCTGGCGCAGGCTGTACGGCGGGACAGCACAGCATCTCGCCTTTGCCCATTATTAACCATTCCAAGTTTATATCGGGGAATTCGCAGCATATTTTCTCGCAATTATCGGAGCCTATTGCTCCCTTTTTATCTAAAAAACCATTGGAAAAACCCGTTTTTTGATAAAACTTATATTTGCTTATATTTTTATAATCCAAATACTTAATTAAACGTTCTCTTATGTTCATGAAAAATAATTGAAAAAAATCTATTAAAAATTTGCATATTAGAAAATATGCTACTATCTTTGTCAAAATTTTAATTATTAAAAGTTATGAATAAAGTTATAATTATACAAAAACAACATGTAAAGACGTTCTTTACAGGTGGACAAACAGAAATTATCAAACAGTTTACCCGATGGGTTGACGGTCTTCCTTACAAACATCATATCAAAGTGGCAATTAATGCTATAATTTCAGACGTACCGTACGAGGAGACTGCGGAGCATGAAGAGCAAGATACTCATCCTCGCGCTGTTTAACAAGTTCTTCAATTTCGGGATGGTCACAACTAATTTGTTTGAAAGAATCTCCTCCCGTTAATGTATAAGTAACTTTTGAACCGCATACGGGACAAACAATGTTATTATAAACGTATTCAAGCATTTTAATCGTTTCAGTATGCATAACAATAAAGTTTAAATAATTAAAATTTCGGTAAAGGTATAAAAAAAATGGAAATGGAAACAAAAACAGACAAAAAATTAAGGGTTCCAAAGCGGGGCTGGCAACAGGAGATTGCAAGGCTGGCGGGCTGCACGGTGCAAACGGTAATAAATGCGCTGCATTATGGCACAGGCGGTAAAAAAGCCGACAGAGTTCGGCGGTTATACAAAGAAAAATATTTATAAACCTTTTAAAATATAAAAAAATGGAACAAATGAAACAAAGCATCTTTCAACAGATGTGTAACGGAAAGAGACTGAATGAAGGATCATTCAACTATGGACTAAGAGACCTGTTCTACAAAGCAGGCAGGAGCAATAAACTTAAGCTAGTGTCATGTCACTCCTTAAATGTCGGATAAAGCCTGCGTAATTTTATCCTCGCGTCTTCCGTCGTAAATTGCCAGTTTATTTTAGCATCTATTGTCGTGTCATATTTAGAAAGTCTTAAAAATGTTGTATCTTTGCATTCAAAAAAACAGCAATGAAAAAGTACAAAGTAACACTGTCTGAAGAAGAAAAGTCTCATTTGGAGACAA
>JAISOH010000035.1 GCA_031275825.1 Prevotellaceae bacterium | reverse complement strand
GCTACAAGAATTATATCTAAAATCACAGCTTTAACGATGATCCAATACCTCAATTTATTTGTATTTAACCGTCCCTTAAATATTATCAAATGCAATATTGCCTAAATGCACAACAGGTTTACTGTTTATTTTATTTACTGCTTACTATTGTTTTAATCATTGAAAGCCTTGCAAGGCAAAAATGTTGATAATATATTTATATTTAGATAATTGTAATTTGTTTTTATGAAATATCAGATGTATCTTTGCATAATGTATAATAAAAAACGGTATGCCACAAAGGTATAAGTTATTCAAAATGCTTTTGACAGATATGGCAAATGCAAAAAAATTAAGAAAATAATACGGAAAAGAAACATTTTTTGACCAAAAATCAGAAAAAACTGCGGGTTGATACACTGGGGACTGGTAGCCGCTGCCCAATTTTTATCAGTCTGCGTGTAATCTCGAAAATTTCATGTACATTTGCAATATAATAAAAACAAATTTTATGGACGATAAAAAGGTTGTGATTATTCCCACTTATAACGAAAAAGAAAATATTGAAGCAATTATCCGCAAAGTATTTTCGCTTGATGGTAATTTTAATATTTTAATTGTAGATGATGGTTCGCCCGATGGTACTGCAAACATTGTAAAGCAATTACAAAACGAATTTACAGGCAGGCTTAATATCATAGAACGTAGCGGCAAACTCGGTTTAGGTACTGCGTATATAACAGGGTTTGGATGGTGCTTGAAAAACAGCGCCGACTATATTTTTGAAATGGATGCCGACTTTTCGCACAATCCCGACGACCTTATACGATTATATAGCGCCTGTAAAAATGGCGCCGATGTTTCCATAGGTTCGAGATATCTTACGGGAATGAACGTTGTGGACTGGCCATTCGGCAGATTATTGATGTCGTATTCGGCATCCAAATATGTACGCATCATTACACGAATGAAAGTAAAAGACAGTACCGCAGGATTTGTTTGCTACGGACAAAACGTTTTAAGAGCAATAAATTTCGACAAAATCCGCATGAAAGGTTATGGATTTCAGATTGAAATGAAATATACTGCTCACAAACTCGGATTCAAAATTAAAGAAGTTCCCATAATTTTTATCGACAGAAAACTGGGAACATCCAAAATGAGCAGTTCCATTTTCGGCGAAGCAATGTGGGGAGTATTGAAACTGCGATTCAGAAATATAAGTAAACAGCATAAAAAACAGTGAGTTTTTGTCAATAAAATTTCATGGACAATATGAAAACTTTTATAAAAAATGCAACAATTATAAACGAAGGTCAATCGTTAAAAGGAAGCCTTTTGATTGTTGATGGTATTATAAAATCCGTTTTTAAAGATTTCATGCTAAAGGCAAATATTGATGCTGATGAAATTATAGATGCTTCAAATTTGATTTTAATTCCGGGCGTGATTGATACTCATGTTCATTTTCGCGAACCGGGATTGACGCGCAAAGCCGATATACGTTCCGAAACCGTTGCAGCCGCAGCAGGCGGCATTACTTCGTTTATGGATATGCCAAATACAATTCCAGCTGCAACAACCATAAGAGAACTTGAAAAAAAATATGAAACGGCAAAAGAAAAATCGCTGATAAATTATTCTTTTTATCTCGGCGCAACAAATCAAAATATAAGCGAAATAAAAAAAATAAATGCGGAAAATACCTGTGGAGTTAAAATTTTCATGGGTTCTTCTACGGGAAACATGCTTGCGGATGATGAAAAAAATATCGAAAAAATTTTTGAGCAATCTCCGGCATTGATTGCCGTACACTGCGAAAACGAAGATATAATCAAAAATAATACTGCGTATTTCAAAAATAAATTCGGCGATAGCATACCATTTGAATATCATGACAGAATACGTAGCAGCGAAGCCTGTGTTACAGCAACAAGACATGTTATCAAACTTGCCGAAAAATACAAATCGCGATTACATATTTTGCACATATCAACAGCAAAAGAAACGGAAATGCTTGCCGACTGCAAATCCAACAGATTTATATCAGCGGAAACCTGTCCTCATTATCTCTGGTTTTGCAATGACGATTATAAAAGTATGAAAGGACTTGTAAAATGTAATCCGGCAATAAAGACGCAAGCCGACAGAAATGCTTTGCAGCAGGCAGTATTGCAAGGAATTATAAATGTAATAGCCACTGACCACGCTCCGCATTTACTTGATGAAAAACACAGTGATTATTTAAATTGTCCATCGGGTTTGCCTTCTGTTCAACACTCATTAAATATAATGCTGGAACTTGTTAATAAAAAAATATTGACAATTGAAAAAGTTGTTGAATGTATGTGTCATAATCCCGCGCGAATTTTTTCCGTTAAAAATCGCGGATTTATACGCGAAGGCTATAAAGCCGATATAGTTTTGATAAAATCTGATACAAAATGGCAGGCCGACAAATCAAACATCTTGTATAAATGCGCATGGACGCCTTTTGAAAATCTTATTTTCAATTATAAAATAACGCATACGTTTGTAAACGGAAATTTGGTTTATAATAATGGAAAAATACATGAAAATATAAAAGGCGAGCGCCTGATTTTTGAAAAAAATCAATAATATTTATGGGACGGAAATTACAAAACAGCGAACTTAACAGATTGTCAATAGAAGAATTTAAACTATCTCCGAAACTGCCGATAATTGTTGTACTTGATAATGTTCGCAGTCAGCATAATATTGGTGCGGCTTTTCGTACAAGCGATGCTTTCAGAATAGAAAGTGTTTTCCTGTGCGGAATTTCGTCAACGCCGCCCAATGCCGAAATTCACAAATCAGCTCTTGGCGCTGAAGATTCTGTTGATTGGCATTATTTTGCAAACACCGCTAACGCCCTGACTTTTCTTAAACAAAACGAATATAGAATTATTTCGATAGAACAAGCCGAAAACAGCGTTATGCTCAATAATTTTTTGCCAAGCCAAAACGAAAAATACGCTTTTATTTTTGGCAACGAAGTACGCGGCGTTTCGCAATCCATTGTAGATGCAAGCGATTTGTGCATCGAAATTCCTCAAGATGGTACAAAACATTCGCTCAATATATCCGTAAGCATTGGCATTGTACTTTGGGAATTTTATAAAAATATGCATTCATCTTTACTATAAAATCCTGTCCATAATAGCAATTAAATAATAATTTACAATTAAATTAAACGCAAACAGATAATAATCAATAACCTTAAATTAAATGTCTGTAATTGAAAATATTTGTCAGGTTTTATATAAAAAGTAAAAAAAACACATTTTTCGAGTTGTTTTCAGGGGCTTCTTTTTCGATTACTACTGACATTTTTCACTTTTTTACAACTAAAATGCTAAATTCATAAAGCAGAACCAGAGGAAGCGCAACCATTAACATGGTAAATGCATCGCCGCTTGGCGTGATTATTGCAGATAAAATGAGCGAACAGATAACTGCATATTTGCGGTATTTGCGTAAAAACGGACGCCGAATAATACCAAGTTTTGAAAGAACCAGCGCAACCATTGGAATTTCAAAAATTACGCCCATCAATAAAATAAGCGATGTAAAAGTGCTGATATAAGAACTTAATGATATTTGATTTACAACGGTTTCGGTTACCTGATAAGTGCCGAGAAATTTAAGCGTAAGAGGAAAAATTACAAAATAACCAAGCAATACTCCCATAAAAAAAAGAATTCCCCCAAATCCGAAAGCAATTCGTATATATCGTTTTTCCTTTTTGTATAAAGCAGGACAGATAAACTTCCATATTTCATACAAAAAATATGGGAAAGTCAGTATCAGTCCCAGCCAGAACGATGTACTCATGTGAGTGAAAAATTGAGCGGAAAGATTAATATTTATTATTTCTATTTTAAAAGATTCGGGACAAAATTGAGGCATACCTAAAACATCACCCAAGCTGCAAAGCCAGTGATATAAACAAAAATCAGAACTTGCCGGCGAAAAAATTACAGAACCGAAAATAAAATCCTTTGCAAAAAAAACAGCAATCATCAAAGCGGCAATCACAATCGCTACTCTTAAAAGCATGTTTCTCAATACTTCGAGATGATCCCAAAAAGTCATTTCATGGTTTGAACCATCATCGCTCATTATTTGATAATTAATTGTTTTTTACAAATTTGCAATTTGATTTAAATCATTTGTTTTCAGCATCTCCGCCAATATCGTCGATATTGGATTTTATTTCTTTTTCGGCATTGTTCATTCCTTCCTTAAAATTTCTGACTCCTTTGCCAAGCCCGCGCATAAGTTCGGGAATTTTCCTGCCGCCAAAAAACAGCAACACAACAAGTAAAATAAGAAGAATTTCCTGTGTGCCTATAGTTCCGAATAATAATATTGTCTTCATCGTTTTTTATTATAATATGCAAATGTAAGATTTTTTTTTGATTTTGTATTTATTTTGAAATATAACGGATATATTTCTACAGCCAACTGAATGCGCATGTAACTCCTGCCGTAACTATCGAAACCATCGACATTAGTTTAATGAGAATATTCAAACTTGGACCTGATGTATCTTTGAACGGGTCTCCTACAGTATCGCCTACAACTGTTGCTTTATGGCTTTCGGAACCTTTGCCTCCGTGATTTCCTTCTTCAACAAACTTTTTGGCATTATCCCATGCGCCGCCGGCATTTGCCATAAATATTGCAAGTACAAATCCCGATGCCAGTCCGCCAACCAGTAATCCCATAACTCCGGATACGCCGAATATTACGCCTGTCAAAACAGGTATAACTATCGCCAAAATTGATGGAAACAGCATTTCTTTTTGCGCTCCTTTTGTTGATATTTCCACACAACGCGCATAATCGGGAGTTTCTTCTCCCGTAAGAATACCTTTTAATTCACGGAACTGACGGCGAACTTCTTCAACCATTTTTTGTGCGGCGCGTCCTACCGCATTCATTGTAAGTCCGCAAAACAGGAACGCCATCATTGCTCCGATAAATGCTCCTGTCAGTACCTTGGGATTCATTAGATTTATTTCAAAATAAGTCATAATGTCGGGAATTGTTGCTGTTGATACGTCTATCATCTTACCTGCAACTTCAATCGATTTTTCTCCTGTATGTATCAATCCTATTTTTATTTCTTCGATATATGACGCCAAAAGCGCAAGCGCCGTAAGAGCCGCCGAACCTATTGCAAAGCCTTTGCCTGTTGCTGCCGTTGTATTTCCGAGAGCATCGAGTATATCGGTACGTTTACGCACTTCGGGTTCAAGTTTGCTCATTTCGGCATTTCCGCCGGCGTTATCGGCTATTGGACCGTAAGCATCTGTAGCCAGTGTTATGCCAAGAGTTGACAACATTCCAACGGCGGCAATTCCTATTCCGTATAATCCTGTACTTAAATTGTTTGCAGAAACCAGATTTGCAGTATCAAATCCGGTTGCGAATAAAAAGGCTAAAATTATTGACAGGGCTATTGTTACAACAGGAATTGCTGTTGATATCATCCCAAAACCTATTCCTGAAATTATTACCGTAGCGGGTCCGGATGTCGAACTGTGAGCAATTTTTTGAGTTGGTTTGTAGGAATGCGATGTGTAATATTCTGTTGATTGTCCTATTATAATTCCTGCAAGCAAACCGGTAACTACCGAACATGAAATTCCCACCCAGTTTTCTATCTGTAAAAGATATAAAATTCCAAAAGTTGACAGCGCAATCAGAAGAGAACTTAAATTTACTCCAAATCCCAGCGACCGTAAAAGTTGTTTCATTCCTGCGCCTTCTTTTGTGCGTACCGTATAAATTCCGATTATAGACAGTATAATGCCTGTTGCGGCAATCAGCATTGGTGCAAATACAGCCTTTAACTGCATTTCGGGGTTTAATACAAAAGCAGAAGCGCCCAGTGCGGCAGTTGCCAGTATTGAGCCGCAATATGATTCGTAAAGGTCGGCGCCCATTCCGGCTACATCGCCAACATTATCGCCAACATTATCGGCTATTGTTGCGGGATTGCGCGGGTCGTCTTCGGGTATTCCCGCTTCTACCTTGCCAACAAGGTCTGCTCCGACATCTGCGGCTTTGGTATATATTCCGCCGCCAACACGTGCAAACAGCGCCTGTGTTGAAGCGCCCATTCCGAATGTAAGCATTGTGGTTGTTATCATTACTAATTTTTGACCTTGCGTTGTTTCGATAAAATTATCAAGAACTAAATACCATACGGAAATATCAAGCAACCCAAGCCCAACAACAACAAGCCCCATAACTGCGCCCGAACGAAAAGCAATTTTAAGCCCATCGTTAAGCGAACGCCGCGCTGCATTTGCAGTACGCGCGGATGCATAAGTTGCGGTTTTCATGCCGATAAATCCTGCCAGTCCCGAAAAAAAACCGCCTGTAAGAAAAGCAAACGGAACCCATGTGTTTTGAATCTCCAAAACGTAAGCCAAAAAGGCAAAAAACAAAGCCAGTATTACGAATACAATAATTACAACTTTATATTGCTGATAAAGATAGGCCATAGCGCCTTTTCGTACGTGGCTCGCAATGGTTTTCATAGTTTCCGTTCCTTCCGGTTCTTTCATCATTTTGCGGAAGAATATACAGGCAAAAACTAACGCTGCTATAGAGCATGCGGGTATTATCCAAAATAAATAGTTTATCATAACTGTTATGTTTTAAATGAATTTTTTTTTGCAAATGTAGATGAAATATTCCATAAATCAAATTAAGAATCTGTTTAAATTTCATGTAGCAATTATTTAATCGTTCCTTACCAACTCCACAGTCTATTGATATATAATAAAATAATGTTAAAAGCATTTGGAAAATAATGCAGGATTTGTATCTTTGTGCCGAAAAAAGCGGTAAAAATAAATAAAAAAATACAGAAAAAATGCAAGAAAAGTAACCGGACAGACAACAGGGCGGACTGTTCCTCCCTATACTTGCAGGCATATATAGACAAGGGGCATGAATCGGTTCTGCTTGCCGATACTATTGATTGTTAATATCTTGAAAAAAAATTTAGTACTATTTACTCCAAAGTCAGACATCCGGGAGTGCCAGTTCTATTGATGGTTGGTTGCCCGATTTTGAAAAACATGGAAAATTTGTGAGATGAGACTCTTGCTAAGCGATGGATTAGAGATACTTACATGCAGTATTTC
>JAISOH010000002.1 GCA_031275825.1 Prevotellaceae bacterium | reverse complement strand
AAATAAAATAACGAATATGAAAACAAAAATATTATTATTAGCGCTAAATTTACTGACAGCAGTAAACGTTTTTGCACAAAAGGTGGTTTTAGAACCTGACCCCGGTCAGGAATATACCGACAGAATGAATTACATTTTCGAGCATGTTGACAAAAACAAAATTACAACAGGCTTGCTTGTTGATTACGGATTGCAGACAGTTGAACCCGAATACTTCGATGGCATTCCTGCAGACAGCAATTATGTTGATATGGATACTTGGAAAATGCTGTATTTGGGCATGTATTCCTCAAAAATAAACAAATTCGCGAATCTCATATCGCCTGATGATGTTTACAAACAGATTGAAAAAGCACAATACCGGGATGAACATGCCGTTACTGTGGCAATAATGCATTTTCAGTATAACCGGCTTAATGAAAATGCCGAAAAAGCAGGACTGGTGAAAATAGTGAACGACCAGATAATAGAAACTAATCTTATATCATCATTAAAAAATCCGCTGTACTATACCAAACAACTGTTTGCCGCCGCTCCCGAAAAAGTTTACTTAAAACAGAATACAAACAAGGTAGCCTTCGTTTTTTTTAAAGAACTTTTTTATACAAATACGGATAAAACTGTTGACAAAATTGAAATAAACTTCAATAACGGACACGGCTGGAGACCCGCAGAATGGGGAGAGCCTGTAACATCAAGTTTTGATTCGCCGGGAATAAAAACCGTTTATTTCAGACTTACATATATCGATGGCACATCCTATACAAGTCAAACAAATATTATGCTAAAAAGCGATAACGAATACATACTTATGTCGGCAGGCAATAATACAATAGATACTGCCGTTACAATTTCTGCAACTTCACAACACTCCGGCGGAAAAATACAAATCAAATATTCAAACTACAATTCTTCAAAAACAATTAAAAAACCACTTATTGTAGCCGAAGGTTTTGATGCAAGCATTATAACGGGAAAAGAATATAATATGGATATTAATGATTTTATATATAACGAATATCCCACATCAACAGGTACAATAAATATAAACTACTTCTATAATTATCATAGAAATCTATACAATGAAATTAATCTTGCAGAATATGATATTGTATATTTGGACTACAACAACGGAGTAGATGATATATGGCGCAACGCTCAACTGTTTCGCGAAGTTATAGAATGGGTAAACGCAAACAAAGAAGGCGTTAAACCCAATGTGGTAATGGGAATAAGCATGGGCGGTCTGGTTGCCCGCATAGCCCTGCGCAAAATGGAACTTGACGGCGTTGAGCATCAAACATGGAAATATATTTCGATGGACTCGCCTCACAAGGGAGCCAATGTACCGCTGGGCTTTCAGGCTGCCGTGAGGCATATACAGAATACCGATTTTACGATATTCTTCATTAATATTCTCGATTATAAAGATTTTGATGTAACAAGGAATGCCGTAAACCTGTTAAACAGCGTGGCGGTTAAACAAATGCTTGTATATACCGTTAATTCGGGTTACGGATTTGATAACAGCGTGCACGATAATTTTCAAAGCCAGTACGACCAGTTGGGTTTTCCCGGTCAATGTATCAATGTGGCAATTTCTAACGGCAGCAATTCGGGCAGTCTGATATTTCCCGCAGGCAGTAATTTGGTTAGCATGAATGCAAGCTATTCTGTAAAATGGTGGATGGATATGCTTGCATGGATATTTCATCCGTATTTTTTATCTACCAACTATCCTCTGATGGCTCTCATCAATATGGTTCCGGGCAACAGTCAGTTAAAAGCCGACATGAGCATTCATGCATTGAAAAACCAAACTGCCTCTCAAATATATTACGCAAAAGCATATATAAAAAAGAAATTATTGTGGTTTATTCCCGTATATGTTACCCTCACGTCAAAAACAATAAACAGTACGGCAGGCATGTTGCCTTTGGACGGCGCTCCGGGCGGAAAATATGATTTGAGCATAATCGGAGGCGAATTACCGTTTGGTAATGACATAATAAAGCAGCAGCATTTTTGTTTTATTCCAACGGTAAGTTCTCTGGCATTATCCGACTGGCAAACCAAACTTACGCAACCGGTAACGGCAGCACCGGCTTTTCACGACATGTATGCGCAATCCGTTAATGATTTGCATACAAGATTTAATTCTCCCGCATTGTTTCTGTACAATCATCTTACGGAAAATCCTTATATGATTGCAGGAGCCGATACTGTTTACAGTTTGCAGCAGGCGGCATATACCGTTCGTTTTCTCGGCGAAGGCATCAATATAACATGGAGCGGCAGCAGCAATGTTAATATTATAAGCGGACAGGGAACTTCGCAGGTTACGGTTTCTGTTTGCGGCGGAAACACGGCAACGCTGACCGCTACGCTTTCGGGGGGAGTAAATCAGGTATTGAATAAAACAATTAAAGCAAAAACAGGCAATTTGTCTGTAATTGAATATTTAGATCATGTTGACGTTTGGTTAAATAATCCTTATGCACAGTGTTATGACTGGGAAATAAGCAATTCTTTTTATAATGTTCACGTAGGTACAGGATATATTACCTGTTCAAATTATAATGATTTATTATTATATCCTTCAGGTGAAGATGTTTATGGATTTATATCGGTCAGAGCAAGAAACGGAAATTGTGTGTCATCATGGGAAAATGCATCATTTTCACTTTGGCGTCCAACATTATTAGGAAATTTTAATCCCTTACGACCGGAACCTCTTTATGCTTATGTAGAAGATATTCCTGTACCTATGATTAACGGAGCAGAGTTTTACTGGTATTTCGACGGTAGCCTTATTGCAGTAACATCAGAGCCATCCGTTTGGTACTGGGATTGGCCATGCGGAGATCATCAATTTTCTGTTGTGGTAAATATAGAAGGAAAAGAATCATTACCAAGTTCAACAGATTTTTGGGGAATGTGCGGCAGCGGTGGAGGTTGGGGAGTTTCATCCGCCTACCCAAACCCTGCCGGCAACGAATTAATTATAGACAAGGAAACAAACAGTAACGAAATAGCAGCAAACTCAACAATCAACGAACAGAACTCACAGGCTAAAAACACAACAGTAAAAGTATTGCTGTACAGCCACAGCACAACGCAGCTGGTTTACAGTAAAGATTTTTCGGCAGCAGAGCAGCAGATAAAAATAGACACCTCAAAACTGCCCAACGGAATTTATTATCTTAACATAATCGCAAATAACGAAAAAATAAAAGAACAGACAATTATTGTTAATCATTAAAAACAAAAAATAATATATGACAAAAGCATTTCAGAAAATTTACAGTGAAGATATAGAGATATTAAAAAAAGAAATGCCAAAACTGCCCAAAGAATGGGAAGGGAAACATTGTGTGATGGAATTAAAAGTAGCCGATTATAATTGGCGACAAATGGAATGGTGGGCTTTTTATTTTGAGTATAAAGTAAAGGATTTGCTTAAAGATAAGTTTTCATTTCCTGGAGACAGATATAACAATGTTTGTTTTGATTTGAAAAGAAAAATAAATTGGGATTTAAAAGCAAAGGCAATAAAATCGGATGAACATAAGGTAATTCTCAATGATAAATGCGCAATGGATATGTCTATTGAAAAATTAGGTTATCATGGAGAAATAATTGCTATGTGTGATGTAGAATACAATGATGTTAACAGAACTTTTCAAAAATGGCATACGGAATTAAAGGGGGGAAATCTAATTATGAATTAGACAGAGAGAGCAGAACTTCAATTTCACGTTATCGGAAGATAAAAGCGGAATTGACGGAAATTTTACTTTTGATATTTAAAAAAGATGATATGGATTTGTTATCAACAATGAAACAAGGTAGAAATTCAAATGGCATGCCTCGTCCAGAAAAATATATGCTTGATTTAGAAATAATAGATAAATTTGAAAATTATATTATTGAATTATGATGTTTTACAACGAAGATTGCATTGAAGGCGCAAAAAAATATCTAAAGGATAATTCGGTTGACCTGATTATTTCCGACCCGCCTTATGGCATCAACGGAGATAAACTGGACAAACATTATAATCGTGATGAAAATAATGTTATTGAAGGTTATGTTGAAATTTCAAAAGAAAAATATCCTGATTTTTCGTTTAAATGGATTAAAGAAGCAGAACGGGTACTTAAACCGGGCGGCAGTATTTATATTATTTCCGGATATTCAAATTTAAGGCATATATTAAATGCTTTGGCAGAAACAAATCTGCAAGAAAGAAATCATATTATATGGAAATATAATTTTGGAGTTTATACAAGTAAAAAATTTATATCTTCTCATTATCACATTCTATATTTTATAAAACAGGGAGAGAATATTACTTTCAACACCAATGCTTTTTATGCTGATTGTGAAAAAAATGAAAATGGAGGCAGTTTGAATTATTTAGACAGAGAAGATGTATGGATAATTAATCGCGAATACAAGCCCGGGCAAGTAAAAAATAAAAATGAATTACCTAAATCGCTTTTAACTAAAATGATTTTATATTCGAGTAACCCTAATGATACGGTATGTGATTTTTTCTTAGGCAGTTTTTCTACGGCAAAAGTTGCTGTTGGTTTAGGAAGGTATGCCTGCGGCTTTGAAATCAATAAAAACGCTTTTGATTATCAAATGGAAGAAACAAAAAAAATTGCATTTGGAGAATTTCTTGTTGAACAGCGAACGGTTCCACAAAATAAATTTTTTAATAAAGGAAAATCTCTGTCAGAAAAAGAAAGGTATCAAATTATGTCAGAATTTAAACAGTTAATGCAAAAAGGGATTTCTAAAAAAAATGCAATAAATCTCATTTCTGATGAATACGGACGTGGCTATTGGTCAATTTTAAATATTGTTGATAAAAGCAACTATACTTTACCTAAAATGGAAAAAACACTGTTTGATTAAAAAAATAATAATATCTTATAAAAAACATAATATATGACAAAAGCATTTCAGAAAATTTACACAAAACTCGAAGCAATTACCAAAGCAACGGTCAGTTTGCACGCTCAAAACATAACAAACGACGAGCTTGCAACCGTTGACGGTCGTTTAGCTCAGGTAATAAAAATTGATGGCGACATGGTGTCGCTGCAAGTATTTTCAGGCACCGAAGGTATTCCTACCAACGCCGAAGTAGTATTTATGGGCGAGCCGCCTTCGCTTAAAGTGAGCGACGACCTTGCGGGGCGCTTTTTCAACGCTTATGGCAAACCGATAGATGGAGGAGTAGAACCGGAAGGTGAAAAACGCGAAATAGGCGGACCTTCGGTAAATCCGTTTCGCCGAAAACAGCCTTCGCAAATCATCCCTACGGGAATAGCGGGCATCGACCTTAACAATACTCTGGTTTCGGGGCAGAAAATACCTTTCTTTGCCGACCCCGACCAGCCTTACAACAATGTAATGGCTTTGGTTGCTCTGCGAGCGCAGGTCGATAAAATCATACTTGGCGGAATGGGACTGTCGAATGACGACTTTCTGTTTTTCAAAAAATCGTTTGAAAATGCAGGAGCGCTCGACAAAATTATATGCTTCGTAAACACAACCGACAATCCGCCCGTAGAACGGCTGTTAATTCCCGATATGGCGCTTACTGCCGCCGAATATTTTGCAGTCGATAAAAACGAAAAAGTTCTCGTTTTGCTTACCGACATGA
The DNA here is from genome assembly GCA_031275825.1 of Prevotellaceae bacterium. Classification (GTDB taxonomy): domain Bacteria; phylum Bacteroidota; class Bacteroidia; order Bacteroidales; family UBA932; genus JAIRKV01. Next base: position 29,688 of record JAISOH010000002.1, on the reverse strand, counting down.
CTCTTTATGCCGATGCACTTTCGATAGTTTCCAACCGTATGGATCAAATTCCATCGAAAGACAGCATGCCCGGTTCGCTGTATTCGGATTTGGCAAAAATCTACGAAAAAGCGGTACAGCTGCCCGATGGCGGTTCAATAACAATAATTGCCGTTACCACATTAAGCGGCGGCGATATTACTCATGCCATTCCCGACAACACAGGATACATCACCGAAGGACAGTTGTATTTACGTAAAGACAGCGACACAGGCAAGGTTATCATCGACCCTTTCCGAAGCCTTTCGCGTTTGAAACAGCTTGTAATAGGCAGGCAAACGCGAGAAGACCATCCGCAGGTGATGAACGCCGCTATTCGTCTGTATGCGGATGCCTCAAATGCAAAAACAAAACTGGAAAACGGTTTCGACCTTACCGCTTACGACGAACGGGCTTTGAATTTTGCAAAAGATTATTCGGAAAACATACTGTCAATAGATATTAATATCAATACAATAGAAATGCTTGACAGAACATGGGCTATGTTTGGCAAATATTTTAGCCGGACAGAAGTGGCAATTAAGCAGGATTTGATGGATAAATACTGGAAAATTTAATAATTTTGCAAATTGATTGCAAATAAAAAACAATAAAATGGCAATAAAATATCAATATAACAAAACATCGCTGAACGACTTGAACAAACAGCTCAAAGTACGTGAAAGGGCTTTGCCTACAATCAAAAGCAAAGAATCCGCACTGAGAATGGAAGTAAAAAAAGCAAAAGACAAAGCAGATGAAATAAGCACCGAACTGACCCGCAAAATCAATTCGTACGACCAAATGTCGGCATTGTGGGTTGAATTTGAACCCGACCTGATTGCAATTGATGATGTTGATATTAAAACCATGAAAATAGCAGGCGTAAAAATTCCCGTAATCGGAGATGTGAAATTTTCGCTCAAACCGTTTAATCTTTTCAGCAAACCGCTTTGGTACGCCGAAGGAGTCAATATCCTTAAAGACCTTGCGCGCCTGGGTCTGGAACGCGAATTTGTTGATGAAAAAGCGCGCCTTCTGGATTTTACCCGAAAAAAAACAACCCAAAAGGTAAATCTTTACGAAAAAGTCCAGATACCCGGATACAGAGAGGCAATTCTTAAAATAAAACGATTTGTCGAAGACGAAGAAAACCTGTCGAAAGCAGCACAAAAAATAGTTAAGAACAGACACGAAAAAATGGAGGAAGAAACAAAATGATAGAGCCAATGATGAAATACTCAATGATTGTTTTTTACAGAGACTGTCAACAGTTTTTGCAGCAGTTGCAGAAACTCGGACTGGTTGATGTAACCGTTTCGGCGTGGAAAGCAAATGACGGAGAACAAAATCTTGTTGAAAAAATCAAAAATTACAGGCAGGCGGCGCAGCAGCTGAAATCTGTTGCCACAACCCAAAAAAATCAGCAGAATTACAAAAAAAAACTTGATGCGGAAACCGCTTTGGAAATTTATACAAATGCAAACGGAAAACTTGTAAAATTAAAAACCGAACTGGACAAAATTACCAAAGAAGCCGCCGAACTTGCCGCATGGGGCGAATTTGATGCAGACCGTATCGAAACACTCAAAAAAGCGGGAATAACACTGCATTTTTACGAACTTGACGAAAAACGTTTTGAAGAATTTAAAACACTGTGGAACGAAAAATATTCGATTACCGAAATAAACGCTATCGACAAAAAAACATATTTTGTAATAGCAACACAGGCTTCCGAAGTTTTTGAATTTGACCTGCCCGAATTAAAGCAGCCTGCAATTACGCACAGGCAGGCATTGGAAAACATCAAAAAAATTGAAGCGGAAATCGAAGAACAGCAAAATATTGTCAGTCGAAGCGCCGTTTATATCAACGATTTTATTGCCGAAAGCCAGCGCCTTTCCGATGATTTGCATCTGTCGAAAGCGCTCAACAGCGGCGAAGCGGCGGCAGACGGAAAACTCGTAGTTCTTGAAGGCTGGGCGACCGCCGACACGCAAACGGAAGTCGATAATTTGTTAAACTCTTCGGGAATTTTTTACATAAAAGAACAGCCGACTCCTGAAGACAATACGCCCGTAAAACTCAAAAACAACAGATTTGCACGGCTGTTTGAATTTATAGAACAGTTTTACGCCTTGCCGAAATACGGAACAACAGATATGACACCATACTGCGCTCCGTTTTACATGTTCTTTTTCGGATTTTGCCTTTGCGATGGAGGTTATGGCTCAATATTTTTGATAATGGGACTTTTCCTTGCAAAAAAAATGAAAAACGGACTGCTTCGCAGCATCGGCTGGCTGACATTCTGGTGCGGACTTGCAACATTGCTGTTCGGAATAGCCACAGGCTCGTTTTTTGGCATTTCATTAGGCGAATTTAAATTATTTGAACCCGTAAAAAACATATTCCTCGATTCAACAAAATTATTCTATTTTGCGCTTGGCACAGGAATTGTGCATTTGCTGCTGGGCATGGGAATTAAAGCATACGGCAAGGCAAAATATTTCGGTTTCAGATATTCCCTGTCCACAATAGGATGGATGATTGTGCTTATATCGACAGTTACAGCCCTGATTGTCGTGCCGGCATTAAGCTGCGCAGTTCCTTTCGGCTCCGAAATTTTTACAGGCGCAATAGGTTTGGGATTGTTTTTAATGCTGTTCTGCAATTCGCCGGGCAAAAACATATTGGTAAACTTTGGCTCTGGATTGTGGAATACATACAACGATCTTACCGGAATTTTGGGCGACACGCTGTCATATTTGCGACTGTTTGCTCTTGGACTCTCAGGTTCGGTTTTGGCAACGGTATTCAACAGTCTGGCTACAGGAATGAGCCCCGACATTATTGTTGTAAAACAGATAGTCATGCTTGTAATTCTGTTAATAGGACACATATTGAATCTGTGCATGTCGGCGCTCGGAGCCTTTGTGCATCCCATGCGTTTGACTTTTGTCGAATTTTATAAAAATGCAGGATTTGAAGCCGGACAGCGCGTTTTCAACCCGCTTAAAAAGCAGTAATTGACAAATAAATAACAGTGGACAATTAGTAATTGATAATGGATAATTGAAAAAACGCGTCATTGCAAGGAATGAAATGACGAAAGCAACACGTCATTGAGAGCGGAGTGAAGCAATCCAGAGAGATGATAATGGATAAAGGACAATTAATAATGAACAGTAAAAAAATATTAAAGCATCATCAATGATGTTGAAGACAATTTGGAAAAATAATGAATAATAAAAAAACAAATAAATTCCGGATTGCTCAAAGCCCTCACTTTCGCAATGACGGAATACAATTAAATAATAAACAGATTAAATAACAAACAGAAATTAAAGTAAAAATTAAAAAAAAGGAAAAAAATTATGGAACCTATTTTATTAGCTTACATTGGTGTAGCATTTATGGTTGGGCTTTCGGGCATCGCAAGCTGTTTTGGAACAAGTATTGCAGGCAACGCCGCTATCGGCGCAATTAAAAAAGACAGCAGCGTTTTCGGCAGCTGCATGATGCTTTCGGCGCTTCCGAGCACTCAGGGTCTTTACGGCTTTGCAGGATATTACCTGCTTTCAAAATATTTAACTGCAAACATGACCATGTTGCAGGGAGCAGCAATTTTGGGAACAGGAATTGCCGTTGGAACAGTCTGCCTGTTCAGCGCAATCAGACAGGGACAAATTTGCGCAAACGGAATTACCGCTATCGGCAACGGACACAAAGTTCTCGGCAATACCTTAATTCTTGGCGCTTTCCCCGAACTGTATGCAATTCTCGGAGTTGCCCTGGTATTTTTGGTTGGCAACATGATTGGACAGCCTGTTGTATAATATGAACTGCAAACAGATTTTCTGGTTTTTACTGTTTGGCTTGCTGCCTGTCTGCTCATGCAGGCACAACAGAGAAAAAACCGAAACGGCAATCGACAGACGCGAAATTTATTATAAACCATCCTTTTCAAAACGCTTTGTTATTGAAAAGGATGGCGATAATAAACTTTTGACTGTGCTTAATCCGTGGCAAGGCTCACAGAATGTGAAATTTACATATACTTTGACAAATGGTAACGCCGATGCTGTTCATTCGGTAAAAATTCCGGTTGAACGCATCATTTGTTTATCGTCAACCCATGTTGCTTTTGTTGATTTTATCGACAAGGCTGACAAAATTACCGGCGTATCGGGAACATCTTATATTTCAAACGAGAATGTACGGCGACGCATAGCAAACGGTCAAACAGTTGATGTAGGATACGGAAACTATCTTTCGTATGAAGTTATAGCCTCGTTAAAACCAGATGTTATATTTGCATATGGCGTTGACGGAGAACTTGCCAAAACCGAAGCCAAACTCAACGAAATGGGAGTTAAACTTGTTTATATCGGCGAATATCTTGAAGAAACGCCGCTTGCCAAAGCCGAATGGCTTGTTGCTGTTGCCGCATTTTTTAACGAAGAAGAAAAAGCAATTGATAAATTGAAAAACATCGAACAGGAATATAATCATCTTAAAAAACTTGCAGAAAATGTAACAGCCAAGCCCAAAGTGTTGATAAACGCTCCGTACGGAGATGTATGGTATCTTCCTTCAAACAAATCCACAGTAATAAACTTTCTGAAAGATGCGGGAGGAAAATATATTTTTGAAAATGAAATGCAAAACGCAGGAGAAAGCAATCCTGCCGGCATCGAATATGTTTACGCAAAAGCGCTTGATTCGGATGTGTGGATTAATCAAAATAACGAAACATCGCTTATACAACTGCAAAACCTTGATGCAAGGCTGACAGATATACAGGCATTCATAAACGGCAATATTTACAACAACAACAAAAGACTGAACAAACAGGGCGGAAACGATTTTTGGGAATCCGGAGTTGTTAGCCCGCAAATAATTCTTAAAGATTTAATAAAAATATTTCATCCTTATTTGTTGCCCGAACATCAACTGTTTTATTACAGAAAACTGGAATAAACAAAGAGAACACATTTGTCGGCTCAACCCGCAATCTCACTGATTGAGAGGATTTCTGCTTTTGTTTGCGATAGCAGTCTGCAATGACTGAAAAACAAATAATTCTCCATTATCAATTAATAAAATCCTGTATTTTTATTTGTAAATTTATTTTTGATAAACAGTTTGTTCGGTTATCAAGGCGCGGCTATCTAAAATCCGAAGTCGGTAACTGTTTTTTCTTCCTGTTCCTGTTGTGCGGGCAAGGTGGCAGTTTGGTGAACTTCATTGCCTGTTACAAAAATTGCCTTTTCGGGTCGTCCCGGACAGATGTATTCGCAGCCGCCGCAACCTACGCACAAATCGGTATTAACTTCGGGAATCAGCAAACCATCGCGAAACGATACCATGTGAACCGCCTTTGTAGGACAATGCTCATCACAGGCTCCGCAATCGGTGCCATCGAGTACGACTATACAGTTTTGTTCAACAAAATTAGCCTTTCCTATTTGTATTTTCTTTTTGTCATCCGGTTTTTGGGAAATCAGTGCATAATTCGGACAGACATTTGAACATTCGGTACAGTCGTAATTACAGTAACCGTTTTTATAATCCATCACCGGAAGCATAAAGCCGTCAAGTCCATACTCGTTAAAAGCAGGACGCAATACCCGAGATGGACACGATGCAATACATGCGTGACAAGCCGTGCAATACTGTTTCAAACGGTCGATGCTTATTGCTCCGGGAGGCGCTATCGCTTTTGCGTTTTTTGTTGATGTTCTGAATTTGGGTATAAATATTTTTGCAGCTAATACTGCGCTCAATATTCCTGCCGAAGTTATAAAGGCTTTGCGTTTGCCTGCATCAACAGGTTGTTTTTCTTTTTTTACGTATGCATACTGCAGTCCTATTGCATTGTGTTTGCACGATACGGCGCAATTATAACACTGCACGCAGCGCGAATTGTCAATCTGTTCGTTTTTGCTGTTTATACACTGTGATTTACATGCAAATTCGCACAGGCGGCAATGCGTACATTCGGATTTTTTTATGGTAATGCGAAAAACAGAATATTTTGAAATCAAACCCAGTAACGAACCGACAGGACAAACAGTATTGCAAAACAAACGTCCGCGCAAAGCGCTCGTCACTGTTATTACTGCAAGAACCAGTACTGCATAAACAATGCTTCCGAATGTAAACGTTTTGTAATTCATTTGATAAAACGTGTCGGCAAACAGCGAAGAAGCAACATTGTTGGCGCTTATTATTACAGGTCGAAATACGTTTTCGGCTATGCGTCCGTAATTGCTGTACGGGTCTAACTTTAACAGCAATGTTGTGCTGCCGGTAATCAATAACGAAAAAACAAGCGTCATTACGGTATAGCGCAATATGCGATGCGGTTTTGCATAAGCATGGCGCCGATTTTTCTTGCTTTTAAAGATATTGGCAATAAATGTTACCGCATCCTGAAAAATTCCCGCAGGGCAAAGAAACGAACAGTAAACGCGTCCAAACAAAAGCGTGATGAGAATTAAAATTAAAAAAACTCCTGCTGCTCCTGTCAAAATTCCAAACAGAGCAGGCACAAACTGTAATTCTATGGAGTTTTTGAAAAACGAAGCCGCATTGCCGCTAATGTCTGCAAATACAAGCGTAAGAGCAAACAAAAACAATATCGCAAAAACGATGCGAAAACGGCGTAAATTTTTATACATCCTTAAAAGTGTATTATTAATATTTTGAAAATTACAAATTAAAAATCATCGGTTTATCAGTTACAGCCTTATGCGTTCTACTTTTAATTCGTTGATTTTTGTAGTTCCTACTTTCAATTCTTCGCTCAATTTTATATGACTTGCATCATTTATTGTCATTTCTTTGTACTGGCTGAAAAATGCAACGGCGGCAGTATCTATGGCTACGGGGTCGGTTGACATAAATATCGCTTTTGCCAGTTGTACATCATTGGAATTTCTGCCCTGAGGTCCGTTTTGCGTCATAATTCTGTATGCATCAACAATATTAAGCGCAGGTTTTTTGTTGAATGTTGCAAAGTCGGCAATACATTGCTGCAAATCGTTTGCATGCCAATAACGGCGATCCCACACTACTCCCATGCTGTTTTTAAGTGAAACAGTCATTTTTGCTCCACCGTGATTTTTCAATATCGGAACATTAATCCATACATCATAGTCCAAAATCGCTTCGTGTACTTTTGCGTTTTTCAGACGTTTTCCGTTAGGGATTGACACTTGGCGATAATATTTTTCTTCATGGGCAAACAACATTTTTCCGCCGGCGGCTTTCACAGCATCTTCAATTCCGCTTGTTTTGTAGCACGAGCGCCATTCGTCGCAGGTATGGTCAAATACTCCCACTTCGGATGCTCCGGCTGCAAAACAGTCTTTAACAAGGGCTGATACCAGCAATGGATTTGTGTCGGCAGCCAGTTCGGGCGCTTTGTTCCAGCCGATATTCGGTTTTATAACAACACTCTGTCCTTTTTTTACAAATCTGCCAATTCCTCCCATTGAAGCAATTGCTTTTTCATACAGTTGAACAGGTTCTCCTCCCATCACAGCAACAAGATCGTTAAGTTGCGCGGGATTTTTCGGTAAAGCGGCAAAAAGACTGTCCGGTTTCCATTGTATAATACTTGCCGCACCGCCTAATGCAAGGGCTTTTATAAAGTTTCTACGTTTCATAATATTGTGTATTTGTGTAATATTCCGCCTCAAAGGTATAAATTTATTTTTAACAATTAAACATTTTTAATAAAAACAGCATTTATTAACATTTTAAATATATTTTAATAAAGCGGAATGTCAAAAAAATCAATCCCTGTAAATACAATGTTATCGTTAAAATTAATTTTGAACAATATTTGTGGAACGCTAATTTGCTTATTGATAAAATCATTTATTATCAATACATTGCAATGAAAAAACATTAAGCGGTAATATATAGGCATGTTGTATTTTCAATAATATTAATACGGTTTCTAACAATACGGAAAGAATTGCATTTTTGACAAAATAAAAAATATTAACGTTCAGTTTGATTTTCGGATTTCGCAGATAGCAAAAAAAATGTTACCTTTGTAACTCGTGTTATAAAATATACAATAAGAAATATATAAATGAGAAACGCAAAAATTTTATTTGTCTGTTCGGAAATTACTCCATATCTGCCTGAAAATGACATTTCTATTATTTGCAGGCATCTACCTCAGGCAATTCAGGAAATGGGTAACGAAATAAGGACTTTTGTTCCTCATTATGGCTGTATAAACGACAGGCGCCATCAATTGCACGAAGTTATTAGACTGTCAGGAGTAAATATAATAATTGATGACAATGACCATCCGCTTCTGATAAAAGTTGCATCTATTTCGGCTGCAAGAATGCAGGTTTATTTTATTGACAGCGAAGATTTTTTTCGCAGAAAACTGTTGTTTGAAGACGAAACGGGCATCCCGTTTGCCGATAATGATGAACGTGCAATATTTTATGCTCGCGGAGTTCTCGAAACCGTAAAAAAATTACAGTGGATTCCCGATGTTATTCATTGCCACGGATGGTTTACATATATGGTGCCGCTGTTTCTTAAAAATGCTTACAAAGACGATATAATAAAAAATTCAAAAATCGTTTTATCACTGTATAACGACAGGTTTGAAGGAACATTCAGCGATACGCTGAACAGAAAATTAATTAGCAAAAACATAAAACTCAAACACATAGAAACATTAATAGAAAAGCCGGATTACGAGCATTTTGTGAAATTTGCAATCGACTATTCGGATGGAATTATTTTTGGGGCAAAAAAAATTAACAGAAAAATTGAAGATTATGTCAGAGAAAAAGAAAAACATATACTCGAATATGGGGATATAAACAACAATCCTCAAAGTTATGCAAATTTTTACGAAAAAATATTAGAAAAACATGATTAAAAATATTATTAAACGGACAAAAAAAAGTTTTTTTTCAATATTAATATTGATATTGTTTTTTGCGTCATGCACAGATGTAGATAAAACTATCGGAGTTGACATGGTTCCCGATGAAGAGCAGTTTATGCTTGTAACAGACACGCTTTATCCGGCAGTTTATAATGTAACGCTTGATTCCGTAATGACAATGAATCTTCAATATAATTCGTTCGGCAGTTATTACGACCCGATTTTGGGAACAACAACGGCAGGCTTGGCTTTTCAAATAGCGCCTACAACCGACAGCATGGATTTCGGAACAACGCATACGGTCGATTCTGTTATTCTGGACATAGTTGTTACTGACCGTACAGGCGAAGATGCTTATGACCAAACATTAAAAGTTTACGAATTAAACAAACAAATTTATTATGACTCGGTATATTATCCGGTTAGAAATATAAATTCTATGATAAATCCGACTCCCGTTGCAACCAAACAATACGTACGGACTCCCAAAGACAGATGGGAAACTTCCGATACTCTTAAAATACATCTTGACAATTCCATAGGCGAAAAACTTGTTTCGGCGCCGGCAGATGTTATGCTGTATGATTCAATATCTTCGTTTTATGAATATTTTAACGGACTTTATATTACTGCCGACAATGTAACTCCGGGAATAACAGGCAGAATGAACAGAATGGCTTTGAACACACTGGATATAAATTTGTCGGTATATTACAAGCGCGATGGTGAAGATACTGTTGCTGCTTACTGGCATTACAGTTCGGGATACATGGCATCGTTTACCGCAGTGCAACACGATTATACAACGGCAACGCATTCGCTGAAAGTGAATACTGCAACATTAAACGACACAGCACAAACGGCAACTTTGGACAGCACGCTGTATATTCAAGGATTGTTCGGCATTACGCCAATGATAAAAATAAGAAAAAATGATATTCAAAACTGGTTTGTATCAAAAAACATGAATAAAGAACAAATAGCAATATCACGTGTTCTGCTCGAATTTGATGCTGAACGTTTTGAAGGATATGAACCGGACAGATTAGCAACGCCGTTGGGACTGTTTTACCGCTCAATTCAAAAAACATCGGATACGGCAACAGTTTCGTATCCAGGCCTTACATCTATCACAGAACTTAATTCCACACTGTTTGGAGGAGCGCTGAACAGAACATTGTATAAATATTCGATGAAAATAACTTATGATTTTACAAACATGCTTAAAAACATGGAAAAGTCAAATTCGGCAGTAATGTATGTTTCTCCATATACACAAATAACAAGTACATCATATTACGGAACAACGTCATATTCATACATCGAAAATCAGGCATATTTGTATCAGACATTGTTGAAAGGCTCATCAAGTTCACGGCCGCCACGGCTGATTATTACTTATGCCAAACCGAGATATTAGTGAAATAGCGTAAACATTTGACATAAAATAATTATTGTGAATCAAACACTTAAATATATAAAAACTTATTTTCTGATAACGCTTGGTTTGCTTTTGTACGTAACAGGATGGGTAGTATTTCTTATTCCCAATGAAATTGTAGGCGGAGGCGTGAGCGGAATAGGAACAATTATCTATTATCTGACGGGATTTCCAATAGGTTATACGTATTTCATAATAAATGCAATTTTGTTGATAATGTCAATAAGGGTACTTGGTAAAAATTTTGCAATTAAAACCATAACTGCAACTTTTATTGTTACTGTTTTATTTCAGTTGCTTCCTGAAATTATACCCGATGCAAAAGGTTTCGGACAAAAATTTTGTACTGATAATGGTCCTCTCATGTGTGCTATTATGGGCGGAATTTTTTCAGGAGCAGGAATAGCAATCACATTTGCACAGGGCGGCAGTACGGGAGGAACAGATATTGTAGCGTTGTTTGTCAATAAATACCGCAACGTTACGCCCGGACGAATAATATTGTATATAGATTTGGTAATCATAGCATCATCGTTTTTCGTTTCTCACGATTTTGTAAAGGTAATGTACGGCTACATCCTTATTGCGGTTATGAGCAGCACTCTTGATTTTTTGCTGTCAGGATCAAAACAGTCGGTACAGATGTTTATATTTTCAAAAAAATATGAAGAAATTGCCGACAGGATAAGCAATGAATTACATCGCGGAGTATCGGTAATGAATTCAACAGGATGGTTTACAAAAGAAGAAAACAAAGTTTTGCTGGTTGTAGTAAAAAAATACCAGAGCAACGAACTTTACCGGCTTATAAAGGAAATCGATAAAGATGCCTTTATAACTGTTGCTTCGGTTATGGGAGTTTTCGGAAAAGGATTTGAACAGATAAAAGTGAAAACAAAAAACACATAAATATTCCTTAACAACCGTACAAATCATTTGTTAATAACAAATCAGAAACAGGAATTAATGAATAAGAATGCATAGTTTTATGGCAATATTGATTAAAACCTGCAAAATAGAACAAAAGTTTTTTCTTTGATACAAAACAAGAAATAAATTTTATCTTAATTTGTATATTCTGTGCAGCGAACTGATTATTACCGACAGGCGGGTTTTTATTTTTGCGCTGCTACAATGCATGTTTTCTTTTCTTTTGTAACTTTTCCCTGCAGGTTAAAATATTCAATATAAACTATATAAACGCCAATGTTTACCTTTTGTTTTCTGTCATTCAGTCCGTTCCATATAAAACTGCCCTGTGTTCCAAGCAAAGCGTTGTTTTGTACATCGGTAATATGACGTCCCTGCGAATCATATATTTTTATGTTTGCAATGTATCCCGATTCAGGCATTGAGTAAGTAATAAGCAGTTCGTCGTCAATACCGCTATTGTCGGGCGAGAATGTTTGCGGCGAAATATTAAAGCCGTAATTTTCAGAATTAAATTCTGCCTGCGAGTTTTTGTAAGTCGGTGTTGCATATCCGGCATCTCCTGATGCGGAATGCCAGTTATTTCTGTCGTTTGTCGGTTTTTCGTAGTTTGTACGTTCAAGAGAAACGCCTTCAACGTCTGTCAAAAATTTGAAATGCATATTTTCGTTATATGAAAACTCATCGATTATATTTTGCTGTTCGTCAAGCAGCACAACAGTTCCGTCTGTGTTGGGATACGCAGGCATCTGTTCCATCGTTATCATATTTTCAGGATTTTGAACATAATACTGCTGACTTACAGTTTCGGGATTTGTTGTAAGTACGGCAAATTGTTGAGTTTGCAGAAAACCGCTTTTTGACTGTATGCGATGTACTGACTGCAACAAACCTGTACTTTTGTTGCGTGTTGCCAAAAACAGGTCCTTGAAATCAATGTTTTTATGTGAGCGGTTGTAAATTTCCACAAAATCCACGCCGTTTGGGTAAGGATTGAAAAGGGTTTCGTTTATAATAACATCGTTATTTTGCGGCTTGTGCATTATGCCGAAAGCAAGATTAAAATCAACAGTAGCGTTTCCTGCAATATCGGCAAAAGTATTTTGTACCGTAAGATTATAAATTACGCCAAGTTCAATAATATCGTCAAAAATTAATGTTATTTCATTATAATCCGTTATCACATTTACGGGATTTCCGATATTGTTATCAACAAAATAAATTTCGGTTTGCGATGCGGTTTCCATGTTTATCGGTTCGTTGAAAATCAGTCGCAATTTGTTATTGTCTAAAATTTCCCATTGAATAAGAACTGGCGGTTTGTTATCGGGATTTTCGCCGAATACGGAATTTTTTTGTCCCGGCGTTCCTCCTTTTTCATCGAGGCTTGATTTCCAGTTGTTGCTTAATTCCGAAAGATTGTCAAAATCTATTTTTTCGAGCGACCAGCCTCCTGCTGTTTTTTCTGTGTTGTTATGCCAGTCGGGCAGATAATTAACTGCTGCAATAAGATTATTTTCGTTATCGACAAGTTTCAGGTTTTGTCCCGAATATGTCAATGTGGGAAAAGAAACGGCAGAAATAACTTTTCCGTAAGGCGACAAATCTGCTACTGCGCTTGATGTACAGATAACCGCATACGAACATGCAGAAATACTGTCGGCTGTAATTCGGGCTTCTCCTGCCGTTCCGTACAGTATTTTCCAATCGCCTGTATTTATGCTGTATTGCGTACGGTTGTACAGTTCTATATATTTTCTGTTTGGTAATCCGACCACAGGTTCGGAACGAAACATTATTTCGTTGAAAACAACGTCGCCATAGTCAAAATTATCAATAAAAAATGTTTTTGCGGTGTTTGTTGTAATTTCATCCTTATCGGTCAGGTTATTGATTGATACTGTAAATTTCCGTCCGTGCAAAGGTTCGGTTGTTACAATGATTTTATCATAGTTTTGCCCTTCCACGCTTTGGGAAATTATATTTACATCTTCTCCGTTTTGATTGATTAAACTTATGTTTCCGATACTTTCCACCGATTTGCTTATTGATATTGCAAGTTGGTTTTTGCTTAATTTATTTACGCCTGTTATTTGTGCCGGCAATATGCTTGATGTGATTGTAAGTTTATCGAACCAAAGACGCATGTCGGCGCTCGAAGTGTAGGTATATAGCAATCCGAAATGATTAAAGTTGCTGTGCTCGGTGTCGATTACCGGAGTTCCTGCCTGTTCAAAATTTTCAAAACTTCCTGTCCTGTCTATGCGTATATTCCATTCTCCGTCTGTTTTTCGTGTTACTTCCATCGCCGCTTTTCCTGTTGATTTTATAGCGGTTTCCCAGTTGATATTTGTATTTACAAGTTGAGTTGCAATTCCGTTTGTTATTTTGTAAAGATAAACAAAATCGCTGCTTCCAACAAGATTAACGCCAATGGCATAAGCATTTACGGCGCTGTCTTTCATCATCATTGCAGCATCCTTATCGCTCATCAGAAAGGTTGCCCAACAGTTTGATGATGATGGATTATATCCGTGCCTGATTAAAAATTTCCATGTAACATTTCCTGCCGCAATATCAATGTTTTCAACCGAAACAGATATTCTGTCGTGTCCTGCTGCAGTATTGTCAAAGATATGTTTCAGCGAAAAATTTCCTTCAACAGCATCGGTTTGCGATGCCGCCCAACGGTTTTCCGGCGTCTGTTTCCATGTTTCGATATTTTGCAACTCAAAATCCTCTGCAATTTGCGCGTTCATCAAGATCGGAAATAACAGAATCAATATAAGCAATCTGCGTTTCATAGTTTTATGTGTATTGATTTGCAAATAACTCTTAACTGTTTTTATAATTCGGTATTGAAGGTTTCATTTTTTTACTGTTAATTCTCCGCTTCGGCTATGCCGGATACTGTTTGTTTTACTGCTTCACAGTTTGCAGTACCGTTTGGCGCAGTCTGTCCTGAATTTATGGAAGAAAAACCTTATCTGACTGCGTCTTTTCAAAACGTTTTATACCCTTATTCAAAAAGGTATATACGTTTCATTAAAAACGTATATACTTTTTCAGGAAAAGGTATATACATTTATTGCAAAAAGTATATACCTTTCAGACAAAACAACTATGCCTTTTCGTATTTCAGATTGTTAAGCATTTCTTTGAGGTCGGTTCCGGGACGGAAAACAACCTTGCTACTCTTAATCAGCGAGGCATTGAATTTTGCTTCGCTTTCAGCGCCTTCGCTGCTTATGCTTACCTGAAATGCGCCAAAATCGCCTAAACGTACAATTTTACCTTCGGCAAGGCGTTCTGCAAGCGCTTCGGTAAGCGCTACCAAAACTGCCTGTGTGTCGGCAGGACTTACTGTGCTGCGTTGCGCAATTTCTTTACCCAGGGCTTTTAATGTGATGTCGCCTGTGCTTTTTGCATTTGCATACCATTTTTTGGGTTGCTGGGGTTGCAACGGATTTCCCCTTTCGCTTACGGTGTATTTAATTGCCATAATTCTATTTTTTTATAAGTTAAATATTTATTTATCACCTGCAAATATAGATGAAATTTTCCGAATTATGCACGGATGAATAAAAATTTGGTAAAAATGTTTGGAAAAATTTATAATTTACGGATATTCGGGCATATATTTTTTTCATTCTTTTATATCTTCAATTCTAACAGATTCTATAATGTATTTCTTTTGTTCATACGAAAAATCGCTAATTTTTTCGCGTGTTTCCAATATTCCTGAATAGCATTTATCCTTAAAATAAGTTATATATCCAAAATTTGAGCAGACACAATTTTGATTTTCTTTCGGCAAATGTGATTCTTCTTTAAGAAAATCATAATAAAATGACAACATAAAAAAACACGGGACAAACAAATATTCATCCCGTGCCTAATGAAGTACAAATGACAAATTATAATAACAATAATCTGCTATATTCGTTATTATTCATCTTTTTCTTCGGCTTCATAAGATTTCAGCAGTTTATCCTGAACTTCGGCAGGCACTTGCTGATATTCGGCAAATTTCATTGTAAATGTTGCGCGTCCCGAAGTAAGTGAACTTAATGTTGTCGAATATTTATACATTTCAGCCAAAGGTACTCGCGCTTTAATTACTTCAAATCCTTTTTCGCTGTTCATTCCTTCAATTATGGCTCGCCGGTTTTGCAAGTCGCTCATTACATCTCCCATGCTGTCGCCCGGTACAAACACTTCGATATTATAGATTGGCTCCATGATTTTGGGAGATGCTTTTTTGAAAGCATCCTTAAATGCATTACGTCCTGCGAGTCTAAACGATATTTCGTTTGAATCGACCGGGTGCATTTTTCCATCGTAAACATAAACTTTGATGTCGCGCGCATACGAGCCTGTAAGCGGTCCTTCTTCCATTTTTTCCATTATTCCTTTAAGTATGGCAGGCATAAAACGCGCATCTATCGCTCCGCCGACTATACAGTTATAATAGATCAGTTTTCCGCCCCATTCAAGATTAAATTCTTCTTTTCCTTTAAGATTAAGAACTAATTCTTTCCCATCAAATTTGAATCTGTTATTTTCGGCAACTCCTTCGATATAAGGTTCAATCAGCAAATGCACTTCGCCAAACTGCCCTGCGCCTCCCGACTGTTTTTTATGACGGTAATCGGCAGCAGAAAGTTTGGTAATGGTTTCACGATAAGGAATTTTCGGTGCAAACAGTTCTACTTCTATTTTATGAGTATTGTTCAAATGCCATTTCAGTATGTTTATATGATGTTCGCCCTGTCCGCTCAAAATTATTTGTTTCAATTCCTTTGAATATTCTACAATAATTGTCGGATCTTCCATGTGTGTGCGGCTTAATATTTCGCTGAGTTTTTCGTCATCTTTCTGGTCTTTGGCTTTTATTGCCGTGCGGAATTTAGGTTCAGGATATTTCACCGGCAGGAACTGCCATTTTTTGCCATCTCCGTTTAAGGTCTGGTCACGGCGCGACGATTTCAGTTTCACGGTGCAGCCTATATCTCCGGCAAGCATTTCAGTAACTTTTTCACGTTTTTTACCTGCAACGGCATATAAGGCAGAAATGCGTTCTTTGGTTTCGTTGTTTGCATTTACCAAGTCCATGCTTTCGGTAATTTTTCCTGACATTACGCGAAAATATGAAACTTCGCCGAGATGCTGTTCTACGGCAGTTTTGAATATAAACAGCGATGGAGCGCCTTTGGAGTCGCATGGAATTACTTCGCTTTCTTTGGTTTTGTATTCGCGTGATTCGTTTGGTTTTGGGGCAACGTTTATAATAAATTCCAATAAACGCTTTGTGCCAATATCTTTTTTCGCCGCCGTGCAGAATACAGGAATTACTCCGCGTGTTTTCAGTCCTGCGCGTAAACCTTTGCGAATTTCATCTTCGGTAAGCACGCCTTTTTCAAAGAAAAGTTCCATTAAGCTTTCATCATTTTCGGCAGCCGATTCTATGAGCGCTGCATTAAGTTCTTTTGCGCGTTCCAATTCATTTGCAGGAATGTCCACAGCCTCGAAAGTTCCGTTATCATCTTTAAACCGGAATAGTTTCATCAGCAAAACATCTACAATTTCGTTAAATCCGTTGCCTGTATTGACAGGATATTGCACAAGCGTCAGTTTGTTGCCGAATGTTTGCCGCAACGAATCAAGAGTATTTTCCCAGTTTGCTTTTTCGTGGTCCAAACAGCTTACTGCAATAATTATCGGCTTTTCGTGCCGTTCGGCATAACGTGCAAAAATTTCGGTGCCGACTTCAACGCCGCTTTGTGCATTAACAACCATCACGCCCGTGTCGGCAACTTTGAACGCAGCAAAAGTTCCGCCCAGAAAGTCATCGGAGCCGGGCGAATCGATTAAATTTATTTTTTTATCGTGGTATTCGGTAAACAGCACGCTCGAATATATTGAACGTTGATAAATCTGTTCTATTTCGGCGCTGTCCGATACTGTGTTTTTGGCTTCAACCGTCCCCCGACGGTCGATCACTTTACCGTCGAACATCATTGCTTCGGCAAGAGTAGTTTTTCCTGCTCCTGCGCTTCCTATCAGCACGATGTTCCTGATTTCTTCTGTTTGATAAACTCTCATGAGTGATGTATTTATTTTAATTAATAATTGTAATTCTCAACGCTGTTTTCAACCTGTTTTTATATGTCAAAAATCCTTGTTTTATTTTAAAACGGCTTCAAAGTTATAAATTTATGCAAAACTACAAGCAAAAAAAAAATTTTTTTTTCGATGTTAAGGTTTATTTTAAAAATATTAATAGCCGTAAAGGTAAAAAATAGCATAAAAAAACAATGCAAAAGCAGCAAATTTTACGCTTTATGCGATTTTGATAAAATTGTTCGACAGGGAAACGTGTTGGCGGCAGGATTGGATTATGCAGAAATGTAAATTGTTGATGGCTGCTGAAAAATAATCATTGTTGAGCAGGAATGATTATTTAAGGATTGAAAAAAATCATAATTTACACTGAGGTAACGCAATATGTATAAAATACGCAATTCGGTCAGAGAAATATACTGTTCAGTCCGCTTTTATCATTTTAAAAATAAATTTCTTAATTGTTTGCATAATTGAAAGTTTTTGCCGTAATTTGTATTTGGCATTAATCATCATAAAATGATATAAAGTTAAAATCAAAAATATTATAAAATAAAATTGCTTGTATTTATGAAAAAATTAATTACAGTTTGTATTATTACAATTACAACATTTACAGCGCTTGCAGACGAAGGTATCTGGCTTCCCATACTGCAAAAATATACTGTTGAAGACATGCGTAAAAAAGGATTTAAACTTACTGCGCAGGATATTTACGACATAAACAATTCGAGTTTAAAGGATGCAATAATACAGTTTGACGGAGGATGTACAGGCGTTGTGGTTTCAAAAAGCGGATTGCTGTTTACAAATCACCATTGCGGATATGACCAGATCCAATATCACAGTTCGGTTGAACATAATTATCTTGACAAAGGTTTTTGGGCGCAGTCAAACAGCGAAGAATTGCCAAATCCAAATCTGAACGTTAAATTTCTTTACTGGATGGAAGATGTTACATCTCAAATTTTGCAGAATATTGACGATAATACTCTCGAAACAGTTCGCGACAGTTTAGTAAACGCGCGTTCAGCAAAAATTGCAAAAGAAGCCGAAGCCGGCGGTAAATTTGAAGCCATCGTAAAGCCGATTTATTACGGCAATCAGTATATTTTGTACATTTACGAAATTTTCAACGATGTTCGTTTGGTTGGAACTCCGCCTGATGCAATAGGTAAATTTGGCGGCGATACCGACAACTGGATGTGGCCCCGGCATACGGGAGATTTCTCGATTTTCAGAATTTACGCAAACAAAGAAAATCAGCCTGCTCAATATTCTAACGTTAATATTCCATATACTCCAAAGCAATATCTGAAAATTTCGTTGAAAGGCTATGAAGAAAACGATTTTACATTTATCTACGGATTTCCCGGCAGAACTCAGGAATATCTGCCATCGTACGCAGTTGACATGATGATGAAACATAATCCCCATAAAATAAAATTGCGCACACAACGTTTGAATATCATAAACGCCGATATGGCAAACGATATGGAAATACGCATAAAATACGCATCAAAACAGGCAAGTATTGCAAACGCATGGAAAAAATGGCAGGGCGAATATCTGGGATTGCAGCGGTTGAACGCCGTGAATAAAAAAACAGAATTTGAAAAACGTTTTGCAGAATGGATTGAGCAGGACAAATCGCGCTCAATTTATAAAAATCTGCTTGCCGATTTTAAAGAAATATATAACAAGATAAACGCATATTCGCTGTTAAACGATTATTTTAACGAAGCCGTTATGGCACCTGAAATAATAAGATTTGCCGAAAAATTAAATGCCGTTTTCAAAGAAAAAACAGACGAAGACAGGCAAAAGAAAATAAAATCCCTGCAAGAAACAGCAACAGATTTTTTCAAAAACTACAATCTCGAAACCGACAGAAAAATATTTGCCGAAGTCATGCAAACCTATTTTATTAATATTGACAGAGAATACCACGCCGATGCATTCCTGAAATTTTGCGCCGAAACCAACAATGACTTCACAAAAATGTCAAACAAAATCTATGCCGAAACAAAACTTGCAAACCAAACTTGGGTTAACGGTTTTTTGTCTGATGTTGATGGAAAGTCGGAAGAATTTAACAATGATGTTGCCGTTGTTTTTTATAAATCGTTTGCCGACTTTTATAAAGAAAAAATCTCGCCGGAACTGAAAAAACTGAATAAAACGCTTGCATTGAAGCAGCGGCTTTTTATGCGCGGACAAATGGAAATGCAAACCGACAGAAATATGTATCCCGATGCAAATTCAACTTTGCGTATTGCATACGGAAAAGTTGCAGGATTTTCGCCTGTCGATGGAACGGTTTACAAACATTATACAACACTGGATGGAGTGATTGAAAAAAGCCTGAAGGAAGATGTAGCCGATTATAAAATCCCAGCCCAGCTTGCAGAACTCAATTTAACAAAAGATTTTGGCGAATATAAAAACGCAAAAGGCGAACTGCCGGTTGCATTTTTGGCGTCCAATCATACAACGGGCGGCAATTCGGGAAGTCCCGTTTTGAATGCATACGGACATTTAATAGGATTGAATTTCGACCGCTGCTGGGAATCAACAATGAGCGACATTATGTTTGACCCAAACTATTGCCGCAATATTTCCGTTGATATTCGTTATGTGCTGTTTATAATCGACAAGTTTTCGGGAGCAAAGCGATTGATAAGCGAACTTGAACTGGTGAAATAAAGTATGAATAAAAATATGGAATATTATATCGTTGATTCTGAAACTGCTATTAAAATGAAAGATGTCGCATTTTGTATTACAAACAATAATGAACCCCAAAACATAAAACCGATGTATGAAACATCTGATACGGTTTTGTATAATGCAGATTGTATGGACATAATGGCTGCGCTTCCTGATAATTATATTGATATGATTTTTGCCGACCCTCCTTATAATCTTTCTAATGATGGAATTACTTGTCATGCAGGAAAAATGGTAAGTGTAAATAAAGGAAAATGGGATAAAAGTAATGGTTTTGAAAAGGATTTGAAATTTCATGAAAAATGGATAACAGAATGTAAAAGAATATTGAAACCAGAAGGAACTATTTGGATAAGTGGTACAAATCACAGTATTTACCAATGTGGATTTTTACTTCAAAAACTGGGATTTCATATTCTTAACGATATTTCATGGTTTAAACCTAATGCTGCTCCTAATTTGGCTTGTACTACTTTTGCTCATAGTCACGAAACTTTATTATGGGCAAAAAAAGATAAAAAAGCAAAGCATATTTTTAATTATGAGAAAATGAAAAATGGCATTTTCAAAGAAGATAAAATGAAAATTCCCAACAAACAAATGCGTAGCGTTTGGAGTATTCCGACCCCTTTGCCCGATGAAAAAACGTTTGGTAAACATCCAACTCAAAAACCGCTCGCTTTATTAAAACGTATTATTTCATCCTCAACAAATGATGGCAGTCTAATACTTGATCCTTTTAATGGCGGCGGAACAACAGGTGTTGCCGCAAAATTTATTGGCAACAGAAAATATATCGGAATTGATATAGAAAAAGAATATATAATTCTCACGATAAATCGCCTAAATCAATTAAATCTACAAAATACACTTTTTAATTTATGAATAGTAATTCTTGGAAAGCAATTTTTGATAAATATCAAATTCAAAATCATGATTTTGATAATATGCCTTTTATTATTTCTGCTGAAATGATAAAAATGGCAACCAAACATTTTACGAAAACAAATGAACGAGAAGTACGTATCCTTTGTAAGCAAGATAGTCGAGAAAACAGACCTGAAATTTTTATTAACAATCAATTATTTTTGCTACCAACGCGAAATGGTGAATATGCTATTGTAAAAGGCGAAGGTTATGTTAATATTCCCGACATACATTCAACAGTAAAAATATATAAGTCCAAACTTGGTTTCAAATTAGACACTTCTTTGGTCGGTAATTCCGAAATGCAACATTTGGATTTTGCTTACGCTTCGAGTTTAATTCGTACTTTTTTGAAAGATGACAGTTTGGTTTTAACAATTCGAGGTCGAAAATACACGCCTGAATTTTCTTTTACAGTAAATAATCAATTAATTACAACCAAAAGCGTACAAACAGAAGTTGATGCAGGCTACGAAGGGAAAAATCAAGTTATTTTAATAGAAGCAAAAAACAGTTCTACAAAAAACACTATTATACGACAACTTTTTTATCCATACAGACAATGGCAACAATATACAAATAAGCAGGTGAAAACTCTCTTTTTTGAAAAAAGAAATAATTTTTATTCAATCTGGCAATATGAATTTACAAATTCAAATGATTATAACAGTATAATTTTAACAAAATCAGAACGTTATGAAATCATCTAAAAATAAAAAAATCAAACCCTGTAAATGCGGTTCAACGGAATTTATTTCGCAACCTAATCGTTATGATATATATGAAATTATAGAAAATGAATTAGTATTGATTAATTCTCCATTTATTGAAGATGAAATTAAACTTTATTGCCGCCAGTGTTCTGAAGAATTAAAAAACGGCGCTGATTTATTGTAAAATCTCAACCTGCATGAAAAACCACGCAACACGCATAGCATCAATAGATATTTTCAGAGCGCTGACAATGCTTTTAATGATTTTTGTTAACGATATTCCTGCGCTTGGCGATACTGTTCCGCACTGGCTGCATCATGCGGCAAAAAACGAAGACATGCTCGGACTTTCGGATATTGTTTTTCCCTGTTTTCTCTTTTGCGTCGGGCTGTCGATACCGTTTGCCGTAAACAGCAGAATAAGCAAAGGCGATTCGTCTTTGCAGATATTTGCCCACATAGCGCAGCGAACCGTTGCGCTTTTGACAATGGGACTTTTTTCGATGAACAGTTTTACCGAAACCGCAAATGCCATCGGCATCGCTTCTCAATGGCTGAAATTAATATCTGTAGCCGCATTTTTTATGATTTGGAACGTTTATCCCAAAACCGAAGGAATTGCAAAAAAAATATTTTCGGCATTGCAAATACTCGGATGGATAATACTTGCAACGCTTGCACTGATATTTGCAGGCAAACCGGCAGCAACAGAACAGCAAACAGTTTCGGGTTTCATTTCAATAGGATTTTCAGGTAGCGCTCAACATGTTTTTCAATATCTGATAATTGCCATTTGCGCCATTGTTCCAATAACTGCAAGTTTTTTACGCAACCGCAGCATATTAAAATTATTGATAAGCGCAGCAGTTTCCATAATAATATTTTATCTGTTTTTATTTAAAGGCGCAAATGCCGGTGGTTTGGTCGGTTTGCGTCCGGGATGGTGGCAGATACTTGGATTGATTGGCTGGACTTATTTTTTTACGGCTGTGATTTTTATATTTACAAGAAACAGATTTTTACCAAACATAATTGCATGGATATTTTTCACATCTTTATGTATTGCCGCAAATACAGGACTGGCAACAGATATGAAAATTGCAGGTTTTATTCCGGGCAACGGAAGTTTTCAGTCGTTTGCCTTTTCAGGAATTATTGCATCGCTGCTAATGCAAAACAGTGAGGGCAAACAGAAATTCAAAAAATTATGTTCATCCTGCCTTGCCGTTGCTGCCCTGATGTTTGCTGCGGCAACCATTGCGCACAGATACTTTATAATATCAAAACTGCAGGAAACATGCACATGGATTTTTTACTGCATATCAATTTCGTTTACACTATTGATTTTTATATACTGGCTAACCGACATTAAAAACAAAAAATCGTGGTTCAACACTATAAAGCCCGCAGGCACAGCCACTCTCACATGCTATCTTATTCCTTCAATCTGGTACTGTATTGTTTCTCTTGCCGCTGTCGGTTATCCCGAATTTATGCGTTCCGGCTTTGGAGGATTGGCAAAATCTCTCGTATTTGCATTTGCCGTAACAGGAATAACATGGGTACTCGGCAAAATGAAAATAAAACTTAAAATTTAGGAAAATTATTAACGCAGGCTTTATATCATGTTTGTCATCGATGCCGAAAGCACTGCATATTATAGAATGTGAAATGGACGAATGTGTGCTGCCCCGTACGGAATAATTGACAATGGATAATTGAAAAAACACGTCATTGCGAGGAGAGTAACGACGAAGCAACACGTCATTGCGAGCCGTTAGGCAAAGCAATCCAAATGTTGATTGTCAATAGATTGCTTCCCGCTTCGGGTAAAGCCCTCGCTTTTTGCAAAGAACTGTGTTAACAGGCAAATTTTTTGGGTAAAATTTATCAACATACATGCGTTTGTTTTTAATAATAGCGAATGCCTGCCGGAATAATTTGTTTGCTACCGCTATTTATGCGAGTATTTTACTTTTGCCGCGCTCTACCGACCGGTCGTAAAGTTCCCGAAATGCTTTACTGTATCTTTTTGCTGACAGCGCACATAAATATAACATTTTTCCGACCATAGTTATCCCCGTTTTACAGATTTTGGTTTTGCCTTTCACACTCATCCCGACTCGTATATTCGGAGACACAGCCCGAAACAACAAATATACCGTTCAATTGCAAGTTGAGCGTGTTGTGATTTGCTTTCAAAAACACACCTCTAAAAATCCCGAAAACAAAAGAAGTCAAAAACAAATAATTAACTATATATAAGCAAGATAAAATTTTTACAAAATCATTATCTTGCTCTTTTTTTCTCTTATTTGTGCATTTTTTCGCCAAAACCGTTTCTTATATCGTTCCTTTTTCGTACCTTTGCAGTGC
This sequence comes from Prevotellaceae bacterium, assembly GCA_031275825.1. Taxonomy (GTDB): domain Bacteria; phylum Bacteroidota; class Bacteroidia; order Bacteroidales; family UBA932; genus JAIRKV01. Next base: position 5,495 of record JAISOH010000002.1, on the reverse strand, counting down.
AAGAAAATTCCGATTAAGCGAGTGAAAATCAAACTTGTTTGAATTTTCCGAGCGTGAGGAATTTATGTAAAAAAGATATGAAAAGTACTGTAAAACTTCGAGTTAAGAAACTTTCCGACGGAAACGGCAGTTACTATTTAGATTGGTTTCAGGGCGGCAAACGCCATTATGAATACCTGAAACTTTATACCGTGTTGTCCGACCGCCCCACCAAAGCCGAGCGGGAGGCAAACCGCGAAAGTCTGAAATTAGCGCAGCAAATTCGCAATCAGCGCGAAAATCAACTAATCGCCGAGCCGCGTGGCATAACGCCTGCGCACAAGCGCAAACAGTCCGTAATCGCCTATTTGGACGCGAACAGCACCACCAAAGGCGGCGAAATGATGACCGAACATTTCCGCAAGTTTTTAGGCGGGCACGATTTCCAAATTCAAAACCTGACAAAAGAACATTTGCAGGATTTTTCGGAATATCTGACTAAAAACCTCAACGGCAATACCGCCAACGGCTATTTTTCCAAGTTGAGAACAACAATCAAAAGAGCAATCGCCGAAAAAATTGTCCCCGCCGATTTGCTGCTTGATGTGGAAGCCCCGAAGAAACAGGAAACCATTGTCGATTATCTCACAACCGACGAAATTTCACGCATTGCACAAAGCGACCTCAACACGAAAGTAAAGCGCGTTTTTCTGTTTTCGTGCTTTTGCGGTATGCGTTATTCCGACATTAAAAACCTCACTTGGGGCAATATAACACCTGATTTTAAGTTACAATTTTCGCAGCAGAAAACCCAAACGAGCAAAGGCAAGCAGACAAGCGTAACTCTTTTGCCGATGAATCCGCAGGCAATCGCCCTGCTCGGCGAGCGGCAAGCCGATGATATGAAAGTGTTCGATGTGCCGTTACAGCAAACCTGCGACAAAGCTCTCAAAGGTATTGCCGCCAAATTGAAGATAAAAAAGACCTTACATTTCCACATTGCCCGCCATTCCTTTGGTGTTATCCTGTTGGAAAACGATGTTGATATTTACAAGGTTAGCAAGTTATTAGGACATAAATCCGTTCAAACAACAATCAAGCATTACGCCAATATTACCGACAAAGGCGCACGCGATGCGATAGATTGTTTTCCTGAAATAAAAATATAATATTACAGGTATGGAACTCAAAATATACGACAGTATCATTCACGGCTCATTGCAGCCGCAAGGCGACCAACCGCCTGCCGAGTATGCCGAAATTTCGCGCTTGTTAGCGGATATTCCGCCAACTTTGCCCGAACTCGAAAACAGGTTGCAGCAGGTAATCTGCAGAAATTTACAGGTAAATTTCAATGCCGATGTGCCGGTAAATATTGCGCAATTCCTCAATAATCAGGAATACACGCAAGTTGCGGCGGATTATTTCTCGCCTGAAATCGCATTGCCGTTGCCTGCGGCGACAACGCTGATTCAGCGGTTTTATTTCTTTGTAATAACCGCCGAAGCTCACCGCATTAAACTTCGTTTATTGCAGTCGGTTGAGATTCTGAAAGATGATATTTGTGGCAAACAGGAAGTAAAAGAAGTGCTTACTTTGCTTGCCCGCTATGCAAAGAATATTCAGGAACACACGCAGCCCAACCCGATTTTTTCCGTTTTGCTTTCGCAAATCGTCAAACTCTATTTTGAGATTACTTTGCTGTTCGGTGTGCTACTGTCCGAACAAGATTACATTTCGTTTGCCGATTTCTTTGCTTTACGCCTCAATCGGCAAGCCGACGAGGACGAAACTGCAGCATATCAAAAAGCCCTGCACATACACCAAGCACAACAGTTATACAGTAATTTTGACAGTGCAGCCGCCTCAAATTTGCTTTCGCAACTTTACGGCGACCTCGAAAGAACGCCAACAGATAACACGCTTGTCGCTGTTATCTGTGCGCTCGAAAACACTGTTTTCTTGCAAGCAGAAAACGCCACTATTTCTGATTTTTCCGAAATTGTCAATGCCAATTTCTCAAAATCCCTTTTAAAAGACAGAAAACAGGCATTTAATCAACAATTAAACGCCCTTTCAAACGCTCGTGAGGCACTCGCAGAAATTGAAAATATTGCTGAAAATCTTCCCGATTTTCCCGCAACAACGCCCGAAGTCGCCATATTGCTTACTTCTTCTGTCGCTCGCCAACTTCACAGTTGGCTTGCCGAACAAAAAGAAATCTACAAAGCCAATGCTGCAACTTACATAAAATCGAAGAAGGCAAATAAAGGTATGTTAATCAGTATCGTAATTGCCTTTATAACATTGATAGTTAGCGTAATAGTTGGTTGGGATAATATTTTGAAATTTTTAGAAATGTGGGGAAAATGAGAAAATTTGCGTACCTTTGCGCCCAAAATAAATATTTGATTTTATGACAAAAACAGAATATAAAATACAGTTCAAGAAAAAGTTAGACGGTTTTGCCGAAAAGTTGCAGAATTATGTGGCGACTGAAACAGGCGAATGGTCTATCAAAGGTTTCATTGATGTTTATAAAAACATTTATACCATTTCGTCTGACACGAAAATCGTGTCTAAAATTCTTGAAATTCATATATTCCCGCAGATAATTCAGTTTGCAGAAGAAATTGGCTACAATATAATCCTTGCCGAACAGCAAAACTATTATCCCGATCTTACTTTTGTCAATAAATTGGACGATAGCATAAAATTTGCCGTTGATTTGAAAACAACTTGTCGCAAAAAGAGTGGTATAGCAAGTTTTACGCTTGGCTCACACGGTGCATATTTCAAAGAACGCGACAAGCAAAAAAACATTCAATTTCCTTATAATCAGTATGCAGGACATTATTGTTTGGGTATCATTTACACGAGAGTTGAAACTTCCGAAAGAGAAATTTTAGATATTAGCAAATTGAAATCAATTGTGTCTGTCGTAAAAGATTTTGAATTTTTTGCCGCCGAAAAATGGAAAATCGCAAGCGACAAACAAGGTTCGGGAAACACTGCAAATATTGGTTGTACGCTAAATTTTGAGGATTTAAAGAACGAAAACGGTATTTTCAGCCAGCTCGGCGAAGAATGGTTTGACGAGTATTGGATGAATTTCGGCAATGCAACAATGCTCAAAGACGGCAAAACCGTAAAAATTACAAGTTTGAAGAATTTTTTAGAGTTCAAAAGTCGCACAGATTTATTAACCAAAATCTCTAAAAAATCCTGATATGAAAGTAGTTGTGCCACCGATTAAAAGTCAGGGAATTAAAACTAAACTTGTTCCTTGGATAAAAGAAGTTGCCCCGAAAGTCAGCGGGCGATGGATTGAGCCGTTTCTGGGAACAGGCGTTGTGGCGTTCAATTCGGGCTACAAAAAAGCCATTCTTAACGACACGAATCCGCACATTATCAACTTTTATAAGTCGGTACAAGAAAATTTAATTACCGTTTCTGCAATGAAACAGTATCTTGAACAAGAAGGAAAACTTTTGCGAGAGGCAGACAATAACGGCTACGAACATTATTTAACCGTTAGAACTCGTTTTAACAGCGGAGAACATTCGCCTTACGATTTTATTTTTCTTTCGCGAGCAGGTTTCAACGGAATGATGCGTTTCGGCAGTAAAGGAAATTGGAATATTCCGTTTTGCAAAAAGCCCGACAGATTTGCACAAGCATATATAACAAAGATTGTCAATCAATTAAGTGCAGTTTCGCAAATCGTACAACCCGAACCAGATTGGCAGTTTTACAATACAAATTTCACAGAAATTATCCCGCTTGCCACAGAAGACGACATAATTTATTGCGACCCCCCATATTACGGTCGCCACACCGATTATTACAACGGTTGGACAGAGAAAGACGAGGAAAATCTGTTTCATTTATTGAGCGAAACGAAGGCAAAATTTGTTCTTTCTACTTGGCACCACAACGATTATCGTGAAAATGAAATGATTACAAAATATTGGGGCAAATTTAATGTTCTGACAAAAGACCATTTTTATCACAACGGCGCAAACCTTGAAAACCGCCGAGAAGTTGTTGAGGCGTTGGTTTGCAATTTTGATGTGAAAGATTTTGCGAAACATACTCGCAGAGCGAAGTCAAATTTTAAACAATTAAGTTTAGAGATGGAATAAATATAAATAGTTATGGCAGAAGTTCCTTTTTCAATAATGCAATTAATAGAAGAAAGCAAAGAACGAGGCGAAAGATTTGTAACACCAACAAAAGAGTCGTTTGGTGCTTTGGAAGAGAGTTTTTCATTTACGAGAGACAAAACTTATTACGAGATTGCCATTGAAAAAAAACGATGATTATGCTTTCTTTATTTGCTATTTTGGTAATCCTGAACCAAGAGATGAAAATGTAACAAATGTGAATACAGGGGAAAAAACGCCAAATCAACGTACCACAGAAGAAACAGAACTAAACAATCAAGCATTTTTTCTGTTTCATTATGCAAAACAAAGATTGTATGTTTCAAATTCAAAAAAGAAAAGTTTGCTTGAATCAATTCTGAAAGAAAAATTAAGCACTGATTATAAAATCAAAAACTTATTCAAAGACAGAGAAGAATTTCTAAACACATTGCAATCGTGCAATGAGATTAGTTTTACACACATAAACAATCTATTTAGCAACGACAGCACTAAAAAGCAGGCATTAAAGGATTTAACAGGAACAGATGCACCCGATAAGTTCACTATTTCTGCAAAGTGCAAGAAAGAAAATATCGTTGATTTTATTAAAAATATTTTTCAAGCAAAACAAGATAGCCACATTGATTCTTTGGTTATTTGCGGAACAGATGACAGTGGTTTTGAAACGATTTACAATGTTGATACATTTCAGCAAAAAATCAACATATCCGCAAACAAAGACGAAAATGGCAAAATAAAAATAGATGAAGTTCGAGATAATCTATTGAAAGAAATAAACAAATGAAAGGCAAAGATTTAATATGGTTTTGGATTATATTTTCCGCTTCTTTCATTGGCGGTTTATTTCTGTTTGATTGTGAGTTTGACGGTTATTCCGACTTAATCACTTATCTGTCAATAATGATTGGTTTTAAAATATCTTCGCTTTCTATTTTGTTTAGTTCCCCTTTGCGAAAAAAACTTTGGGACACAAAAAATAAATCATACAAAACTGAATTACACCGAATTAAAGATTATTATAAACACTCAATCGTTTTTGAAACTTTATCTGTAATTGTCATTTTTGTAATTCCAAACGGATTAAACATTGACTTGCTTTGCAATGCAATTCATTTAAGCAAACAATCCGCTGTTTTGCCAATTCTGACAGGTTCTGCGTATTGCCTTTACAAAACTTGCAAAGATTTGTTCCGCATTTTTACACCCGTTGTACATTTGGAAAAAAATATAAAAAAGATTGTTCATTTGACAAAAATGTCGTATATTTGCATGATTATAAGATAATTAAATACAATGAACAATCTGCTGCAAAATTACAAAATTATTTTTGATAAATTGACAAAAATC
>JAISOH010000135.1 GCA_031275825.1 Prevotellaceae bacterium | reverse complement strand
TTGGCTGTCTGATTTGTGAAAAACTTTCAATGTGTGAGCAGATTTTTGTCAATTTATCAAAAATAATTTTGTAATTTTGCAGCAGATTGTTCATTGTATTTAATTATCTTATAATCATGCAAATATGCGACATTTTTGTCAAATAAACAATCTTTTTTATATTTTTTTCTAAATGCACAACAGGTATTTGTTTTTTTATAAATGTATTGAAGTTCGGAAATTTTATGTACATTTGTTACATGCTTTTTAAAGAAATCACAGGACAATATGAATTAAAACGGCAGCTGATACAGGCAATAAAAGATAAACGTATCAGTCATGCGCAGCTTTTTGTCGGTTCGGAAGGCAGCGGAAATCTGGCTCTGGCTATAGCCTGCGCTCAGTATATCTGTTGTCAAAACAAACAGGATGACGACTCTTGCGGACATTGCAAATCGTGCATAAAATTTCAAAAACTTGTACATCCTGATTTGCATTTTGCCTTTCCTGTGAATACGACAAATAAAGTTAAAAAAGATGCAACAAGCGACAGTTTTATTTCGGAATGGAGAAAACTGCTTACCGGTTTTCCTTATTTCAGCGAACGCACATGGTACGAATATCTCGGCATCGAAAACAAGCAGGGCAATATCGGCAAATTAGATGCAGAAGCCATTCAGCAAAAAATGATTTTTAAACCTTTTGAAGCTGAATGTAAATTTATGATTATATGGCTGCCCGAAAGGATGAATGCAACTGCGGCAAACAAACTTTTAAAATTAATTGAAGAGCCGCCTGCAAATACATTGTTTTTTCTTGTTTCAAAAAATATAGACCAGATAATAAAAACAATACTTTCGCGAACTCAATTAATAAGAGTTCCGCCGGTTGATGAACAGTCGATGAAAAAGATGCTTGCCGGAAAATACGATTTGTCGCCAAATGAAACGCAGGTATTGACGCGGCTTTCGGCAGGAGATGTGTTGAAAGCAATAAAAATTTATGAACGGCACGAAGCAGAACAGGATTTTCTTGACAGTTTTAAATTAATGATGCGTTTTGCATACGAACAGCGGTTTGTAGAATTGCTTGACTTGGCAGAAGAAATGGTGAAACTTGGACGTGAACAGCAAAAAAGTTTTTTGTATTTTTGCCAGCAAATGATACGCGAAAATTTTATTATGAATCTGCAAATGCAGAATATTGTTTATTCAACAGACAAGGAAAAAGACTTTTCTCAAAAATTTTCAAAATTTATCACTTCCAAAAATGTTGAAAGTATTTATTCGGCTTTGAATCTTGCCGCATCTCATATTGAACATAACGGAAATCAAAAAATAATATTAAGCGATTTGACAATAAAATTTACGCAGTTGATAAGGAAAGCATAATTTTTGTAATTTCGCAAAAATTTAGATACAAATGAACGACAAACAAGAAGAAAAAAATATAGAATATCATTTGCGGGGATGTAAAATCTGCTGCAAGGAACAGGGCGAATGTAAAGCCTGTTTGAGCGCAGGCGGACTGAAATTTTCGACAACCGACTGGCTTAACGGTATTAACAGCAGCGATGATTTTAACATCGTAGAAGTACAGTTCAAAAATACGCGAAAAAATTTTTACATAAACGAAAATAACATAAGTCTCAGAAAAGGCGACATTGTTGCAGTTGAAGCCACATCGGGGCATGACATCGGCATAGTTTCGCTATGCGGAAATTTAGTTAAACGTCAAATGAAAAAATACGGAATAGATGAATCTCACTACGAATTTAAAAAACTTTACCGCAAAGCTCGCGCCGTAGATATAGAAAAATGGCAGGATGCAATTTCTCTTGAACATCCTACCATGATTAAATCGCGACAGATTGCCGCGCAACTCAACTTAAACATGAAAATAGGCGATGTGGAATATCAGGGCGATAAAAGAAAAGCAATATTTTATTACATCGCCGATGACCGCGTAGATTTTCGCAACCTGATAAAAATATTTGCTGAAAATTTTCATGTTCGCATAGAAATGAAACAAATAGGCGCCCGGCAGGAAGCAGGACTTATTGGCGGTATCGGACCCTGCGGACGCGAACTCTGTTGCGCTCAATGGCTCGGCTCTTTTATATCGGTTACAACAGGAGCGGCACGCTATCAGGAATTGTCTTCAAATCCGCAGAAACTTGCAGGACAGTGCTGTAAACTTAAATGCTGCTTGAATTACGAACTGGGAGTATATATGGAAGCCATCAATGATTTTCCAAAAATCAATGCGCCTCTCGAACTTGTTGATGGAAACGCTTATCTTGTAAAAATAGATGTGTTGAAAAAAACAATGTATTTTTCGTACAGCAAAGACAATTCAGAAACACTGACAGGCTTGACCGTTGACCGCGTAAAGAAACTGATGGAACTAAACAGGCAGGGAATAAAAATAGAAAAACTTGAAAACACAAAATCTCAACACGCACAGGAACCCGTAACTCATGTTGTTGGAGAAGACAGCATAACGCGGTTTGACAATAAGGAAAAAAATAACAAACACCATCAACACAACAGCAAGCAAACAGAACAGACTGAAAATGTACAGGAAAACAAAACAAACAAATCATCCCGAAAAAAGAAATTCAAACGATGGAAATCAAAAAATCAAAAAGAAAATTCAAATAATGAAAAATAATTTTTTTGCTGCTGCATGTATCCTCATTTTGTTTGCATCATGTACCGACAACGGTATTTACCGACAAAACAAACCCATAGCAAGCACAGGCTGGCATAAAGACAGCACGGCGCAATTTACGGCGCCGGTTGCCGATACAATCAGCGAATTTGATATTTACATATATGTTCGCAACACCAACGATTATCCGTTTCAAAATCTGTATCTGTTTTTGAAAACAACATCTCCGCGCGGAATTTCTGCTGCCGATACAATAAATCTTATTATTGCAGACGATTATGGAAAATGGACGGGAAAAAGCATTTCGCGCATTTGGGAAAACAAATTTCCGTATATCGGAAATATTAAATTCGCAAATTCGGGAAACTATGTATTTGACATACGGCAAGGCATGCGATTAGATGTTTTAAAAGGAATAAGCGATGTGGGAATTGAAATAAAATATAAGGATAAAAAATAATACGGTGAGCGGGAAAGACAAATTACGAAAATTCAAAGAAAACTCAACATTTACATCGCTTTATCAGCCTGCCGCTGGCGCAATGTTTGAAAACGATTACGAACTCAAAGGAAAATGGAATATAAACGTATTTAAAAACAATAATCCGATAGTTTTGGAACTTGGCTGCGGTAAAGGAGAATATACAATCGCACTGTCTCAAAAATTTCCGGATAAAAATTTTATAGGCATTGATGTTAAAGGCGCGCGTTTGTGGAAAGGTGCTAAATTTGCACACGAAAACAAACTTGAAAATGTAGCGTTTATCCGTACGCGTATTGATTTTATAACATCATTTTTTGCTGAAAATGAAATTTCGGAAATTTGGATAACCTTTGCCGACCCGCAGTTAAAACGCAGCAGAAAACGGCTTACAGGAGTAATGTTTCTAAACAGATATAAAAAATTATTGAAAAACAACGGCATAATTCATCTGAAAACCGACAGCAGATTTTTACACGAATATACTCTCGAACTTGCAAAGCAAAACAATATGAAAATAATAGAAGCAAATAACGATATTTACGGCAGCAATCGAGCCGACGACATCCTGTCGATAAAAACGTTTTATGAATTACAGTTTTTGCAAAAAGGTTTTGCAATAACATACCTTGCCTTTTGCCTTAATAACGCCACAACGCTCAAAGAGCCTGTTTGGGAAAAAGAAAAATATGACAGATAATCATTGTTTTCTGCAAACAGAATTAAATTCAAACGATTTACCGTTTAATAAACGATTACCGAAATATAAACCGCATCAAAATCAATATTTGCCGAATAACAACAGGCATGTAAATTCACGCATAACGATTTTTTATATTATCTTTGGCAAATTGTAACAACAAAAATAAAATAATATGTCAAATTATAAAATCAATTTAAACAAAATAAAAGCATTTGCCTTTGATGTGGACGGAGTTTTTACGGATGGCTCGTTACTGGTTGATAACGATGGACATTTTTTGAGAATTTATAATGCCAAAGATGGTTATGCCGTGCGTCAGGCAATATTGCATGGTTATAGCGTGGCAATTATTACGGGAGGAGTAGCAGCATCTATCAAACACCGTTTTGAAGATTTGGGAGTGAAAGATATTTTTTTACTGTCGGAAAATAAAATTCATGATTTTTCAACATTTTGCATCCGCAATAATGTCGGCGCTGACGAAGTTTTGTTTATGGGCGATGATATTCCCGATATTGAAGTAATGCAGTCATGCGGAATAGCCTGCTGCCCGGCAGATGCCGTACCGGAAGTAAAAAACGCTGCAAATTACATATCCGTATTCGACGGAGGCAAAGGCTGCGTAAGAGATGTGATTGAACAGGTAATGAAAATACAGGGAAAATGGAATATAAATGCAAATAAAACAAAAAGCGAATAATAAAATCAAAAATCATGCTGTTAGACGATATAAAAAAATACAACATAATTCTTGCATCCCAATCTCCGCGCAGAGCAGAACTGATGCGCAAACTCGGTTTGAACTTTATTCAGGTCAAACTGCCGGATACGGATGAATCTTATCCCGACAATCTGGATAAAAATAAAATTCCTGCTTACATTGCGCAAAAAAAATCGGCTGCATACCCTCAAAAACTCAACGATAACGATATTCTTATAACTGTTGATACGATAGTCTGGTGCAATGGCGAAATGTTTGGAAAACCAAAAGACAGAAACGATGCTTTCAGAATGTTGAAAGCAATATCAAACAATACGCATGAAGTTCTTACCGGCGTCTGTTTGCGTTCGGTAAAACAAATCAGAAATTTTGCTGTAACATCAACAGTTCATTTTAAGGCTTTCAGCGATGAGGAAATAAAATTTTACATAAACAATTATCAGCCTTACGACAAGGCAGGCGCTTACGGCATTCAGGAATGGACAGGATATGCAGGTTTGATAAAAATAGAAGGTTCGTATTTTAACGTTATGGGCTTGCCAACACAAAATTTATACGCAGAACTTGAAATGTTTATAAACAGTTGTCCTTATGAATAAAAACAGCAAAAGCTAATACAAAATGACATTTCCATCCCTTGATATATTTCTGTTAACTTGCCTTGATACAAAAGAAGCAGGCAAAGCGAAAAGCGGAAGCCAACGAGGTTAATCCGGATATTATTTATTATTTTTATTGTCAAACAAAAAACAGTAAAATCAATCACAGGATTTAAATGGATTTTATATATATAACATATTATCTGTTTTGTATCGCTGTTAATCGGGAAAAATACAGTACTGGTCGATTTTGTGTTTGAAATTACTAAATTGCGCAGTACATTTGCATAAATCTTATAAAAATAAAATTATGAACAAAATTAAAAACAGACGCTTTCCTCACAGAGGATATTTATTTGGAATTATTCTGATATTACTTGGAACTTTATTTTTACTGTTCAACTTCGGACTTTTGGACGAAAGTATGCGAAGAGTGATTTTTTCGTGGCAAATGTTACTTGTTGTTTGGGCAATTTTTTTGCTGTCGTACAGGCGTTTTTTCAGCGGTATTGCAATACTGGTTTTTGCACTGTTCCTTATTATTCCCAAATTAATTGAGGCTTGCCCCGATATTTTCGGATGGCTTGGCTATGATTTTGCAGAAAAATACTGGCCTGTATTATTGATTGCTTTGGGAATACTGATTATCGTCAAACTGTTTTTCCCAAAATCGGGAGAAAGCAGTCATTGTAAAATTTTTATTGATAATTCGATGTACAGGCATCGCAAAAAACAAAAATGTAATTGTGGTTGTGATGATTGCACTTGTAATTGTGGTTTTGAACGAAATGCAGTATTCGGTTCGATAGAAGAAATTGTTCTTGACCCTGTTTTCAAAGGCGGCGAAATAAACTCTGTTTTCGGTAGCATTATGCTGGATTTACGCAAAACAACGCTTCCCGAAGGCGATACCGAATTGGAAGTTAATGCAGTATTTGGATCTGCAACATTGCTTATTCCCGGCAACTGGAATGTAGAATTGCATACAGGCAATTTTGCCGGCGGATTTTCAGACAATCGAAACATAAGCGGAGAAATAGACTATTCTCGCAAATTAATTATAAACGGAGGATTTGCATTTGCCGGCGGCGAAATAAAAAATTAAACATAAAATGGCTGTTATCAGAAATAAACATTATTTGACGATATATTTTATAATATGGATGGCGTCTGCAATTTTGCAGACTCTGTCCATATATTCTGCTTCTGACTTGCCGTTCGAATTGCTGGCGGTTGATACGCTTGTTCGTTCCATATTGTTTATTCCTGTCGGTATTCTGATTTACAGTGCGATGAAATATACAAAATATGAAAAATTTTCATTAGTAAAACAGTTTGTATACTATAAATTTCTATTTATTGTTTCTGTTTCAATTTGGCTGTTTTTTGGATATATATTTGATTATTTGTTTACAGGTAAAGAAATTACTCGAAAACTTCTTGTTTCTGTTTTACCTTTTTATATATTAATCGGATTCATGGTTTATTTGATTTTGATTTTATTTTTTAAAAACAGAATGATTCTTTCAAAATTAACCGTAAATATCGAAAAAAATATTAATCAACCAGAAAATATCATTCAAGACGCTGATATGCAATCTGTAAAAGATGTTGAAATACTGGAACGCATCGCCGTAAAGTCAGGACAAAAAATAAATGTTGTCATTGTGTCAAATATAATTTATTTACAGGCGTTTGGCGATTATGTTTATATTTTCACCGACAGCGGAAAATATTTGAAAGAACAAACAATGAAATATTTTGAAAATAAACTGCCTCAACAATTTATCAGAATACACCGTTCTTATATAGTTAATATTGAATCGATTTCGCGCATCGAACTTTATAAGAAACAAAATCAATTGCTTATATTAAAAAACGGACATCAAATCAAGATAAGTTCAACAGGATATAAATTATTAAAACAAACGTTGAATTTATAATTTCAATTTGTTTTTCACCGCCATCTGTTTTCTTGTTTACGATAAACTGTTGCCAAAATATCTTATATTGTATATATGGGCGGGCAAATATTAGTGCTGTTTTGTCGTATCAAATATTTTAGACCAATTTCGGGCTTTACGTTTTTTCCAGTCGCCTTTTGTGTAAGCGTAATTTGCTATCAGTGGAAGAACCGTTGTTGCTTCGGCATAAACCATTTGCTCAAACGCAGTATCAACTTTTCCCCACGAAGATGCTTCCTTGAGCGTTGAACTTGAACAGGCTCCGTCGCGCGCATCTGCCACTGTTATTTGAATGGCATATTGATGCATGGGAACTTCTACGCCCAAACATTCGGCACAAACTACAGTGTCCTGTGCAAAATTTTTGGGAACGCCGCCGCCAATCATAAGCAGTCCGCTGGTTTTTGAACGCATTTTTATTTCGGTCAATTCGCGAAAATCGGCAACAGAATCAATCGTTACGTAAGGTTTTCTGTTCTTTATACGTTCCGACTGATGCATTACCAGACCGAAGCCTGCGCTGCAATCGGAAAATGCAGGTACAAATATTGGAACGTTATTTTCGTAACATGCCTGAATAAGCGAATCTTTTTTCTTTGAATTTTTTGTAAGCCATTTGCCTGTTTCGTATATAAATTCTCGCGATGAATACGGACGCGCTTCAAGTTTGTCGGCAATTTTTTTGATTGCCGCATCGCATTTTTGCAGTTCTGTTTCATCAATATACGTATCGTAAATTCTATCGACATAATTACGGCGCAAAAAGTTGTCGTCGATAAACGGAGTGCCTTTATAGTGTTTAAAACCGAGCGCTTCAAAAAAATCCATATCAATAATTGATGCTCCTGTTGATACAATGCAGTCAATCATCCTGTTCTTCACCAAATCTACATAAACCTGCATGCAGCCGCCTGCGCTTGTGCTGCCGGCAATTGTAAGTATGTTGGTACAGTTTTTTTCTTTTATCATCATTTGAAAAATGTCGGCAGCCTTGGCTGTGTCGCGTGATGTAAACGACATATCGCGCATGGCATCTACAATTTTTGTTGCATCAAACGATTTTATATCTATATGTTTGATTGTTTCTTTTAACAAGTCTTTCTTTTTCATTTCCGTTGAATATTTTTTGCAAAGGTACAAAATTAATATATTATATTTGCGTTTATATAAAGTCTAATAAATTTTGGTAATATTTTATATATTATATGATTAGAATAGTTATATATATTATTATCAATAATATACGAACTGTTATCAACCAATTCGAAACACTGCCGAAATTTTAATCTCTTCTTAAAGCAAAAAGTTAAATTTTATTAATCGGCATGTTTAAAACATTCAAATTTTATTTTTTTAGTTTTTGAAAAATTTTTATTAATTTTGCACTGTTCTTCGGAACGAATTTATTGATAAATGCGAAAGCGTTTGATTTTATTCTCGTAAACAGAATCTATCACATTTTTAAAAAGAAATGAGAATAAGGACTTTTCACATTACGCCATGTTTTGGCGTGGATTATTGTTTCTTATTTTATTTCTTTGGGTATGCTAGTGTCGTGTCATATTTAGAAAGTCTTAAAAATGTTGTATCTTTGCATTCAAAAAAACAGCAATGAAAAAGTACAAAGTAACACTGTCTGAAGAAGAAAAGTCTCATTTGGAGACAA